>JBJTOP010000020.1:0-15350 GCA_046074645.1 Planctomycetaceae bacterium | reverse complement strand
CCCGGCAGCCACCTGGTCAGTCAAGGATGAGATGCTGGTGTGTACAGGTCGGCCCACGGGCGAGATTCGTACGGACCGGATGTATCAGAATTTTATTCTGGAGGTGGAGTGGCGGCATCTGGTGCCGGGGGGCAATGCGGGAATTTTTGTCTGGGCCGATGACATCACAGCGCGGGGCGTACCGTTTCATCGCAGCGTTGAAATACAGGTCCTCGAAAACTCTTATGGCCAGAGTCGGGGCCACACCACTCACGGCGATATTTTCCCAATTCACGGTGCCACCATGACACCTGTCAACGGACGGGGTGGCAGTCGTGCGTTTCCCACCGAAGAACGCTCCAGGCCGTCCCCGGAATGGAACCATTACCGCATCGAATGCCGTGATGGTGCTGTCAGTCTGTCGGTGAATGGCAAACTGGTCACGCGAGGCACGGATGCAAGTCCCCGCAAAGGCTATATCTGCATCGAATCGGAAGGCGGCGTGGTGCATTACAGGAACATGAAGATCCAGGAACTCCCGGAAACTCCGATTGCTGACGAGCACGTGGCCGTGGCGGCCAGAGGCTTTCGCAGTCTCTACACGGGACTGAACCTCGATGGCTGGGATGCCCCCGAATCCACCCGCAAACACTGGCAGCCCCAGGACTGGATCCTGGCATACGACGGCAAATCAGCCGTGGCAGCTGCAATGACCAGCACTGAACCGCTCGCCAATCGAGAATTCATCGTCGATGTCCGTCCGGGTGAAAACTTTCAAAACGTCTCAATCGCCGGGCAGACGCTCAATCGAGAACAACTGGCAGGCGACGGCTGGGCCAGGATCGTGGCCGCGGTTCGCGACGGAAAGATGGTGCTCAGCATCAATGGTAAGCCTCTTGACGCAACGCGCAATATCGCGGCTGATCAAACTCATCTTTCCATAGCAGCCACTGGTGCAGCAGCGTTTGCGAATCTTTACGTGAGAGAGCTGACGGGCGAACCAGTCGGGAAGTAATCGTTTTCGACGGAGGCAGGAATTGGACGGGCGTTGCTGCTGTGGCGTTCCCCGCGAGTTCCTTTTACCACCGTTCAGCTGCTGCGGGGCCCAGGAGGGGGCTGTTTTCGTCGGCGGACCCAGCGAAAGGGAAGCAGTATTGCCAGTCCAGCTGCGAGTATCAGTCCTGCGATCCCTGCAGTTCGCAGGAATCCAGGTTCAGCTGAGCGGGATTCTGCGAGGATGAGTACGGACGAGGCGATCAGCAGTCCTGTGATTACGAGTCCGACGGCTATTGTACCGCTGGCGTGTTCCAGCGTGTTATCGTTCAGTCGGTCGATTCCGTGATGCCGCAGATTCACGCTGAATTCGCGACGGCGCAGTTGATCAAGGACATCGCGAACCTCATCAGGCAGATCCTCGGCCAGCGAAACGTATCGCCAGACTGCCGAACGCAGCCGCGCTGCCACTGCGCCGGCACTGCAGCGATCGCGGATGAGTTTTTCCAGTTGCGGTCGTCCATGAGCAATCAGATCAAACTCCGGGTCAATTTCTCGCGCGACGCCCTGAATGGTGGACAATGCCTTAATCAGGAACACGAGATCTGCGGGACACCGCAACCGGTATCGTTTCAGCAGCGAGAAGAATTCGTTGAGCAGTTCCGCCATGTCGAGCGACTGAATAGTGCCGCGCTCAAATCTGGCGGTGAAATCCGCTGCATCCCTGCGAAAGCTGCGGTCCATGCGGATCAGCGGATCCGGGCTGCAGAGGGCGGAAACGGCATCCAGAACGCCCTCCAGATCGCCGTTGATGACAGCCAGCACCAGCAGGGCAAGATCCTGCTGAGTCTGACGATCGATGCGCCCTGTCATGCCGCAGTCGATAAAGCACAGTGTGTCGTCCGGGCAGACGAAAATATTTCCGGGGTGCGGATCAGCGTGAAACAGGCCAAATTCCAGGCACTGTCGGAAGACAGCGCGTGCACCGGAAGCCACAATCCTTCGGCGACGCTCGGGCGTCAGCGCTGAATAATCCATGCGCGACAACAGTGTGCCGTGAATTCGCTGCAGAGTCAGCACACGACGGGTCGATGCGTGCCAGTGAACCACTGGAAAATGGATGTCACTCTGGTCATTGAAGAGCCGTCGCAGCTGGTCTGTGGAGCGGCCCTCGTGGTGCATGTCCACTTCCCGCTGGAGCTCCCGCTGAAACTCACGAACCGTCTCCGCCGGACTGTAGCCGAGCTGCTGAAAACGAGTTTCAAGCAGTGCGGCGATTTCGCTGAGAATGTCCATATCGGCAGCGATGAGTTCTTCAATCCCGGGCCGCAGAATCTTCAGCACCACCTCAGTTCCGTCAGCGAGGCGGGCAGCGTGTACCTGAGCGATCGAAGCCGCCGCCAGAGGCTCCTCGTCAATCCACGCAAACAATATCGACAGACGTCCGCCAAATTCGTGGTCGAGACTTTCCTGAATGGCGGGCCACGCGACGCGCGGACAATCCGCCCGCAGACGACGCAGTTCGTCCGAGAATTCCTGGGGCACGAGATCCGGTCGAGTGCTGAGCACCTGACCGAGCTTGATGAACGTCCCGCCAAGCTCTTCGAGGGCTTCCCGAAAACGCACTTCGAGCGGCCTCGACTGAGACACTTCATGGCGGTTCCGCAACAGCAGTTCCTGTCCCAGACCGATAATCCGTTCAATCCCGGTGTCAGCCAGCAATTGGCGAAACCCGTGCTTTGCCAGCACGGTGATCACTTCGGCGGCCCGGCGCGTATTGCGAATGCCCCGCCGGATGCCTGTCGGATCCCTCACGGCCCGCTTTCCCCGCCAGGTCGCACTCGTTCCGCAGCACCGCTGAGCAGACTGCCGGCCGTTTTGAGCACTGCGCTCAGGGTCAGACGACCACCACGAACGGCTGTCTCTGCGGCTTCTGAAGCCGTCTGGACTGGGTGCCTGAGCAGACTTGCGGCTGCAGACTGAATTCCCGGCAGTGCTGCCCCGGCCGCTCGTTCCGCGTGTGTTCGCAGTTCGGTGGCTGCGCGACCGATGTCAGCCGTGAGCCTGCCGGAAAACCATGTCAGACTCTCGCGCAGAATTCCAGCGATTCCCTCCACGTCGCCGCGCAGACGCTGAACGTCCTCGGCAGCAAATCGACGTCCGCGCGAAGATGCCTCCTCGACAGCATCACGCGCTGACTGAGCGACGGAATCGAGTCCCGCCGCCGTTCCATCGAATAATTCCCGCAGAATCGAATCCTGCCTCTCCGGAAGCGACTCCCGCGCCAGTTCCGCAGCCGACTGCAGACCCTGCCGCAGGACAACACCGGCAGCCTAAACCGACTGGCTGCCACTCTGAAACAGGTCGCTCACCATTCGCTGCACACGCTCCCGCAAAGGCAAACCATCGCGGACAGCATCCGTGAGTGATTGCGTGAAAGACGGCTGTGCGGCTGAGCTTTCGGCAGAGTTCTCTGGCTGAGTCATCGCGCTCGTTCCCTCGCATTTGTGAACTGAAATCTACCGGCGTGAAGCTTGATTGTGACACGCCCTTCTTCATCATACGTCCTCGCCCCCGCCGAAGACAGGGCAATCTGGGGTGGAAGGCCGGGGGAGAAGCCGTGTATGCTTCTGACCGGCCTTGCAATGTCTGTTTTTCATTCAGGAGTGATCCGATGCGGCGTTCCAGTCACTTTGCCCGGTTTCTGTGCTGCTGCGTGGCAGCCGTCTGTGCCGATACGATTCCGGCAGATGACTGGCCGCAGTTCCTCGGGCCCGGACGCAACGGGACCTCGAGCGAAACCGGACTCCTTCAATCGCTCAAATCCAGCTCCGCGAAAACACTCTGGCAGGTTCCATTGGGGACCGGCATGGCCGGAATCGCCATCAGTGACGGACGCGCATTCACGCTGTTTCAGACAGATGCAGAACAATTTGCTGTTGCCCTTGATGCTGCAACAGGGAAACAAATCTGGAAAACATCGCTTGCGCCTGCCTACGAAAACTCCATGGGCAACGGCCCCCGCGCGACGCCCACCGTAGTGGCTGGGCGGGTCTTCGTCTACACGGGCGAAGGCATCCTCTCAGCTCTGAATGCCAGCGACGGCAAACGGCTCTGGACCGTTAACGTTCCGAAATCACTTGGTGGCCAGCCCAGCGAATACGGCTGCTCCTGCAGTCCGCTGGTCCTCGATAATCTCGTGATCATGCAGTCCGGCGCCGAAAACGCGGCCACTGCCGCATGGGATGCTGACACCGGAAAGCTCGTCTGGAAGTCCGGTGGCAGTAACGCCGGCTACTCGTCCCCTGTCGCCGCCAAACTTGCTGGACGCCAGCAGGTGCTGGTATTCAATGCAGCCGGTGTGGCCGGACTCGATCCGAAAACCGGCGACCAACTCTGGGCCCATTCGTTTCCCACCGAATTCGACTGCAATACCGCCACACCTGTGGTGCTGAGTGAAAACGAACTGCTGATCTCGGCCGGTGAAAATCACGGAGCCGTCATTCTGCAGCTGAAAGCCTCCGGAGCGGCGATCGTCGCTGAACCCGTCTGGGAATCGCTGGGAAAGGACAGCCAGCTTCGAGCCGAATGGCAAACACCCGTGATTCACGAGGGCCATTTATACGCCCTCGACAACAGTGGCAGCGCCGGCCCGATCACAAATCTTGTCTGCATTCGCATTTCAGACCGCAGCACCGTCTGGCAGAAGCCGCGATTTGGCAAGAGCAACCTGATTCTGGCCGATGGACGACTCTGGTTCACCAGCATGAAAGGTGAAGTGATCCTTGTGGAGGCCAGTCCAAAAGGTTATCAGGAGTCAGGACGGATCCAGGTTTTGCAGACCACCCGTCAGGCTCCAGCCCTTGCCAATGGTCTCCTGTATGTTCGCGATGATGAACAGGTTGTCTGCCTTGATGTTCGGGGCAACGGCGGCTGAAGTTGATCGCCCCCGTTAATGTTCATCGAAGCTGCCGCAGGTGCGACTATGCGTGCGAGCGACGAAACTGAAAGCCTCGCGGAACGACAACCACTCCCCCTTCGGTGACCGTCAGCCCCCGGGCAGCGTCGGCATTCGGGTCAACGCCAATCTGCGCGCCCTCAGGAATCTCCACGTCCTTGTCTACGATCGCCCGCTGCAGGACCGCACCGCGGCCCACGCTCACACCGTCGAACAGAATCGAACCGGAAATCTGCGAATAGCTGTTCACTCGAACACGCGGAGAAAGAATGGACTGCCTGACCTGACCTCCGGAAATGATGGATCCGGGACAGACAAGGCTGTCCAGAGCCGTGCCAACGCGGCGAGGGGTACTGCTGGTGTCGCTGAAGACAAACTTCGGCGGTGCCAGTGGTGGCTGATAGGTACGGAACGGCCATGTGGAATCGTAGAGGTTGAGTTCCGGCGAAACGCTGGTGAGGTCCATGCTGGTTTCGTAATAGGAGTCGAGTGTACCGACGTCTCGCCAGTAGGCAGGCGCCCCCGATGAACTCGTGAATTGCCAGGCCATAACCTTTGCCGAATCGATGATGGCTGGAATCACATCACGGCCGAAATCCCGCTGGCTGCCCGGGTGATTGGCATCGTCACACAGCTGATCAAACAGGAATTCAGTGTTGAAGACGTAAATACCCATGGAGGCCAGGCACCGATCGGGGGCGTCAGGGAGCGGAGTGGGGCAATCCGGCTTCTCCTGAAACTTCCGAATGCGGCCATCTTCATCCGCGCCGATCACCCCAAACCGCTGACCATCTTCAAGTGGTACCGGCAGACAGGCGATCGTTGCGTCCGCTTTTGAGGCGCGATGAGCGGCGATGAACCGGGAATAGTCCATGCGGTAGATATGGTCACCGCTGAGTATCAGCAGTTCGGAGGGACGCACTTTTTCAATGGTGTAGATGTTCTGATAAACAGCGTCCGCGGTGCCCTGGTACCAGTTTTCGTCCAACCGCTGTTCCGGAGGGCGGACGCTGACGAATTCACCAAGTTGCGCCGGGAGGAAGTGCCAGCCGAGTTCGATGTGACGTTCGAGGCTTGCAGATTTGTATTGAGTCACCACGAGGATTTTGCGAATGCCGCTGTTGACGCAATTCGAGAGTGAGAAGTCGATGATCCGAAAACAGCCGCCAAACGGAACGGCAGGTTTGCTGCGGTCTCGCGTGAGCGGTTCCAGACGAGAACCACGGCCTCCGGCAAGAATGACTCCGAGAACTCCCTGCATGGTCCACTTCCCCCCCCCTGTTCGTCGATCTGGATTGTCGCAGTGTGCGGATTCGCCCGCAAGTGTGCAGCGGTGGTCCGCAGAGCATTTTTCCGCGTGGTGCACAGCATCGTTTTCCCTGGAATCAGTCGTCACAGGCATTCGGCATTCCGTTTGCAGACAGAATTCCTGGCTGTGCGGCATTTCTCATGGTCACGTCAACTTCCTCCGGAAACTTCAACATGATCCAGCTCAACCGCATTCTCGTCCCGACCGACTTCAGTGAATTCAGCCGTCCGGCACTGGACTACGCGTGTGCGATTGCCGCAAGATTCCAGTCGGAACTGCATTTGTTGCATGTGACACCGGACCCCGCGATGATTGTGCCCGAAGCCGCTGCGTTCTCGGTGGAATCCATGCAGGCTCAGGCGGAGGCCCAGACGAAGGAGGCTCAGCAGCAGCTGGCGGACCTTCCCGGCGGCGGCTGGGACAATGGTCGATCAGTCATCCGCGAAGTTCGCACCGGAGCTGCCTTCCTCGAAATCCTTGACTACGCAAAAACGCAGAGCATTGATCTGATTGTCATCGGCACACACGGACGGACAGGCCTGATGCATGTGCTGATGGGAAGCGTCGCCGAAAAAGTGGTTCGCAAGTCCCCCTGCCCGGTGCTTACGGTGAAACCTGCCGGCCATCAGTTCGTGACGTCAGAGCTTTGAACTGCCCTCGGGCGCCGGATACACTTATCGCTCGTCACAGTGGCCGTTGCCGCTGCGTTCCTGGGCTCCTTCAGAAACGGCTGGGCGAATCAAGTCAAGAAAAATCCGCAAGGAATTGCGGGGTCTCCGACGTCAGGTACTGATCCATGAAAGCGGCCGTCTACGAATCATTCCAGGGACCGCTCGTCGTCCAGACAGTTCCCGATCCAGCGCCGCGCCCTGATTCCGCCGTGCTTGAAGTCAAAAGCTGTGGACTCTGCCGCAGCGACTGGCACGGCTGGATGGGACACGACAGTGATGTCCACCTGCCGCACGTCCCGGGCCACGAACTTGCCGGTGTCGTCGTTGCTGTGGGCAGCAACGTCAACCAGTGGCGTCCCGGCCAGCGCGTCACTGTCCCCTTCTGCTGCGGCTGTGGCACCTGCAATGAGTGTCGCAGCGGACATCCGCAGATTTGCGATCACTACACCCAGCCCGGATTCACTCAGTGGGGAGCCTTTGCAGAATACGTCGAAATCCGACACGCTGACGTCAACCTTGTCGCCCTACCGGATTCGCTCAGTGACGTTACCGCCGCCAGTCTCGGGTGTCGCTTCGCTACTTCTTTCCGAGCCGTTGCGGACCAGGGACGGCTGCGCGCGGGCGAATGGCTGGCTGTGCATGGGTGCGGTGGAGTTGGCCTGTCAGCCGTGATGATCGGCCGGGCTCTCGGTGCTCAGGTCATCGCAGTCGATATTCGCGAAGATCGTCTTGAAACTGCCCGTCGCTGCGGCGCTGCCCACATAATCAACGGCGAGACATCTGACCCCGTAGAGGCCATTCGGCAGCTCACAGGTGGCCGCGGCGCGCACGTTTCCATCGACGCTCTCGGCAGTCGTCGCACGTGCTGGAATTCAATCTGCTGCCTGCGCAAACGGGGGCGTCATGTACAGGTGGGGCTGATGGCAGGCAGCGATGCCAACCCCAGAATTCCCATGGGACTTGTAATCGGTCGCGAACTTGAGGTGCTGGGGAGTCACGGTATGCAGGCGTTTGAGTACTCGCGGATGCTGAGAATGATCGCCGACGGCCAACTGCATCCGGAACTTCTGATCAGTCACACAATCAGCCTTTCCGAGGCCACTTGTCTGCTTCCCAAAATGAACGAATTTCCAGCCCACGGCGCCGTGGTGATCGACAGGTTTCGGGAGTAGCAGGGGACGGCACGATACCAAAACGCCGATCCAACCCTGCATTCCGCTGGATTCCTGCAAAGTCTCTCGCGACGTGGGAGCGGCAGCGTTTGAACCGATCTGGTGCTGACAGAAAAAACCGCCGGCGAACTTTGTCCGGCGGAACCCCGGACTTAATTTTTCTTCGCTCCCTGGAGATCGCGGCGGAGCTGCTGAAGTTCTTCGCGCAGCTGCTGCAGCTGTTGCTGAATTTCGGGTTGCGGCGGGCTGGCACTGGCAGGCGCTCCGTCGGCAGCCCGACGAGCCTCGTCCCGAGCCAGCGTGCTCAGCTTTTTCAGCATGCGTTCCATCGCCTGCGGGTCAGCCGGAAACTGCTCGTCGATAATGACGCCAGGAAACATGCGATTGAGCTGCTGATTCAGTCCGGGCAAACGCATGTTCTCAAGGTCGCCGGGGTTCAAACCTTTCGCGGCAGGGAGCACTTCCGGAACGGGTATTTTTCTCGGTGTTACGCTGATTTCCATCGGGGTTCCGCTGCGGATGATCTGCAGCCGGGAAGGCTTTCCTTCCAGCCCTGCAACGACTTCCATCAGCTGAGGGATCGTGGACAGCTGGCGGTCGTTGAGGCTGATCAGGACGTCATCGGGTTCAAGCAGAGCTTCGGCGGCGGGTGAGTTTTCGCTGACCGAAAGCACGACAAGTCCGCTGTTATTCAGCTTCAGATGTTTTCGCAGCAGTGTGGGCGCTTCTTCGCAGGCCACACCCAGCATCACACGTTCCTGCGGAGCAGCTGCTTCGGCTGTGGCCGCTGCAGCGGCAGGGGGCTGGCCATCGAGTATTTTGAGGGCATCAAGACCGCCTTCCATATCGAGAATCAGCGCGCGGCCTTCGGGAGCGTTGAGGTCATATTCTTTTTTCACGCCGTCAGGGCCAATGACAATGATACGACCTTCCCGCTTCACCTGTGGCTCATCGCCGTTTGTACTGCTGGATCGGGATTCGACACGGACTTCAACGCGTTGTTCCTGTCTGGGAGCAGGCGTCGGCTCGTCACCGGAAGCGACCCGGGAGCAGGCGAGAGTCAGTGAGAGTGGCAGCAGCAGACCTGCAGCCGTGCGTGTCTGAAGGCGAATCATGATTTGCGTTCCTGAATTGGTAAAAGGGGCTGAAAAGGAGCTGGAACTGGTCACTGAAGAGGTTGCTTCCGCGAGCGATCGATCGGGACGACTATGGTGCGGCCATCGGCAGTGGGAACCACAAGCAGCCGCATGGATTGATCGTTGCCGAAGTCCTGCAGAAAAGGATGACGCTCAACGGATTGCCGCAACGCACCGAAACTTTCATAGACAGGCACCTGCCCGACTCCTGCGTCGCCAGGCAGCTGGACTGTGAAGCCGGGACTGCTGGCCGTCACGGACTGGAGGGGCGGGCGACCGGGGGTGTTTGCCTGCGGCAGAGCGGAGTCATCGGAAACAAGCATTCCACCAACGAAGGCGATCGCAGCACAGAGCGAAAGGGAAGTCACCGGATGATTCCACCAGCCACGCAGCCGAGTTGCTGGTGAAGGGCCGTCGTGAATCGGTCTCTGCGGCGAAACCGAAGCCGCGCTGACGACGACTGAGTTCAGCGTCCCGGCAGGCTTCACCGTGGATAACGATGGTGATGCGATCGACTGACCTGCGGGGCCGACTGATCGACGGAGCTGGCGATCTTCAAGCAGTCCGCAGGCAAGCGACTTCCAGCCGTCTGCGACGGAATCAAGCTGTCGCAGGAGTTGTCTGGTGTCGCCCGGAGAAAGCTCGTTGTCCACGCAGCGCTGGATGAGCAGTTGCGTTTGGGGAGAGAGGCTCATGGTCGGTCACCTTCTTCTGCAAATGTCCGCAGATGCTGTCGCAGGTTCCTGCGAGCCCGCATCAGTCGATATTCGATTGTATCTTCCTGAACCCCCAGATGATCTGCGATCTCGCGGTAGCTCCAGCCTTCTGAGTACTTCAGCATGAGCACCTGGCGATCAAGCTCGCTGAGTTGCTGGAGGGCCTGCCGGACTCTCTCGCGAGTTTCTTCGTGCAGGAGTGCCTGGAGGGGCTCAGCGACATCAGCGATTTCCGGCGACTGCTGTTGCAGACGGTCATGGAGCTTTCTGCGTCGGCCGGTTGTACGGCGATACATGAGCACCTGACGGACGGCAATCTGATACAGCCACGCCCCAACCCGATTGACGTCAGCCAGCAGCGATCGCTGACGGACGATGGCGAGGGCAATGTTCTGCATCACATCTTCAACCGCGTCCGCTTCCTGAAGACGACTGCGCACGACAGTCCTCAGCCAGCCTTCGTGCTGGAGAAACAGAGCCTGCGGACTGAGCGATGCAGCGGCGGTCACCGAAGGAATGAGCTTTCTGCTGGAGGGAATGTGAATGTGGAATTTGTTGCCGAGCCCCGCGGAATCCGATTCAGATTGCTTTGTTTTTCTCAGAATTCTGAGAAAAATTGGGATTCAGGCCAGCCATGTTTCTCCAGAAGTGCCCCCCACATGCCCGAACTCCCTGAAGTGGAAACCATGGTCCGCGGAATTCGCCCCCACTGCCAGGGGCGACGTATCGACGCGATTGAGTTTCCACCGTGTTCTCGGAAACCCATCAGCGTCACCCCGGATCGCCGCTCCATTTCCACACTGGCCGGTCAGACTCTGACCCGCGTCGATCGGCTGGGCAAACGCGCGATTCTGGAACTGGACAGTCGCAGCGTGCTGGTGGTTGAACCTCGAATGACCGGACTGTTGCTCGTCACCGCCCCACCCACTACGGAGCATCTGCGAGTCATCTGGCACTTCAGACCTGCGGCGGAACCGCATCTTGCCGATGAACTCATGTTCTGGGATCGCCGCGGGCTGGGTACGCTCTCACTCCTGACACCCGATCAATACGCCGGCCTGCAGCAACGACTCGGCCCCGACGCACTCAAGATGACGCCCGCAGACTGGCAGAACAGACTCGCCAGCACCGGCCGGCCCATCAAAGTCGCCCTGCTCGACCAGACTATCGCGGCTGGAATTGGAAATCTGTACGCCAGTGAAATCCTGCATCGCGCCGGCATCTCACCCAGACGCCCCGCACAAAACCTCTCGGGACCGCGGATTGAAAAGCTGAATCAGGCTGTCCGACACGTACTCACGGAAGCCATTCGCTTCGAAGGTTCCACACTCAACGACGGCACATACCGCAATGCCCTCAATCAGGATGGCAGCTTTCAGAATCACCACCGTGTGTATGACCGCGAAGGCGACGTGTGCCCAACCTGCGGACAGACCACCATTCGCCGGATTGTGCAGGCACAGCGATCGACGTTCTATTGTCCTTCATGCCAGAAATAGCGTCACATGGGATGCCGATGTTGTCAGTTCCAGTGAGACTTGATCGCTCTATTGCGGCACCAGAAATGCCGTTTTGGAACCGGGCACTTCCGGTGTTGAGCGGCAGTTTTGGAGCGGGCTGGGCAGCGTATTGAGGCCGATTTTCGACCGGATGGAGTTCTCGCGGAAACAGCATCTGGCTCCCCTCACCCCGGACCGGGGAGAGCCTGAAAGAACGCGCTGCGCCGTCGTGGCGTTGGGCAGCAAGTCCCGGCCAGCGAGGCGATCGTCAGCTCATCAGACGGCAGGTTGCAGCATGCAGAATTCGTGTTGATCTTACAACCCGCACTCAGACTCCCCGTGGCAACTCGAGTCGGGAATAATGAGAATCTCTGCAGAAAGCTGTCGCTGTCGAAGCAGGTCAGTTCTGGTCACTCGTCGGCTGTGCCGCATGCCGGTGCCGGCCGCTCGGCGGCAGAGACGAATATTGCCTTGTCTTCGAACCCTGCTCTTCGGTGAAGTGCAGCAACATGCCCCCGATGTCGCTGGAATCGTCTGGAGAGAACAGCCACTTTCCGGAGATTTGACGCCCGGATCGTAAACGGTTATGACTCAAAGACTGCGTCCCCGAACGACTGGCCAAAGCATTCGATGGCACAAGGAGTGCATTACTCACTATGAACCCTTCGTATCTGCTGCTCGCCTTCGCACTCGCGCTGTCTTGCCCACTGCACGCGAGCGCGCAGAATCTGGCGATCGGGGCGCCGTCCAGGACCGCACAAACGCGGGATCCGCAGCAATCGGTCGAGCAAGGATTCCAGGCACTCTTTGACGGACGCACGCTGGCGGGCTGGAATGCAGTCCCGTTGAGTACTTCGTCTGATTGGTCGGTTCACGACGGCGCGATCGCAGGAGTCGGGAGCGCCGATCGGCTTTCGTATCTCGTTTGGAAAGACCATACACTGACCGACTTTGAATTGCGACTTCGCTATCGACTGCTCACCGAGGGTAACACGGGGGTGGAAATCCGCGCGATACCCGACGTCTCGCGCAGGCGTCCGTTCGAAGGTTATCACGCTGATATTATTCATGGCATAAGCCAAAGCAACTATCTGGGTGGCTGGGATTTCCACTTTGCGAAACGTGCAGAGCACCAGCGCACGGAGCACGCTTGTCCGCGGGGAACCCGTCTGGTCATCGCTGAAAACGACAGCCCACATGCCACCACGATCGAAAACGGACTGACTGCCGATGACGTGAATGAGCGGGATTGGAACGACGTCCGGATTATTGCCACGGGCAATCATTTCGAATACTTCATCAACAGTAAGCTGGCTTCCGAGTTCACCGACAACAGACGCAGCGGACGGCTTGACCAGGGCGCAATTGGCCTGCAACTTCACAATCGAGGCATGCGTGTCGAGTTCAAAGACTTGCGGATCAGGACTCTGCGCTGAGCGAAATTTGCGGACGCATCTGCGCTTGCCATCACAACCCCCAACTGCGCAAAAACGAATTCAACTTAAGTGAATCCAGCTATTGACAGCCTCGCCTGAAAGGGTGTGACCCTTTGGAGGCAATCAGTATTACGGCAATCGCCGGCAAGAGTCAGACCCCTTTTTCGGACAGACACTGAAAGGTCCTCAGAATGCAAGGTAAACCTCGCCGCGAGTTTTTGAAGACCAGTTCCATGCTCGCCGCCTCCGGGGCGATGGTCGCCCAGTTTGGACAAGTTGCCAAAGCAGCGGCCAGTGAACGAGTGCGCGTGGGCATCGTGGGCGCTGGCGGCAGAGCCATGTCGCTGATCCAGACGTTTTCGGCGAACACATCGGCAGAGGTGGTGGCCATCGCAGACCTCGATTCCAATCGATTGCCACTGGGGTTGGAAGCTGCGGCCAGCCTGCAGGGCAGAAAACCTCGAGGCGAAAGTGACTTTCGCAAGTTGATCGACGACAAAACCATCGATGCGCTGGTGGTGGGTACCCCCGACCATTGGCACGCTATACCCACGATATTGGCCTGCCAGGCCGGCAAAGACGTCTATGTTGAGAAGCCCGACAGTCACGACATTGTGGAAGGGATGCGGATGGTGGCCGCGATGCGCAAGCACCAGCGGATCGTGCAGATGGGTTCGCAGCATCGTTCGACGACACGTCTCCAGTCAGCGATCGAGTTTGCGAAGTCGGGCGCCCTGGGGCGAGTCGTCGTGGCCAAGGCATGGGAAAGCGCCAAGCAGGGTCCGATCGGATTCCCCGAGGACTCGAACGCACCCTCGGGTGTCGATTACGACATGTGGATCGGTCCAGCGCCCTGGCGGCCGTTTAATGTCAATCGCTTTCACGGGCGTTGGCGCTGGTTTTACGACTTTGGAACCGGCGATCTGGGAAATGACGGTGTGCATCGGCTCGACATGACCGTGGCAGTACTGAGCGCCGCCAGTGTTGCTCAGGGAGACGGACCGATTGGTTTGCCGTCGACCATTTTCGCCAATGGAGGCAAATGGTATTTCGACGATGCACAGGAGTTTCCCGACACAATGCAGGTCAATTACGAATTCGGTTCCGGCAGAAAAACGAAGTTACTGACTTATGAGATGCGTGTCTGGGCACCGTATGGATATCTGGGCGAAAGCGAGGGTTCGGCGGTCTTTGGCGACAAGGGCTACATAATCGTCGGCAACGAGCGATGGGCAGCTTATGAGAAAGGTGGCAAGATAATCGCGCAGGGGGAAGGAGGCAGCCACGAGGCTCCGCACGTCCAGAATTTCATCGAGTGCATCAAGTCACGCGCGAAACCTCTCTGCGACCTCGAGACAGTCGGTCACCCAGCCTCTGTACTGTGCCACTCCGGTAATATCGCCGCGCGAGTTGGACGCAAGTTGACCCTCGAACCAACCACCGAGACTTTCGTCGATGATGCCGAAGCGAATGCCCTGCGCGGACGGTCCGAGTACCGAAAACCGTGGCTTCTGCCCGAAGTGTGAGTGCGTGCTCAAACTTAATTTGAAGGAATAGTCGACTGGATCGATATGACACGACAGGTATCACTCGGCGCAGTATCTTCGACTTTCCGGCATCGGCCGCTGCTTTTGCACTCTGCCCAGGCACAGCTTGCTCCCTGGTTCCCCGGAACAATTTTCAGAGGTCGGCTTGTGACGGAATTTCCCGCGGGCCTCGTGCCGGAATTTTAAGAGCGCCTCTTCCGGCTCGGCCCACATGGCCCCTCAGCCCGTCACTGAGTTGCCTTCACACGGCTCTGTGCAGGCAGGCATCGGGTTATCATGACGCTTTGCGGGACGGGAATCACCACACTCAGCCGATCGAACGATTCAATAAGTGTTGCATCAGGAAAAAAACGGACAGTCCGAGCCGACGGACCGTGATTGTTCGTGCTTATGGGAACATTCGCAGGACTCTCAGCGTGCGTCGGCCCCCTTTTTGCTGTCAATCAGCGGTTCCTGACACATTTTCTCCCCCTCAGGTGCTGAGATTGACGGTAATGCGACGCTTTAAATGCGTGGATCAATCTCCTCGCGAATGGCTGATCGCGAGCCGGGTGACGATGACTTCGCCGGTGGATTCTGCGGAGTCGCCTTTCGAGACGTTGGACTGTGTGTAGCAGCCGATTTTGAAATAGCACTTTTTGCGAGCAGCCTTCCAGGTCATCACCGATGATCGGTTGTGCGTAACCGTGATGGTTCCGCCGGAAGCCGTAATGACCAGATCGAAGGGCGTTCCCAGTGAATACGACCTGTCGATGACGATGTCGTTTTCGCCGTCGCGTTCGATGAGCAGCTTCCGGCCTTCAACGCGGATCTTCAGTACATCATCGTCGTCGTCGTGAATCTGAGCACACACAACGTGCGGTTTCTTTTCAGGCAGCACAGTCACCACCAGCCGCGCTGTCAGCGTGTGAACTCGCCCGTCGTCGGTGTTCCA
>JBJTOP010000019.1:0-29492 GCA_046074645.1 Planctomycetaceae bacterium | reverse complement strand
AGTCCCTCCAACCGGGGACAGTCCCCGCAGGCCCAACGGGGACTGTTCCCGCGGCGGGACTACTGATTGCACCCGTTGCAAGGCTTGTGGGGATTGTGACAAATTTGAGTGACATGGCGGTTGGACGCAGACTTCCGGCAGCGAACAAATCCGGTCCCCTAGCCGCCTGATCCCGCCGCGGGGACTGTCCCCGGCTGGTTGGAATCGGAACGCAGCTGGAACACGAAGTCGGGCGAAAGTGGCGAAGCAATGCGATCTGGCAGCCGCGTCAGACTGCCAGGCTCGTTGCCTGATCTGAACGCACGGATTTGGTGTCCGATACCATCCGGATTCGAGACACTTGACTCTTTCGCGGGGACAGTCCCCGTTGGGCCTGCAGGGACTGTCCCCGGTTGGCGGGACTCATGAAAGAAGTTGCGGCGGGAGCGATTCAGGCGACTTTATTGTTGCTTTTCGTCAAGCGAGCAGAGACGTGTCGGCTCCGGGAGGAGAGTCCCCGGATCATCGATCGTTGCCATGGGTCCATGTCGTCTCTTCAACTTTGCTCCACATCGCACCACGAAGGATCCAGCCGCCGCCGGCAATTCCGATGACACCAAGCATAGCGAGGGCCAGTGGATGCAGATTCTGAATCAGAAACAGACAGGCTTCACCGAACAAAGCCGCGATCAGCATCGCACCCCCGGCTCGTCCTCGAACGTTACTCCTTTTAAGGTCTTTCCACGTCATGAGCGGAAGCTGGCCGGGATTCACAAGTCCGGAACCGACACCCGCCAGCACTCCAGCACAGAAGATCAGCGTCAGACCCAGAAAAGTGGTCATTGGATCTGGTCGAAAAACCGAACGGCTGTGTGTGGCGGATTCCCACGACACCGCGCGGTCGAGCAACGACATTGCGGCGTCCAGTTCACGGGATCCGAAGAACGTGTGAACATAATCGTTACTTTCAGCCACGATTCTCAATTTCGTGCCACCGCGGGAAAACGAAAGGGAACAGATGTCGCTCAGTCGCCAGATCCGCGGCTGTGGCTGCGGGTTCGATGAAAATGAATCGGTGGCGTCTGAAAACTCGGCCTGCTGCAGCAGTGCACTGGCCGCGTCCAGGGTTCGATCAGTCGCTGGCCCGATCAGAACGTAACCACCAACCACCCCGATGAGTTCGTTCCCCAGTTTCAACATGGAAAAATCTTCGCGGCTGTTAAGTTCAGCAAGCCTGTCGAGGGCGAAACCGCGTTCCAGACGAAAAGCGAGCATCAGTCCGGGCAGTGCGAACACCGCCAGCCACCAGATCTGCAGTACAGAGGCGAACAGGATCGACACGCAGGCAAGCGTCAGCCCCAGAGCCAGAAACAGCGGTGAATTCAGGACGATATGGCGTTGCATTCTGAAGACTCTGCACACAGGGCTGATCGCCAAAACAACCTGCACTCTCTGAAATCTCTGAGAATCAAACAAGCGAAGCTGCTTGAGAATCTCGCGCAGCTTGTGAAAAAAGCGGAACACTCGCTCGTGCGTTTGCAGTGTTCTTCACCCACAGACTCCCGCCAAATGGCAGTGACTCTTCCAGTGCCATGTACCTGAGGGCACAGGTGCCATGCACCTGGGGAGCACTATCAGCCTTCGCCAGCTTATTTTTGCGGCGCGACGCGAATGGGTGCAGTCCTCGCGGAGGTGAGGCGGCTCGACGGACTGGAAGTCCGTCGTACTGAGATGGTGAATCGCCGCGAACACGGGCAAATTGGGATGTTCTTATCTCAGTCTGCCAGTTGACATGCCGCGGCTGGATTGAGTCGCAAAAAAACGCAGTGTGGCGTGCGGTCGATGTCAATCGGCTTCAATCCCCCCTCTCCCCTTCGAGGGGAGAGGGGACGGGGGTGAGGGGTCAAAGAACATTGCCAGTCCCCTCGTCAACACTTCCATGACACTGTGATTACAGCATCCTGATGCGCTGTCCGTGCTGCGGGTCGCAGGGGCCTTTCACCCCTCACCCCCGACCCCTCTCCCCGGTCCGGGGAGAGGGGAGCCAGATGCTGTTTCCGCAGGAAAGTCAAGGCCATTGGGCTGCCGCCATGCGGCTGAGCAGCTGACCAGCGGTTGGGCGGGAGCCCCCGGCGATGTTTTGCACCGAAGGTGCGCGCGCTGTCGAGTGCATTTGCGGGGCGTTGGCAGGGGCCTTTGCCCGCAGGCTGCCGCCATGCGGCTGACCAGCGTATCCGCTTTGCGAGAGGTAAAAGTCTGCTCAGCTGCGGTTCCAGGCAGGCATGAGCAGTGAGGGATCGTCGAGATTGCCGCCGGAAATCAGAGCGGCTACTTTGCGTCCCGAAAAAAGGTCGGGGTGTTGCTGGAGCACCGCCAGCGGCACCACTCCGGAGGGTTCGGCGAGGAGTCGGCAGCAGGCGGCCAGCTGTGCGACACAGTTGCGGATGAGTTCTTCGCTGGCGCAAAGGATATCATCGACAAGTGCGTGGATGATTGGAAAGGTGAGCGAGCCCAGCGGAGTTCGCAGTCCGTCGGCGATGGAGTCGGTGCGGAGTGCGGGTTCAATGCGGCCGGAGTGGAGGCTGCGGCGAGCGTCGTCGGCCCATTCCGGTTCGGCACCGATGACGCGAATGCGAGGAGAGAGGTTTCGGATGGTGATGAGCATCCCGGCAAGGAGTCCACCTCCGCCCACGGGGACGATGAGCGTATCAAAATCTGCCAGCTGTTCGAGAATTTCCAGAGCCGCGGTGCCCTGTCCGGCGATCACATGAGGATCGTTGAAGGGATGAATCAGAGTTGCACCGGTTTGGACCTGCACAGCAGTCGCTGTTTGTTCACGAGCGGTGGCGGTGGGTTGGCAGAGAATGGGTTCGATACCGAGTTTTCGGACGGCGTCGAGCTTGACGGAGGCGGAATTGGTGGGCATGACAATATGTGCCGGGATGCCACGACTGATGGCGGCGCGAGCGAGTGCAGCGGCGTGATTGCCGGAGGAGTGAGTAACAACGCCGCTGGGGGCTGAGGAATCAGCGAGGTTCAGCACTGCATTGGTGGCACCGCGGGCTTTGAAGGCGGAGCCGTGCTGAAGATTTTCGCATTTCAGCCAGAGTTTCGCGGCGGCGGATCCGGGGAAGTGATCGGCGGAAATGAGCGGTGTTCGCTGAATGTGCGGGGCGATCGCGGTGGCGGCATCAAGCACGTCCGGGAGGCTGACGGCGAAGGAGGAGGCCGGGGCCGAGTGCATGGGCGAATCCGCGGGCAATATGTTCAGTCGAGTTCGAACCGGGGAGCAGTGAAGTCTTCGCTGCCTGCGGCAGGGTCGGAGGGTGAAGTTGAGGGGGTGGGTGCTGCGGCGGGCTTGCGGGCAGGGGGCGCGGTTGCCGGGGCGGAGTAGGCGACGGATCGTTCGGCTTCGCGGGTGGCGTTGCGGAATTCTTCCTGAAAGCCGGAGACGCCTTTTTTGAGTTCAGCCATGCTTTTGCCGAGGTTGCGCGCGACGGAAGGGAGGTTCTTGCCGAAGAGCAGCAGCGCAAGAACCGCCACAATCATCATCTCTGTTGCACCAACGCCAGGCAGAAACCCCATGACTGTGATCCGGCTACAGGACGAGACTGAGGACTATTGCAGACGATCAGAGGCGGCCGCGTCTTCTTCGCCTTCGCGCATGCCCTTTTTGAACTGATTCAGGCTTTGGCCGAGCGACCGCATGGTCGAGGGCAGCCTGTTCCCGAACAGCACGAGGGCGAGAACAAGGCAGATGCCAAGTTCCACAGGACCCGGTGCCCATGCGAGCGACAATGATTTCTGAACCAGTGAGACGATGGATTGCATAGTGGAATTCCGTCTGTTCGGAGAGCCGAGGAAACCGCCGTTGAGCAGGGTATTGTACCGGCCAGTCTCCGGGAAGTCACATTTTGCCTGTCAAAAAAACGTAGGTTGTCGTGTGAATCTGGTGTTTGGGTGGGAAATGAGAATTCTGACAGGGGTTGCAAAAAAGCGAAGTTCACCCGAGACAGCGTAACAGCTTATTTGTCAGCAAGGATTTGCGGAACGAGGAAAAAACGCCCGTCTGAGCGGCAGGCGCTGGACAGGGCCACTTCAGGAGGCAGTGAAACGGCCGGTTCGTCTTCGCGAAAGACATTCTGCAGCGGCACCGGATGCAGTAGCGGCTCCACTCCGTCAATATTCACTTCTTCCAGCAGCCTTACGTAGTCCAGCACGGCGGTCAGCCGTTCACGGGATTCAGCCAGCTCCTGCTCGGACAGTGCAAGCCTTGCCAGAAGGGCGACTTTTCGGACTTCGGATATTTCCATCTGGGGGGCTCGCTGTGTTCAATGAATTTTTCCGCATCTTAAGCTGTCGCGGTCAGGCCGCAAGGCAAATCGCCGGACAGAATGCGGCAATTCACATCAACTGACTCCGTCGCCGAATTCCCCATTCCGCGGTCAGGAGTGCGATAAGCAACAGCAGTACAGGCGGGGAATCCCACAGGGAAATACGTTCCTGACGCTTCAAATTCATTCCCGGAAGGCCATTTTCCGCCCAGGTTTGCAGCTTTTCGATAAATTGATCCTGCGTGAGAAACTGGCCGCCACTGTTTTCCGCGATGCGTCTGAGGACATCAAATTCGGCTGCGGGATTATCGCGTTCAGGGTCATTGGGAACGACGTGAAATCGAGTCACTCCGATGTTTCCGAAGGGCTGCCCCGCCCGACTGGCCCGGACGCGTGCCCAGTAGTCGCCAGGTTCGAGCGTTTCGGTGAACTCTGCTGTACTGGAGGCGATTTCCCTGCGGGGTGTGAGCGGCAGAAGTTTACCTTTGGGGTCTGTGACTTCGATGGAGAATTCGGCGTCGCTGACGGGCAATCCCTGAGCATCGCGGGCACCGACTGTCAGCATGGCCGGTGCTCCGGGAGTGAGATCGCGGGGTTCGGCCTGAATCCAGACGGCCTGTGAGTCATCGGTTTCCTTGCGTGTCAGCCAGAAGATGATCTGTCGCCAGAATCGCAGGTGGTCCTCTGCGAATCCGAGCATCGCCCACTGCCACGTGGTGTCTCCGGCGAAGGCCAGAGAGCGATTGCGGCCGGTGTCGAGTCCGATCAGCAGCGGAGCACCGTCGGGGGACGCGGCAAGCACCTGAGCGAGCGAATTATTGCGGGGGGCGAGGAGGTTGGCACCGGTCAGTGACGGGAGCAGTTCCCAGCGTCCGCGGTTCTGGTCAGCGGGGGCGATCTGCATCACGAAATGTGCCAGTCCGTCGCGGGACGGCAGCATTTTTTGCGGGCTGGTGAGCTGAGCATTTGTGGCGGGGAGTTCGACTGGCAGCAGCTCTGACAACGGAGACTGTGCGTAACCGCCGGCTCCGAAATTTTCGGCGCCACCGATCATCATCAGGCCGGCTCCCTGTTTACAGCAGGCGGTCATGGCAAGGATCTGCTGAGGGCTGAAGGCTGATGCCGGTACGTCCCCGATCACATAGGCGTCGTAACTGCCAGGCTGAAAAAAGCGATCGGGAATGCGATTCTGAGCCCGGAACGTTCCGGAACGAATGGGATGAAAATCCAGCTGAATGCGACTGCTGTCGTTGATCTGCCGGAGCCATTTCTGTTCGGAGCGGACGACATCGAAGAGGGCCACGCGAATTCCGCCGCGACGGACGCGGATGATGGTTTCGATGCGATTGTTGGTCTGGCGGGCCTCTCCGGGAAGTGGAATCGCTTCAACGGCCAGCTTGAGGTCACCGAGCTGTTCCGGCACGACCTGAAACGTGAGCAGGTGTTCTTCGGAGACGGATGTGGGGGTGAGTTGAACGATGGAGCGAGATTCGGTTGAGAGCGGTACAGGTTCAAGCGGTCCGGTCTGGCCATCACCAAGACCATTTCGGTTTTCGAGGAGGATCCGAACGGTAACCGGTTGCCCCGCGGCGCCGGCTGTTTTAAGCCGGATGCTGATGGGCAGCGTGTTTCCCTGAAACACATCGCGGGTGATACCGGGATCGGTCAGCGCAAGGTCGGCGGACCCCGAGCCTGCCTGAGCGGTACCGAAACCGACGGTGTAAATTGGTCGTTGACGGAGTCCCAGACGCAGGGCGATTTGTTCGGGGTTGGTATCAAGCTTTCCCGGGGCCGCCTGGCGCCCGTCGCTGAGAAGCACGACGGCGGGGACAAGACTGTCACCCATTTCTTCCAGCAGACTTTCGAGAGACTTGCCGATGGCGGTGAACGGGCCATCGGCGGCGGGTGCGAAGTCTTCGACGACGGTCGCGTTTTCAGCGAAATCGCGACGGCGGATTTCGAATTTCTCAGCGAGTTCGGCGACGGACGGTGAGACTTTTTCGAGGAGCTTGCGGAGTGAATCGCGGCGAGTGATTCCGCCGGGCTCGTCTGCTGTCTGCATACTGCGGCTGGAATCGGACACAAAATAGATCACGGCTTCCGATTCGTCCTGTTTTTCGAGCACGAGTGCGGGACGCAGGGCGGCGAGAAACAGCAGTGCCAGAAAGGCGGTGCGGCAGAGGATCAGCAGTCGCTGACGCGGTGCGGGAAGGTGCCTGATTTTTCGGGGGTAGGCCGAGCGCATGACCGCTGTGGCAGCGATAAACACGCCGATGGCGAATGCCCACGACCAGACTGGTTCGAACTGCAGCGACATACATCCGCCGAATCAGGACGGAATCATTCCGGGGACGCCGGTGGCTGAACAGGAAGCGGCGGCGAGAATGGTGAGGGGAGCGGAGGGTTTGGAAGCCGTTTGAACGGAGTTGCCGGAAATCAGTGGAAGCAAACTTGTACTGCCGTTGGCGGCTGTGTTGAGCTGCACGAGTATTTCCGGGTGTTCTTCAAGATTTGTCGGGGGAAGATCTTTGGCAAGCACGGTTTCAAGGAAGTAGCGGAGCAGGTCGCGGATCGGGATATCTGTGATCTGGCTGAGCAGTTCTTCGGCGCGGGCGCGGGTGCTGTCGACAAGCACCTCAGCTCTCTCGAAGACATCGCAGCTTTGAAAGATGCTGCGGATCCGTTCGATGCGGCCGGCTTTTCCGGAGAGCGTTGCGGGATTGGAAAGCAGCTGCTGGAGTTCGCTGCGATCGGCGGGTGCGGCGTGCTTCAAAGCGAGCGCCAGCAGAACGGTGGGACGCAGGGCGGCGGCATCCTGCCCGGCAACCAGTTTGTTGTCCGTGTCACCCTGCCAGTCCTTCAGGTCGTTGAGCACCTGAAAGGCGACACCGATGTGACGACAGAACCGGGGGACGATATCGCTGCTGGCGAGCGAATGTCCCGCAAGACGCAGACCCGCATACAGCGCCGCCTCAAAGGCGGGGGCGGTTTTGAGTGCGTAGATCTGGAGTGCGTCCAGTGGGGTGATGTTCCAGTCAGGTGACTGCTGGAAAGCCATTTCGGCGCCCTGACCATCACAGAGCCGCAGATGGGCAGTGGACATGCTGTTGAGGATATCCAGAGCGGCGTCGGGAGCATGTTCGCGAGCGGCGTGAATCAGACGATAGCCCACACCGATGAGATAATCACCGATGTTGATCGCCGCACCGGTGCCATGGCGCCGGTGCAGCGTTTCTTTGCCGTAACGGAACTGGTCGTCGTCCTGGATATCGTCGTGGACCAGCGAGGCCTTGTGGAAGGCTTCTATGGCGATGGCGGCGCGAGCGACCGCGTCGGGGATCTGTGGCGTCGCTTCGCCGGATGTGAGAGCGGGTGCACCGGAGGCCGCGTACCATGCCGCCAAAGTGATAAAGGGGCGGAATCGACGGCCCCCGTTGGCCAGCCAGTCCAGTGATTCACGCTCGGCAAACGCCAGCGCAGGGCTGCTGCCGGAGGAGGCGCTGGTACGCACTCCGGGGAGCAGCCGCGGGAAGTCGTCTTCGAATACTCGAGCCGCCGCGCGCATCAGGGGCACGTAGCTGGTGGTGGGTTTTTCTGGCAGCGGTTCGTACTTGTCCAGCACCTCCCAGACCCACGCCTGGTCAAGTGTCGTGTTGAGGCAGTCGCCGGAATGCAGCGGCACAGCGTACGAAGGCACACCGGCGATGAGCACCTTGTCGATGGCTTTTTCCAGTACGTTCAGGCAGGCCACACCGAGGATGCCGTCGATGTATCCGGAAACGATGATTCTGAGCACGACCGGGGAGCCTTCGGCGACCAGCACCCGATACCCCAGCTGTTCGGCACGCACCTTGTAGTCGGCAATCGAACAGGCACCGCAACGCTCACAGTCCAGACCAAACTGAGTGTACTCGGCGGGACAACCTTCGGCGTGCTTCAGACAGTGCGGCAACAGGAGCATCCGTCGATGGAACGGAATTGCAAGGAACTGCTGCTTCCAGAAAAAGTTGCCAATCATCACCATGGAAAAGCCCAGATACTTTTCCGGCAACTGCAGGCGGTCCAGCAGATCACGGCCGTAGCGTTCGAGTTCGTCGCGAGTGAACGCGCGGGCACGATCCAGCGTCTTCGCGTAGTCTTCGGCTGCAACCTTCAGATGCTCACGCAGTTCCAGCGTTTCCGGAACGATCTTCAAATGCGTCGTGCTGCGGCGACGCCCCTTTTTCTTCACGGGTGCAGGATCATCGTCATTCACCGCAGATGCCGACGGAATGTCGGCCGGTTCAGCGGGAAATTCCGGACGAATCGGATCTTCTTCCATCATTTGGGCGTGCGCCTGCGCGATTGACACGGGCGTGTCTCCCTGGACGAGTGACTGCGGAGGTTGCAATGCGGCCCGCCACTGGAGGCAGGACGCGATCAGATGAACCGTGGGATTGTAGCGGAGATCGTGCGGTTTCGCACAGCATCCCAGCGATTTAACCCCGAGACGGCAAAGATGAGCGGATAAAGACGCTCAAAATACCAGAGTTTAGCAAAGTAGAAGCCGATGGGCGAGGGAGTATCCACTGTACAGGTATCCACTCTTTGCAGAAGCCAGCGGAAAGCGCGGTCACCGGCGCTGAGCACACGACTTTGCAGCCCGGAGTCACTGAGCGAGGAGTTTTCGGACGCGGTTGAGTGGGCAAGGATGTCTGCGAGTGCTTCGAGGGCGAGTGAGGTTTCTTCGACGGAAGCGGGAAGTTCGCGGGAGGCAGACCAGCTGCCGTCGGGCTGCTGATTATCAAGCAGCCAGGTGGTCGCGCGGAGGGTTGCCGGGGAATTCGCGCCTGCGGTGACTGCGAGCGCTCGCAGGACCCGCGTGGTTCCGTAAAGGGGGTTTTCGTCGTTGGGGTGATGCTGGTTACCAAACCAGAGTGGCAGCCAGGTGCCGTCAGGACGCTGCTGTTTACTGAGGTATGCAATCCCTCGCTGCATGGCGACTGCGCAGGCGGGAGTCGGCAGACCGATGCGATCCTGCCAAAGCTGAAATGCGCGGAGCACGTGGGCGGTGAGGTCCGAGGAGCTGCGGTCGAACGGCAATGCTCCCCAGCCACGGCAGAAGGTGGGCCAGCCACCATCCCGGTTCTGCAGCCCCAGCAGCCATTCCCCGGCCGCTTCCAGCGACTGCCGCTCGGCTTCTGTGTAAATCTCGCCGGGGCGACGCAGGTTCAGCAGCGCGAGCATACTTCCGGGGGTGTCGTCCGCATCCGGCACGCCGCCGGGCAGGTCGGTCCACGACCAGCCACCCGGAGCAGCACCGGTATAGGGGTGCACCGTGCGGTACTGTTGGTTCAACAGCCAGCTGCGGATCGCATCACAGTCAAGTTCCTCGGGGAAACCGTCCGGGTTGGCAGCGAGTGCATTGACGCTGAGCGTGGTCAGCCAGGTTGTGAGGTTGGTGTCGATGGGCCAGCTGCCGTCTGCAAGCACGGAGTTTTCGAGGAACTGCAGGCAGCGCTGCACAACGGGATGTTCGAGCTGTCCGCAGCTGATCAGGCTCATCGCCACGAAGCTTGTGAGCGGTGCAGCTTCAAGAAAGCCACCGTTGATGGGCTGGATCGATTCGAGAATCTTCAGAGACCGGGGAATGGCCGCGCGGCGAATTGCAGCTGTGAATGGGTTGAAGGATTTCCGATGTTTAAACACGGCCTGACCGATGGCAATCAGAGCCGGCAGGGCATAGCTGACGACGGGCAGCCGGATGGCCGCGTACCAGCGCTGCGGGACGCAGGCAAGTTCAAATGGGAGGGGGATTACGCGATTCCAGGGAACAGTCCCGGCGAGAGCACAGTGGGTGAGGATGGGGACGGAAAACGTGCGATCCTTCCCGTATCGTCGAATCACGGCATCGACTCCGCCGGCACGATCAATGTAAGCCTGTGCATCTGCAATGACGGTCCGCCAGCCGTCATGAAACAGCGGGGGCTGTTGAGCATTGACGGCGGAGAATGTGGCGTGCACCAGCATCGTGGTGGAGATATTGCTGAAGCTGAGTTCGGTGTCACCCCAGCCACCGTCAGCGTTGCGATGACTGGCCAGCCATTCAAGTCCCCCAACCACGCGGCGTTCGAGGCGCGAACGCTCAGCAACGGAAGACGTTTGCTGCGACGCCAGCAACTGGGCCATCACCGCGGTGGCTGTTGAAAGAGCCGATGTGGAGAGCCGGCCGGTCCACCAGCCGGAGGCGTTGCGGCGATGGAGCAGCAGTTGGCGGGCGGTTTGCAGTGAGGCGGCAGTGGCCGCGTCTTCAGGTCGTGGAATCAACGGCAGAGTCCTCGGCAGGAGTGCCGTCGGCGACCGAGCCGGCGGCGATCTCTGTGGCTTCGCTGACTTTGAGTTCCGCGAGACGCTGGATGATCAGTCGGTTCAGTTCGGGAAGTCCGCGGCCAGTCACCGCGGAAATCAGCAGAACCTGGCGGCCGGTGGTTTCGCGAAGCAGTTCAGCAGCGGCGGAGGCGTCCGGAAGCTCGGCTTTGGTAACACAGAGAATTTCAGGGCGGGCGGCCAGTGCGGGGTCGTACAGCCGCAGTTCCTCACGGATTTGCTGGTAGTTATCGAGCGGATCGGACTGGTCGGCCGGGGCAGGTTCCACGAGATGTACGAGCAGCCGCGTGCGTTCGACGTGTCGCAGAAATTCGTGGCCAAGACCAGCACCCGCGTGAGCTCCTTCAATGAGCCCGGGAATGTCCGCCAGCACATACTCGTGGTCGTAACCCACGTGCACGAGCCCGAGGTTGGGATATTTGGTGGTGAAGGGGTAATCGGCAATCTCCGGAGTTGCCCGGGAGACGCGGCTGAGCAGTGTGGATTTGCCGGCGTTGGGTTTGCCGACGAGCCCCACGTCGGCGATCAGCTTGAGCTCCAGCTGGATTTCACGGTATTCGCCCGGATGCCCGCTTTCAGCCTCACGCGGAGCACGGTTGATTGAGTTTGCAAACCGCTTGTTACCCCGGCCACCGCGGCCACCTTTGGCCACCACGATGGAATCTCCGTGATGGGCAAGGTCGCGGAGCAGATGCCCGTGCTGCAGATCACGCACAAGTGTTCCGGGCGGTACCAGAATCACCGAAGGCTTGCCACACTTGCCGGAACAGAGCGCCCCCTGACCGTGCTCCCCGCGCTCCGATTTCCAGTGTCGGTGACCAATCAGATTGCTGAGCGAACCAAGATTGCGGTCGGCCTGAATGATTACGTCACCACCTGCGCCGCCGTCACCACCGTCCGGACCGCCCCGCGGCACAAAGGTCTCCCGACGGAAACTGCTGCAGCCGTTCCCGCCGTCACCCGCGCGACAATACAATATAGCTCGATCTGCGAACATGCGGTCCCCGGAACTTAAGACTGGGCGTCAGGAGATTGTTGTGAGTTGATCGCGACAATCATAGCAGGCGGGCAGGACGGTGGGGAGTGCTGTGGGGTGCGAAAGGTCACTTCGGCAGAACTCCGATGAAACCGCCAATTCAGAGAAAATTCCGCCTGGCCCACTGAAGATTCTCGTCTAAAACGTTCAAAACGGGCATCGGCCTGCAGTTTTTTGACACTCGTTGTTCCTCGGAGTTGACTCATGCGGGTTTCAGGTATTTTCCTCAGTCTTGCGGTCGCCGCAGTCGCGGTGGGTGGTGAACGTTCGGAATGGACGCAGTGGCGAGGCAACGCTCGCACGTGCACGGCCACCGCGCCTGGCCCGTGGCCTGCAAAGCTTCAGCCAGAAAATCTGAAGGAACTCTACCGCGTGCCGCTCGGCCCCAGCTACTCCGGGCCCATCGTCACCAGAGATAACGTCTTCGTGACCGAGACCGTGGATAAGAAAATCGAAGTGACGCGGGGACTGGAGCGGGACACCGGCAAGGAAATCTGGAAGGTTGAATGGCCCGGAGCGATGACAGTGCCGTTCTTCGCTGCTTCCAACGGCAGCTGGATTCGAGCCACCCCCGTGTACAGCGAAGGTCGGCTGTTTGTGCCTGGCATCCAGGATGTCCTCATTGCACTGGATGCCGCCAGTGGCAAGGAGCTTTGGCGGGCGGACTTCAAGGAACTCTTCGAAACGCAGGGGCAGACGTTCGGCTTTGTCTGTTCACCGCTCATCGACAACGGTTTTCTCTTTGTTCAGACTTCCGGCGGTCTCGTCAAGCTGAACTGTGCTACAGGTGAAATGGCGTGGCGGAGTCTGAACGAAACCGGCGGAATGATGGGCGGCGCCTTCTCCTCCCCTATGCTCGCGGAACTCGCTGGAGCCAGGCAGCTGGTCATTCAGACCCGAGCAAAGCTCTGCGGGGTTGACCCTGAGAGCGGCAGGGAACTCTGGTCCATAGCAATTCCCTCCTTCCGCGACATGAATATTCTCACGCCCACCATCATCGGTGACCGGATCTTCACCAGCTGTTACGGTGGCGGAGCGCTGATGTACGAAGTTTCGAAGACGGACGCGGGACTGGCTGTGCGCGAGGTCTGGAAGAATAAGACCGAGGCCTACATGTCGTCTCCGGTTGTGATTGACGGACGGATCTACCTGCATCTGCGCAACCAGCGATTCTGCTGCCTCGACCCCGCCAACGGGGAATCGCTGTGGCGGACGACGCCCTTCGGCAAGTACTGGAGCATGGCTGTGAACGGCAACCGCGTGCTGGCGCTCGACGAAGTCGGGGATCTGATCCTGTTTGACGCCGATCCCGCTGAGTACAAGGAACTGGATCGGTTCCACGTCAGCGATGCATCCACCTGGGCACACCTTGCTGTGGTTGACGGGCAGGTCTTTGTGCGAGCACTGGACGAGCTGGTCGTTTACGAGTGGAAGTAGAGGGATTTCGGGGACGGCCCCTGCCGTTGCGGAAGCCACGATGGCCTTCAGCAGGTGGCAGGTGGCAGGTGGCGTCGCGTTGTGTGCAGGATTGACTTTGGGTGTTTCTGCTGCCCTGGAATGGTTGAAACCGGTGCAATCTGAGCTTTTTTCGGGTTCGCGCTGCCCCTGATCGCTGCCAATAAACGCGTATGCGTCGAAAAATGGCCCAAAAAAACCGGAATCCAGAAATTCCAACTCGCGGAGCATTGACACTGTTTGCCGCTGAAAGTCTACTTCGGGCGAAATTCCGCTGGTGCAACCGCCCGGCAATTCCTTTCAGTCCGGTGGTTCAACCTCTTCCACCAACCAACCTAAAATCCCAAGGAGTACTCCCAAGATGGCAAAGAAGGCCGTGAAAGCGAAAGCCCCTTCAAAGTCAGAGATTCTCACCGCTATCGCCGAAAAAACCGGGCACAGCCGTAAGGATGCCGGTGCATTTCTGGACGCCCTCGAAGAACTCCTGTCCGACACCATCTCCAGCGGTGCGGGTATTTTTGTTCTGCCTGGTCTGCTGAAGGTTTATGTCCACACCAAAAAGGCCAAGCCCGAATATACAGGCACCGATCCCCGCACCGGTCAGCCGCGCAAGTACGCAGCACGCCCGGAAAGCAAGGTTGTGAAGGTTAAGGCCCTCAAACGCCTGAAAGACCTCACCTGAGGCCACAACTCCCGGTCACTTCGCAAACAGAGCGGTCAGGTGCATTCCTGATCGCTCTTTTCTTTGCCCCCACACCTGCAGCTCCCTGAACTCTTCTTCACACCAGGCGTTGTCATGACAGAAAAAGTGACGATTATCGGTTCCGGCCCTGCCGGCTGGACGGCAGCCATCTACACCGCTCGCGCCGAACTCCGGCCCGTTGTCTACGAAGGTGCAGAAACTGAAGACAATCGCCAAAAAGGCACACTGCCGCTCGGACAGCTGGCACTCACCACCGAAGTCGAAAACTTCCCCGGTTTTCCTGCCGGTAATATGGCGGCCTACCTGGATTCATCCATCGCGAAGGAAAAACGCCAGTGGATGCCGCCCCATGGCGGACACGGCGTCAGCGGTCCGGAATTAATGGAACTGATGCGACAGCAGGCCGCCAATTTCGGTACCCGCATCGTCACTGATGACATTGTCGATGTCGATTTTTCCCAGCGTCCGTTTCGACTCAGGACCCTGTCCGGCAGCGAAGTGACGTCGCACGCGGTCATTCTTGCCACCGGTGCCCGCGCAAATTACCTCGGATTGCCGTCCGAAGATCGCTTCAAAAACCGCGGAGTTTCGGCCTGCGCTGTCTGCGACGGAGCACTCCCAAGATTCCGAAATCACCCTGTCGTGGTGGTCGGTGGCGGCGACAGTGCCATGGAAGAAGCCACATTTCTCACGAAATTTGCCTCCGTTGTCCACATCGTGCACCGCCGAAATGCGTTTCGAGCCAGTCGAATCATGGCTGAACGAGCCCTGAATAACCACAAAATCCAGGTCCACTGGAACTCCGGTGTCGATGAAATTCTCGGGGATGATCAGAACGGCGTCACCGGTGTCCGCATTCGCAGTACCACAGAACCGGACCACACAGAAGTCCTCGATGCCACCGGTTACTTCGCCGCCATCGGCCACACCCCCAACACCGACTTTCTCCGCGGACAAATCCAGACCAACGACAAAGGCTATATTGTCTGGACAACCCCCCAGCGGACAGCCACCAGTATCCCCGGGGTGTTCGCTGCCGGCGATGTCGCTGACGACTATTTCCGCCAGGCGATAACTGCGGCCGGAACCGGCTGTATGGCGGCACTCGATGCCGAACGCTGGCTCGCCGCTCAGGGAATTGAGTAGTAATTTCTCCATCAGAAGCTTCTCCGCGACCCGCCCTATGGCAGAATTCACTCATCTCGCCCCCGACGGCGCTGTGCGAATGGTTGATGTCGGCCAAAAACCCATCACACGCCGCTCGGCAACTGCTGCCGGACACGTGTTAATGCAACCCGACACACTGCGGTTAATCGAATGCGGGAATGCTGCCAAAGGTAACGTACTCGAAACAGCACGGCTCGCTGGAATCATGGCAGCGAAGAGAACACCCGAGTGGATCCCTTTGTGCCATTCTGTTCCGCTGACTCAGGTCAGCATTGATTTCAGAATCGTCCCGGACAACCGACTGGAAGTCTCCTGCACCGTCTCCGCCGAAGCTCGAACGGGGGTGGAAATGGAGGCACTCACAGCGGTCTCCGCGGCCTGCCTGACAATCTATGACATGTGTAAATCTGCCGATCGTGGGATGGAGATTGACGGAATTCGATTGCTGCGGAAAACGGGTGGGCAATCCGGGGATTTCTTCCGGGACTCGCCCTGAACGGCAGCAGACACTTAAAGTGAACTGCCATGACCATTGCCGAAACCGCCCGGACACAACTGAAACACCAGATCACCGAATTTCTCGGCCCGGAACTGGGACTTGTCAAAGACGTTCTTGCCGAACAGTTCGCAAGCCGCAGCAGCTTCGTGCAGGATGTTGCAGGGCACGTCAGTAAGTTTCAGGGTAAACAGTTTCGTCCCGTTCTGGTTTTGCTCGCAGCAAGACTCTGCGGTCTTCCTCCAAAGAATCGACTCAGGGCTGCCCAGCTGGCGGCCGTCGTGGAAATGATTCATGCCGCGACGCTCGTGCACGACGACGTCATTGACGACTCTGACCTCCGGCGGCATGTGTCTACCGTTCATCGCCGCTGGAACACCGAAACCAGTGTGCTCTTTGGTGACTATCTCTTCTCAAAAGCCTTCCATCTGGCCGCGTGCACCGGTGACGCCGATGCCTGCCGCCTGATCGGTATGGCCACCAACCGAACGTGCGAAGGCGAACTGAACCAGATCGCTGTGCGACTGGAACAGTCCGTTTCAGAACGAGACTACTTTCGGGTCATTCACGGCAAAACGTCGCAACTGTTCGCGGTCAGCGGTCGTCTGGGTGCCCGGGCGGCAGAGGCGTCGTTCGCTCAACAGGAGCGACTTGGCCTTTACGGCATGCGGCTGGGGCTGGCGTTCCAGATCGCCGACGATGTCCTTGACCTGACCGAATCTGTCCAGCAAACGGGAAAAGACACTTGCAACGATCTTGAAAACGAACGCCCCACGCTGCCAATTCTGCGCGCACTGCGTTTAGCAGATGCGGAACAGCGAGCGGAATTGCTGTCGTTACTCCATTCCGGCCTCGCTGAGGACAAGCAGCGGCTTAGAAATTCGCCTTTGCTGGCGCCAGGTATCGAATCGGCGAGGCAGACCGCCCTGCGGTTCGCCCGTAGTGCGGCCAACTGCCTCAACTCTTTCCCCGACGTCCAGGAGCGGATCCTGCTGGAGGCGTTGACGGCGTTTTCAGTTCAGCGGGTCAGCTGATCCGGCTGGCACAGGCAGCAGCGGTTTCGCGGCATTCATCCCCATGGCGGCGACTGCGGCAACCGCGTTCACTGCAGCACAGGCATAGAAGGCCATGTTCCAGTCCGTTCGATCGCCGCTCGCAAACATCCCGAAGAACACTGGCGAAAGTGCTGCTCCGAAATTGCCCCACATGTTGGCCCAGCCGACGGCAGACGCGACAAACCGGCCACCAACATCCTGACCAAACGCCCAGCACGCTGGCGTTCCCAGATCTGTTGCAAGGCCCACGATCGCAAGACACAGCGCCGCCTGGACGTCTGTTCCGGCAAATGGAACCGAAAGAAACGCAGCCACAACCAACAGCCGTGAAGATGCTAAGGCCACAGAACGCCCCCAGCGAAGACCAAACGCGCGTGTAAGCCGGTCGGTAAAGACTCCCCCGACAAAAAGTCCGATAATCCCAGCCGCCAGAGGAAGACTCTGAAGCCAGCCAAGATTCTGCTGATCCGTGCCGAATCTGTCCTTCAGAAACAGCGGCAGACTGGTGACCAGAAAGGCCCAGCCGAGGTTTGCAGCGAATTGCACAAAGCAATTCATCCACATCGGGAGCGACCTGATCATGGCACCCACCGGAGGCAGCTCCAGCGATCGGGATGGGCGAATGGCCGCCACTGTTCTGTCCGGCTCGATCAATCGCCGCTCTGCCTCATTTACCAGCGGATGCTGTTCAGGCCAGTCTCTGAAGAAAATCACGAAAACAGCCGCGATCAGTACGCCCGCCCCGCCATAAATCATCATCACCGGCCTCCAGCTGTCAACTGCAGCCTCAGCGCCTTTGGGGATCTCGCCCAATTGTTCACCGTAAGTCCACCAGAGCATCAGCTGGATGGTGGCAATCGGTGCCAAAGCCCCTCCCAGACGCCCGCCAACGGCAATCACGGAACTTGCCAGCCCGCGCGAATGCAATGGAACCCACCGCCGCACAATACCGGCCGCCAGTGGATACGCGCCCGCTTCAAACAGGCCACAGGACAGCCGCAGCCACCAGACTCCTGCCAGCGTCGTGGCAAACCCGAGTAATCCGGTGCTGAGCGACCAAAGCACGATGAACAGGCCCAGCATCCAGCGAGCACCATAGCGGTCGCCCAGCCAGCCAGCAGGCAGCTGCCCCAGTGCGTAACTCCAGAAAAACGCACCAAGCAGATGATTCAGCTGATCCCGAGTAATCCCGAGATCCTTTGCCACAGATGCACCTGCAGTGCTGATGCAGATGCGGTCAAGATACAAGAGCACTGCCACCAGAGTTGCCAGCAGGATCATCAGGTATCGCATCCGCGTGGCCCCGGTAATGGCGTGCGAAGGCGATGAACTCTCATCCGGCGACGCACCAAGATTTCTTCCACTCCCCATCACCCTACTCCGCTCGCCAGCTCATCGCCGACTCAAAGGGATACATTGGTACGCGTCTCTGAACAAATCTCAGACGCGACAGGTCCGCTGTCGTCACTCCATCCGTGTTGACACGAATCAGCCGACTGCAAACCGAACGCCACGCGGCCACCGGTGCGTGCACGCCCTTCAACACAACAGCCGCAAATTGCTCCGGCTGAATCCCGGCCGATAATACCTGCTGCAGACTTAATGGGGCCATCCGCAGCGAGGTGACTTCCAGAGTCAGCCCGCTGCGGCCCTCAAGTACCGCCACAGGGCCCTGATCAAATCGCGAATAACCACCGTGACGCGCTTCACTCTCTTCAAATCGGCCGTTCGAAAAACCCACCACGGTCCAGCAATCCTCCAGCGGCGGACCATGCCGCTCCGGATCCACCAGACCTCCCACCGGACCGGTCCACGTGCCGCCCACCCCAGCCTGCATCGACCGCTCCACAGCACCCGCGTCTGCAAGCACCACCAGACAGCGACCACGACCATGCCGCAGCCATGCATGAGCAATCCAGGTGCCGTCGCCGGGACTGCCACCACCAACGTTGTCTCCCATCTCCAGAAGTCCCGCGGGACGCCCGGGCTGGTGCCCCCGCACCGCCTCAGCAATCGCATCCTCTACCGAAACCAGCTGCCCGGCAAATAATTCTCTCTGTGACCACCAGAAATCTGCCAGTTCCACAGACAGCCGGCGGGCCGTGTCACGGGCATCCGCAACCGCCAGTACCGATGCGCCCATTTCTGCGACGTCAGAGTAGGGAAAACCATAGAGGCAGGACATGCCCTGAACGCCGGGCATGGACGCTGCCAGACGATCCGCTTCGGCCCACAGCGCAATCCCCTGGGGTTCCTCGGTCGCCTGTCGCTCAATATTCACACACAGCGGCAACTGTACCACTGACATTTGTGGGCGAATCCCCGTCAATAATGCTCGCACCAGGCAGCGACCTGCCTGCAAACCCCGCTCAAACTGGTCCAGATGCGGGTTGCTGCGGTAGCCGAACAACGCGTCACAGGCAGCCACCATCTTTGTGGAAACATTCGCATGCAGATCGAGAGTTCCGACAATCGGCAGATCGGGGCCGACAATTCGGCGAACACGCGACAGCCAGTCGCCGTCAGCGTCCGAAGCGTTCTCTGCGACTGTGGCGCCGTGTGGGGCCACCAGCAGACCATCCAAAGGCAGTGCTGCCTGCAGCGACGATGCCAGCTCATCACAAAGCTGATTCCAGCAGCCGGCGGAAATCGGTCCGTATGGCATCGCCCGCGCACCGAAAATACCGACCGCCGAAAATTCAGGCGACTCGTCGATGGCACTTAAGAATCCGCCAACCTCGTGCGGCGTGCCACGAAATGCTTCACAAACCGCATCGCCGGTTGCCAGCAAATTCCGGCGGAAATGCGACTGCTCTGTCGGTTCCCGCAAAAATGTATTGCTCTCATGCAGCAGTGCAAGAATCCCGATCCGCTTCGACATGCGATTCCCCGCTACTCGTACGCCCGCTGGTTAACTTGTCGCAACACCGATTTCTCGGCAGTCTCGCTAAATTCCGCACGAACAACAATTGCAACCGGGCAAAACCTGGAAGTTCCATCCGTCCCGCACCCGGTTCCCGAAGTAGACTCCCATGCCCGCCAACAGGTCCCTTCAGGGGAAGTGATCCGTTGACACCTCAGGAATGCTCCTCATGATCCGCTGCCTGTCCCGATTCCTCTCCTCGGAAGACGGCATCATCGTCTCTGCCGAAATCGTCCTGATCACCACGGTCATCGTGATCGGCTGCATCGCCGGACTGGCCACTCTGGGACATGCGGTGAACACAGAACTCGTACACTGCGCCGAATCCTGTCAAAGCATGTCCGGTTACTACCCGCAGACGCCTGGTGGTACGTACCCAGCACAGCCCAGTCCTACCTACCCGTCGTACCCGGCACCAACGGCACCCTACGATCAGGCCGATCTGCTCGGCGCTGCTACGCTGCCGTAGAGGCAAAGCCGGCCACCATTTACTTCAGGCCCTGCTGCTGAATCGAGCCTCGAGGTACCTTCCAGACCTGGCTGAGCTTTTCGCCCAGTTCCGCAACAATCTTTGGATGATCGGCCGCCACATTTCGCTTTTCTGCGGGATCCTGTTCGAGGTTGTACAGCTGCGGAGCTCTTTCGTTGCCAGCGTGCACAAAAGCATAGCGGTCGGGTGTCGTATCCCATGAAAGAATCAGCTTCCACTGGCCCGAAATGCACCAGCGGGTCAGCAGAGATGCGTCCGGCTTTTCCAGATCCGCCACGTCGTGCGTGAAGCCCTCACCGCAAACCGTGTCTCGGGTCAGCTCTGCAGTGCCCGTGAGAAACGGCAGCAGTCCGATGCCTGGAAGTCCGGCAGGCACTTCGAGCCCGGCAGCCTGCAGCACCGTTGGCATCACATCAAGAGTCGTGGCAACCTGGCGATGGTCGGCCGGGCGAATCCTCCCCGGAAGCCTGTACATAATCGGCGTCCGAATGCCGCCCTCGTAAGCGGAATGCTTGCTGCGAGGTGCAAAGCCGTGCGTCCATGCGTCGGAAAGCTGCATGTCGGGAGTCGACTGAATCCAGCCATTGTCAGTCACGTAGACAACCAGCGTGTTCTCCGCAATCCCGGTGGCGTCCAGATGCTGCAGCACTTCGCCACACGTTTCATCGAACCATTCCACCATGGCAAAATAACGAGCCAGCTCAATCGGGCGATCTTCTGCGCGATATTTCTCCAGCAGCCGCGGTGGGGGATTGTGTGGCGTATGCGGCAGCATCGGAGCGTACCACGCAAAGAACGGCGTCTTCTTCTCGGCAGCACTGGAGATAAAGCTGAGCAACGGCTGCAGACCCTTGCGGCCTATGTCCAGCCCATCGTCTCCATGACGCCCACCAGGCTGCGGAAAACCACGTGTCATGCCAGCCGTGAATCCGCCCCGACTGTAGTTGCCCTCCCACCACTTGCCCGTCTGAATACTCACATACCCTCGTTCACTCAGCCGTCCGGGGATCGTCGGAATGCTGTCGATCCTCGCGATCAACTGTCCGCGAAGTTCCGCAAATCGTTCCGGCGCCATACCCGGTAACTGGCGGGGATCGTTTCCGGTGACCCGATGCTGGTGCGGATACAGACCAGTGATCATCGACATCAGTGAAGGACGGCAAAGCGCCGTTGGGGTGTAACCGCGACGAAACAGGGCGCTCTCTGATGCGAGCTTATCCAGATGGGGCGTGCGAATCACGGGATGATCCATGAACCCGTAATCTCCGAATGCCTGATCGTCAGAGACAATCATCAGGATATTCGGGGGCTGCGGAGCCACCTGCCCATCAGCAGCCGCAACAACTGCCGAGCTGCCTCCGGCAAGCAAAGTCATTGCAAGGCCATGCCACAGACAGCTGACCCACTCAGTCCTGAACCTGAACAACAGGAAAATTGGATTCACGTATGCTGGCTCCGTCAGAAATGCAGATATTCGTTCGTCACAGGCTCTGATTGATCCCACTGACTACTCCGTCGCGTGCATCAGCCCCCGCATGTAGCCCCACGCGAAGAGTCTCCCCAGAATCGTGTAGCCGGGTTCACCGTCTTCCTCGCCCGCCAGCTGCGGAACGTGGTCCGGACGCATTGGCCCGGCGAAACCCACCTCGCGCCAGGCTCGCATGGCCGCGGCCATGTCAGTCGGACCGTTGTCGTGAAAGGTCTCGCGGAAGTCGTCCGGCCCGCCCGCAACATCGCGGAAATGCACGTAACGAACCCAGGGTCCCAGCCGTCGGATGGTCTGAGGAATATCCACCTGCATCGATGCAAATGAGCCCTGGCAGAAACAGATGGCGTTGGCGGCACTGGGAGCCAGCTGAACAAGCCGTTCAAAGGACTCCGGTGTGTGCATGATCCGCGGTCGGCCAAGCAGCGAAGGCAGCGGTGGGTCATCAGGATGCATCGCCAGCACCACGCCGCAGCGCTCGGCCACCGGCAGCAGCTCATTCAGCAGCCGTTCAAGATGCATCCACAACCGCTCCGGCGTCAGACTTCGCGCGGACTCGTCGAAACCCGAATCCGGTGGCCGATACCCCAGCAGCACCGCCTGCTCAACATCCTGCAGACGAAATGCCGTCGTCAGCGCACCGCCACGCTCAGGAACATCCAGCCGCGTGCGACACCAGTCAGTGCCTGCCATGAAATTGTAACAGAGCAGCCGAATGTCCAGATCGGCCATCTGCTGAATCAGAGTCTTTAACGCCCGCAGTTCACTGCCGTCGTCTCGCCCCAGCTTGATGTTTTCAATCGGCAGATAGCCCTCCACCACACTGCACTTCATGCCAAACGAAGCGATCCGTTTGCAGCCGGCTGCCAGCACCGCAGCATCCGGACCGGGATAGCGATGCACAATATCCGTCACGCCGCACTGAGCCGCCAGCTGCAGTTGATAGTCGGAAAGTGGTGTCAGCACAGATGCCAGCTGCATGTTGGTTCCTCAGGGAGCAGTCTTCACAAGTTCGCGACAGGCATTGAGCAACAGCTGTCGGAAAGCAGGCTGCGCGAAGTCGCCAACATGCCCAAGTGACGTGTAAAACGTCCGCCCGCCATCCGCCCGACGGTTGACCCACGCTACAGGCTCCGACGGTCGATCAGGTATTGATCCGGTGAGCAGTACTCGAGTGGTCTCAGACAGCGGGCTGACCTGATAGAGCGACCCCTCACCAATCAGCTGGTTCAGGTCAACGCCCGCAAGCAGCGGGTCGGCTGCTGTTGCCCCGGAAGCCAGCTGTATCGTCGTTTGCGGACCAGCCCCGTGATGGTTGGTGTAACGTCCGCCGTTGACTTCAAGGTCGTACCCGGCCCAGTCAGCGCGGCCTTCCGGCGGCGCCTGATTGCGCAGATGAAACGGATGGCTTGAAGTGCGAATCCCCACTACAGGTTTGCCCGAGGCGATGAAGTCCCGGAATAACTGGAGCTGCTGGGAGGTAAGAGTGCGGCGGCGAACGCTGAGCAGCAGCAGGTCGGCCTGCGAAAGCACGTCCACGCCCGGGAGCAGGCTGCCGTCCTTCGCGTCCCCGTAAACCAGTGACACCTGAAATTCACGGCCCAGATGAGTGCGAGCGAACCGAGTCAGCGATTCATCGGTCCGGTATTCGGGCTCAGACATCACAACCACCACGTGGGGCCGCCGGTCCTGCTCAAAGCGAAACGGCCGCGTTCCCGTGATGTCAGAACTCAGGATCGTCGGGCACCAGTACTGTTCAATGTGCTCAACCACCAGGTCATTTCCGGTGAAATGACTGACAAAAGGAGCTTTGGCGGGGTTGTACATGGTGTCGGTCAGATCCCGCACGAGCATCACATTCAGCCCCTGCAGTACCAGCTGACGAATCGAAAACGGTCGACCCAGTACACACATATTGGTGTGCACTCCCATCACCAACACATTCCGAATCCCCCGCTGCTTCATCAGATAAAAGGCCTCGGCACTGTCGGTGATCGCGTCTTCAGGAGCAATCTCGATGGCAGGGTGCTGGCGAGTCCATGCGCGGCGGCTCTGCACGGGCTCCTCACAGTCGCAGCCGCCGTCTGAATCGTCAATTGGGAGCGATCCGCCCTCACGCTCGGGAATCAGACGCACCCAGCGTTCCAGAGGTTTTTCAGTCGCCACCGGAGGAGCAGACTGGGCGGTCCGTCGCTGAGGCGTGTCTTTGTAAAAGTCGAGCGTATCGCTGGGACAGTGAATGATCAGGACGCCACGGGCGCGGGCGGCGCGGAGCACCCCGTTCATGAACGGCGCCATCTCGTTCACACGGGCAGCGGACGGCTTGCACCAGTGGTCGTCCCACATGTCGCACACGACGATACACGTCTCTTCAGGCTTCCACTGTGCGGGCGTCACCGTGGAATGCCAGAATCCGGAACCAGACACCGTCTCCACTCGCGAACGCGGGTTGAGTCGAAGTGGTTCGCCGGCGATGACAGAGACTGCGACACTGCTTATCAGCGCCATGGCAATGAAAATGCTCTTCAGAAACTGCTGCCGGAATCCTGACATTCCTGTTACCCCCCGCCTGTTGAAGTGTCGCTTGACGTTCAGAGTTTCCGAAATAATGCCATGAAAAAAATCTGCTGTTATTCGCCGAGCAGCACCGAAGCACCCGCTTCGAAGAGCCTTTCGGCGACGGTGACGCCAATACGTTCGGGATCGTCTGCTGAGCCGCTGGCGGACTGCTCCAGTCTTGCTGTGCCGTCGTTACTGAGCAGCACTGCGGTGAGCGTCAGCGTTTGATCGGTTATTTCGGCCCACACACCCAGCGGCGCGTGGCAGCCGGCGCGGAGAGTTCTCAGCAGAGCACGCTCGGCAATCACTTCGGCGTGCGTCGTCACGCAGGTGAGCGTCGAGAGAAGTGCCTGCGCTTCTGTGTCGTCGGTGCGAGTCTCGATTCCCAGTGCCCCCTGACTCACCGCGGGGAAAAACAGTGGAGGCCGAAGCAGGAGCGAGATTCGCTGATGCAGTCCCAGCCGCCGCAGGCCGGCCTCCGCAAGCAGAATGGCGTCGTACTCACCCTCGTCCAGCTTTCTCAGACGAGTATCCACGTTGCCGCGGATTTCGGTGATGTCGAGGTCACTGCGGTGATATCGCAGCTGTGCCTGGCGGCGGGGACTTCCCGTGCCAATGCGAGCGTTCGCGGGGAGGTCCGCGAGAGAAGTCGCCTCAGGGATGCCAGCAGGCAACAGCAGCGCGTCACACCGCGGAGCTCGCTCGGGAACGCACCCCAGCGACAGACCGTCAGCAGACTGCGTAGGCAGGTCCTTCAAGCTGTGCACCGCAAAGTCGGCGCGGCCGTCAAGAACCGCCCTCTGCACTTCCCGCGTGAAGACTCCCGTGCCACCGAACTGCCGCAACGCGTCCGTCTGGTTCTGATCGCCCGATGTGACGATCAGAACCAGTTCCACCGTGGGGCCCGATGGCAGTTGTCTCAGTCGGTCGGCAACGTGGTTGGCCTGCCACAATGCGAGCGCACTTTTGCGAGTGGCGATTCGCCAGATACGGTCACTCATGAGTCTTGTGGTCCGTGATTATGGCTGCAGGATGTGCTTGCCGTTTTCAAACTGACGATGGCACGCGTTGCAGCTTTCCAGCATCGTCTTCCATGCGGTCCCTGCGGCAGCAAAATCCTTTGCCTTCGCAGCAGAGTACAGCTGGCCGCCCTTTTCTCGGGCTGCCACGGCATGGGCCTTCCAGTCGGCTGCCTTCTCGTCCGGAGCTCGGTCAAACAGCAGATTGCAGCTTTCGGCCAGGATCAGCGAATCGGATTTGATCGCCTTCCAGCCCTTGTTGTCCGCCGGTGCCGTCGCCATGGACTGCTTCAACCGCAGATAGGCAGGCTGAAAGACATATTCCATGAATTCATGCATGCTGTCCTCCACCGCTTTCGGTCCGTCTTCAGGAACCGCACGGAGCCACGGAGAAGCCTGAGATGAATGCGGAACGCTGGCAGATAACAGGCCAGCCAAAATCACAATTCCGGCAAATGTGAGCAGATGTTTCATGGGAAATCCTTTTTCCGGCAGATTGGCAGGAGGCAGAGATGCAGGTACGTGTGGGTGACGAGTCTAGCAGAAGCGAAGGCAAAAGTCATCTCGCGAAAACCGCTGAGCCGCGTGGCGGCAGCCTGCGGGCAAAGTCCCCTGCCAACGCGATGCCAACGCCCCTCGCCAGCGCGCGCACCTTCGGTGCAAAACGCAGCCGGGGGCTTCCGCCCATCCGCTGAGCCGCATGGCCCTGCCTGCGGGCAAACAGAACGCTTCAGGTGCCATGCACCGGACGGCAGCGCTGATCGCCGAGCGGAAGTTTGCCGAGCTTGATCGATTGTTCTTCGTGCTGACAAAACCGTTGATGCTCGCGATCACGTCGATGGTGCTGATTCAGCTTTCCCTGCGGACAGATCCTTATGTGCGCGCCCACAAACGGGATCCGTTTCTGGTCGTCTCAATCGAATCGAGCCTCACCGTGGCCACCCTTGAAGCCTCGTGAGGAAATCGTTAGCGTTATCCAAAGGTCGGCGGCGGTCATCTGCCTGAGATTGCCCAAGTGCAGGTACCGTTGTGGACCATGACCTGGGCACGCACTCGATCGGAATGGCATCGGCCGGAGATCAGGGATGCCTGACAAATCTGAAACAAAGAGTGATGACCGGATGTTGACGGATTCTTCCCATCCATCCAGTGAAATGCTGCGGCTGGAACGCATTTGCTGTCCATTGTGCGGCTCTGCGAATAGTACCGCGGTTCAGATTTCCCGTGACAATCTCTGTGGAATCGTCGGCGAGTTTGTCGTGGAACGCTGCGATGCGTGTGGTCATCGTTTCATGAATCCTCGTCCGGTCCGCGAGTGTCTCGGGGCCTGTTATCCTGAACACTATGGTCCCCATCAATCAACGCCGGATGCTGTTACGCGCCCCGCAGCCGCGGTCGTTTCCGGATCGAATAACACCAATGATCACAGCGGGGCCGGACGCCCCCTGCTTCTTCGAATTCTTCCGCTCCGGTATGTTCCTGGACTGAAGCGACTGTACAACTGGCTGATGGACGATCGCAGTCAGCCGCTCCCGCCAGTCCCACGGATGACCAGTCCCGGAACCGCAGCCAGCACGGTGATAAGTTCCAGTGGCGAAACGAGTGCTGAAGGTCCCTGTGCACTGGAGCTGGGATGTGCCTCGGGACAGTACCTTGTCAGGCTGCAGGATGCCGGTTGGAAGGCAGTGGGGATTGAGCCAGGCAGTCGACCGGCAATGATGGCCCAACAGGCCGGGCTGGACGTTCATTGCGGAACACTGGAATGCTGCGATCTTCCGCGGGAGCATTTTGATCTTGTCGCTGCGTGGATGGTGTTCGAGCATATCCCGGATGTGCGTCAGACGCTGGAGGGAGTCCACGATCTTCTGAAACCGGGTGGCACGCTGCTCTTCAGCATCCCCAACGCTGGCTGCTGGGAAGCAACGTTTTTCGGCAGGTACTGGTATGTCTGGGAATTACCCCGACACCTGCATCATTTCACACCGTCTTCGATTCGAACGCTTCTGCAGCAGTGCGGCTTTGAAGATATTCAGATTGCGCATCAGCGAAATGTGTCAAATATTGTCGGCAGCGTTGCTCTGGCGATTCTTGCTCGCTGGCCGGAATGCCGGTTCGGCCGATGGCTTCTGCGATATCCTGACCGGCCGACATTCGTGACCAAACTGCTGCTTGCGCCACTGGCTCATGTTCTGGCATGGATTCGGCAGGGAGGACGATTGACGATCTCCGCGCATCGACCGCTGTCAAAGAATGTTTGCATGGCCTGACTCATATCACAAGAACCTGTGATCACCTCTGTCACAGGAATCAGCCGCATCAGAATGCTGGGGAATGCTGTTTGAATATCCTCTTCCTGTCCTCGGGTGACCGAGTTCCTTCCGCTCGATTTCGAATTCTGCCGTGGCTGGACCATTTTCGAGCCGAGGGACATCGGGTCGTCGTGGCACACAGTTTCCCTCAGAAGTACGACTACTTTCCCTGGATGGGCTTTCGGCCCAGTCAGCTGTTGAAACGAAGTGTTCGCTGGTGGCACTGGCTGCGAACAAAGTTGCAGCGATTCGATGTCGTGTTCATCGATCGTGAAATTTTTGATAATACCACGATTGATATGGAACGACGATTCCGCGAAAGCTGCGGTCGCCTTGTTATTGATCTGGATGATGCCGTGTTCCTGCGCTATCCGGAGAAATTTGACAAGCTGATGAAACTGGCCGATATGGTCGTCTGTGGAAATCGGTTCCTTGCTGACAAAGTCCGGCCACTCAACTCCAGCATTTGTCAGATCCCAACTTGCGTGGATCTGGACGAATATTCTGAGCGGTCCTGGGGATCGAACGATGATTCCCGCACCGTCGTGGGATGGATGGGAACCGCAGGCAATCTCAAGTATCTGTCGGTCGCCGCAGAAGCGCTGCGAACGCTTGCCAGCGAGCTTCCGTTCGAACTGCGAATTGTTGTCCCCGACATCTCTGCACTCAGCGAAGTCGATTTGTCCGGTGTCCATGTTGTGCACCAGCGATGGCAGCCGCAGCGCGAAGTCCAGCAACTTCAGCAGTTTGATATCGGACTGATGCCCCTCTTTCCAGATCAGGAGTGGGATATCTACAAGTGTGGCCTGAAACTTATTCAGTATCTGGCCGTGGGAGTCCCGGGGATTGCTGCTCCGGCAGGTGTGAACTCCGAGATCCTCGACAACAATCAGAACGGCATTGCCGCTCAGACGACAGAAGAATGGCTGGCTGCATTGCGACTGCTCACCAGTCGTGCAGACATCAGGAACGAGATGGGACGTCGTGGTCGGCAGACGGTCGAACGGAAATACTCAATCCAGGCCAATTATCCGGTGTTGCGAGATGCGCTGTTGCAGTTGAACAATCGGGAAAAAGGGTCGGTGTGAGTGGAACTCCACTCGTGCGCCAGAATTCGGCTGTCCATGTTCTCAGGAACACAAAATCCTCACTGCTTTCAGTCCAGCCTGGGTCGGCGAGCAGCTTGAGTACCGGCCCATCGGCCAATGGCCTTGATTTTCTGGCAAAAGGCGGTGCCGGCAGGGCGAAGCTGGGATGACGAAACGGTGTTCAGGACACTTGAGATCGTCTCTCGGATTTCCTGCAGACGCGGCGGCGGGCACCTTGCTGTACCGACTCTTACCTCACGCAAAGGCGCCAAATCGCAAAGCTGGATGTGTTGGAAATTTAAACCTTCTGTCCTTCCTTTGCGTCTTTGCGCCTTTGCGGGAGACCAACAGTCCCTTCACAGGATTCCAGAGAACTTCAACGCCATTGGCCCACCGGCGTCTGTCCCGCCACACGGGTTAGACACAGTGGCGGGATTGAATGGATCGAGGCCGCGAGGTGGTCCTCATGGGCTGGATGTCTGACTCCAGACGGCGGGAAGTCCCTGAGTGATTTCGATGCGATCGAAATGGCGGCCGGATCTGGTTCCGACTGTGCGAGCCCAGTCAGCCATTCGGTGCAGGCCTTGTTCGAGTGAAGTTGCGGAACGGCAGCCGAAAATCTGATCACACTTCGAATGATCGGCCCAGGCAATCTTCACTTCATTGCGTGCCGGGAGAAATTCGAAATTCGGTTCGACCTGGAATTCCCGGCACACGGCGATGGCGAGATCTCGCACAGAGATTGGGACCGACGCTCCCACATTGAAGATCTCACAATTCGCTGCAGGGACAAATGGAGCGGTGACCATGGGTTGCATCAAGTCCCCGACGTACGAAAACGCTCGCTGCTGGAGACCATCCCCGAAAATCGGCAGCGGTTGATTCCGCATGATGCGATTCATGAAGATGCCAACGACGTTGCGGTAGCGATCTCCGATGTTCTGGAACTCTCCGTAGACATTGTGCGGACGGAAGATTGTCCAGTTCAGACCAAACTGCTCATGAGCGGCCTTCAGATCCAGTTCGA
>JBJTOP010000018.1:0-5546 GCA_046074645.1 Planctomycetaceae bacterium | reverse complement strand
GGAACAGCTCCAGCGGGGAAATCGTGAGCTTGTCGAAGGCTGCATGGCCTGGCTCCTGAATGCCACAGGTGGTTACGCCGCCAAGCTTGTCAATCCCGGGGGCGTTGAGATGTGGAAGAGTGGCGGTGGTGGTTGCGCGGGGCTCGATGACCCCGTTCCGCTCACAGGAGTTACCCCGCGTACAATTCTGCGAGAACTTGCGGCGGCTGCTGATCGCCTGCATCTGCCGCATCCCGTCCACGTCCACTGCAATCAGCTGGGAATACCCGGTAACTTCAGTACCACACTGGAAAGCATGCGTGCGTTTGAGGGATCGCGGGCGCACATCACTCATATTCAGTTCCACAGCTACGGCGGCAGCCTCGATGATCAGACCGCCATGTGTTCCGAAGTGCCTCGACTGGCAGACTACGTCAATTCACATCCGGAACTCACCGTCGATGTGGGCCAGGTGCTCTTCGGAGAAACGACGTCAATGACGGGTGACGGACCACTCGGGCACTACCTCCACAAGGTCACCGGACGCAAATGGTTCAGCGGGGATGTCGAACTGGAAGGTGGTTGTGGCATTGTGCCGATTCGCTATCGAGACAGCAGCTTCGTGCATTCGCTGCAGTGGGCGATCGGACTTGAATGGTACCTGCTGGTGCAGGATCCCTGGCGCATCGGAATGAGTACCGACCATCCGAATGGTGGATCGTTTCTGGCCTATCCGGAAATCATCGCCCTGCTGATGGATCGCGATCGCCGCGAGGAGATGCTGGGGCGGTTGCCTGAGCGATTGCGGGCGGCCTGCACGCTCCCGGATCTGACGCGTGAATACTCGCTGGAAGAAATCGCGATCATCACTCGCGCCGGTCCGGCGCGAATGCTGGGACTGGACCACAAAGGGCATCTGGGACCAGGTGCCGACGCGGATATCACCGTTTACAGCCGCCAGAATGATATTGAAGCCATGTTCCGGATGCCCAGATACGTGTTTCACAAGGGCACTCTGGTCATCGATGATGGCGAAATCCGGGCCGTCACGGACGGTGAAACACTGATGGTCAGGGCACGTGAAAACAAGGATGCCGAAGAAATCATTCGCGACTGGTTCATGCGAAATTCAACGCTGCAGTACCGGAATTTTCCGGTGGATGATCACGACATCGGACAGAATGTGCGACTGCTGCGGGCGGGCGAGGTCGGGAAAGGCGTTTGAAGTCGCCCAGCTGACGGCAAAAAAAGCAGGCCCAGATCGGGGCATGCGGATGTGTTGATGAGAGCTTTCTGGATGCCGGAGCCTACTTCTTGCCCTTTGCGGCAGCGCCACCCTTGGCGGGTGCAGCTTTGCCCCCAGCGGCAGGCGCAGCACCTTCTTCGGCGGTTTTCTTCTTTTTCTTGCCGGCGAGGGCCTTCATGACACGGACCTTGGGAAGCCCGAACGGGCTGCGACCCTGTGCAAACCGGTCTTCTTCCTGCAGACGAGCAATGCGTTCGCCGCGGGTCAAAACATTTCGGGAGCTACTGCCGCCCCGGCGAACTTTGAGGGTTTTATCCAGTGACACGGGAGATGCTCCGGGGAGACGTTAAAGACCGCAAAAAAGCGAAGGGCGGGAAATTGTGGCCATTTGCCGATCAATTGCAAGCGCACTCTATCGGGAATTTCGCAGCCTCTCAATCACGGAAGACGTAAATTTCCGCTGGAGCAGGCCAGTCGGCCTTCACCGAACCCCCAAAGAACGGGCATCCTGCGGAAGATTTGCGGGTTGCAACACAGAATTCGCTGCCGGCACTCCCTAAACAACCGTATTTCCCTCAAAACCTCGGTTTTTCTGATAGAACAATCGAAGTCTGTCGTCTGTTTCGACGCGCAAAACGGAATTCCCCGGATCTCGCCATACGGCTGATATTTTGCACACGAAGACGGACAGCAACAAAAGAAAAGACGCCCCGGGAAAACTTCGCACCACGCAGTGATCCCATTCGTGACTGCGGGTAAGTACTAATATTATCAAAATACCTTCACCTCACGATCCAAAGTTTGTTACCGGCTCCTGCTCCCTCGTTTCTTCCTGCCTCCTGATCCCTCCATGCTTCGACTTTTCTGCTTCCTCCTGCTGTTTTCCACGGCCGCTCCGCCCAGCATGGCTGACGAGGACGGTGCGGTCGCTGCAGTGAATGTCGAGGAAGTGCAGCGGCTGGTGACGGAACTCCGGGATTCGTCCTATTCCCGTCGTCAGGCAGCCACGAAGTCCCTGCTGGCGCTCCCGGAATCCTCGCGAGTTGTCCTCAGCGACCTGCGGGCCGCAGCACCTCGGGAAACGTCAGAAAGGCTCAATGAAATCCTGGACTGCCTCTACGAACGATGGTTTCAGCAGCGTCTGCAGCGGTTGTCGGCACTGCCTGCAGATTCCAGCCGTGGCGAAGTTGCCGATCTTCCGGATGCCCTGCGACTCGAACAACATCTGGCGGCTGACACCGCAGGCACCCCTGACGCTCCAGGATCACTGCCATCCGACTTGCTTGACACCGGTATTGAGTCGACTGAACCTCGATCAGTTCTGCTGCACTTGCTGCGTGCGGAATCCGAAGTGTTCGCTGCCAGCATTTATCAGCCAGGCCGACTCCCGGAACTGCTCGAACATCGCAGCGCAAAGCTGGCGTTGAACTGCAACGGCCGTGCGGATCAGCCATTTCCCACCGCATCGGCGCTGGCACTGATGCTGGTCGCAAGTCGCGCGGAACTCCGGTTGCTTCGCAAGACATCCTCAAATGTCTCGCGACCACTCGAAGATCCGCGTTTCGACCAGTTGCTGCAATCGGGACGGAATCGAGGTGTGTTGCGATCGATTGTCTCTGAATGGATTCGAAGACCGGGAATTTCCGCCGATCGTCCGTTGATTTTTGCGATTCGACATCGTCTGTCGGCCGGTCGGGATGTCGCCGTCAGAGTTCTTCAAAGCGAAGGACGCGGACCGCAGGTCTACTTCGCCTGTATGTGCCTTGCGGCACTGGGAAGCAGCCAGGATATCGCGCTGCTCGAGTCGCGGCTGCAATCGACTCAGGTGATCTGGCCCCCGCGAGGAGCCGTGGCAAATGATGGAGCCGTCGATAGTCGTCTGCAGGTACAGACTCGCGACGCGGCACTGGCCGCTCTGGTGCACCTGCGACAGATTCCCCCTGCCAGTGTCGGGCTGAAACTCACACCGTCACGCGATGAACTGTACCGCATTGACACAGTTGGAGCGATCAGCGACGAAATCCGGGAAGCACGGATTGGCGAATACCGGGCAAAGACTGCGAATCCGTGAGCGACGCTGTCTTCGGAAGCGTGTGCGGGGGCCGGGCGAAAAGGGTCGCGAACACGAACTCGGCAAGCATCAGGCTTTCGGAACGCGAGGGGCCGGCAATTCAAGCCCATTGCCCCTCCTCTTCAGAGTCCCGGCCGCATTTTCAACGGAGTTCGTGTCCCGTTGAACAATGGAGGCTGGACGAACTCATTTCAGGAGGAGGGGCGCGAGGGCGATTCAGGGCCGTGCGTGAGTGCGTCGTTGTTTCGCAATCACCTTGACGGTCTGCGTACGAGCTGCTTCAGACTTCGGCAGACTGATTGTCAGGACACCATCCTGTTGTCAGGACACCATCCTGGCACTCTGCACTGACTTTCTGTTCCATCACTTCTGCGGGCAGCGTAATTGTGCGTGAGAAAGTTCCTACGCGGCGTTCCAGACGGTGATAGGTGCGTCTCTTCTTCTTTTCCTCCTTGTGCTCTCCACTGATGCGAAGAGTGTTGCCGGTCACTTCCACATGAATCTCGCTGGCCTTCAGTCCAGGTACATCCATGCGCACCTGAATCATCTCATCAGACTCAGACAGATCGACTGAGGGAGCGATGGCAGTTGGGATTCTCGAATCCGTGGAGGCGGAAAGTCATCGCATAGCCCGAGAACTTCATGATGCCGTTGGCCAGGAGCTGGCCGCCGCTTCGCTCTTCGCAGCAGGTTTACAGAAGATTCTTGAGCGTGCCCTGCGGCGTTCGCAGCACAATGGAAACGCAGCTCAGGATGAAGCCTGTCAGATTTGCTGCAGGTTCGATGCAGGTGAAGTTTCACTGCTCATCGAAACACTCACTGGAATTCGCCGGGCACTTGCAGCTGCGTCATGCAGTGTCCGCGATCTGTCTCACGGACTGCTGCTGACGGAATTGGACCCGAACGAACTCCCCGTTCGCCTCGAAGAACTTCGCGCATCACTTGAAACAGCTCGCAGCGTCCACTGCGAGATTCACTGCCTGCAGCCTGGACAACCTGGTTGTGAACATCTGAATTCCGAACGCGCACTGCAGTTGCTGCGGATTGTCCAGGAAGCTGTGAGTAATGCGATTCGGCATGGCAACGCCGATTACGTACGAATTTCCATCAGTGGCGATACCAGACATCTTGAGCTGGAGGTGACCGATAACGGCCACGGAATTCAGGCACTTGAAAATGGCTGTCAGAACAACGGCCATTCAGAACCGGTGTAAGGGGGCATTGGTCTCAAAAACATGGCATACAGGGCTCAACGAATCGGTGGGTTGCTGCAGATCGGCTGTCGTTCCAACGGTGGAACGGTGATCCGCTGCCGAGTTGAGCCACGGGAGTGTGGAAATGGCTGACTTGAACTATGGGCTGGGGCGCACCGCCAGCATCCTGCTGGTGGACGATCATCCGCTGTTGCGTGCGGGGCTTGCAGCACTGCTGGTCGCCGAATCGGATCTCAAAGTTGTGGGTGAGGCGGCGTCCGAATCTGAGGCACTGGAGCTGCTCAGAAACGGCCTGCCGGACCTCGCGATCATCGACATCTCGTTAAGAGACAGCAGCGGCCTCGATCTTGTCAGGCAAATCCGCGCGCGGGGAAATGCGTGTAAGGTGCTGGTCATCTCCGGATTTCGCGAGTCCATCTACGGCGAACGAGCACTCCGAGCCGGCGCACTTGGTTTCCTCAATAAACAGGAAACCGATGAGCGATTGCTGGAGGCCGTTCGCACAGTACTCAAAGGCAGGCGTTTCTGCAGCCCGGCACTCACCCAGCGACTCATGACCGAGGCCCTTAACGGTGATCAGGAGCTTCGCGGAGTGGAGCGACTCACCGATCGCGAACTGGACGTCTACCGAATGATCGCCGAAGGATATTCCAGCGGAGTTATTGCGGCGAAGCTATTCATCAGCACCCACACCGTCGATACGCACCGCGAAAACATCAAACGCAAGCCTGGCCTGAAAATCGCAGGCGAACTCACCCGCTCCGCAGTGCACTGGCAGCTGGAAAATCAGTGAACAAGCTCCAAAGGCAACACCGATCAGCCCCCCGAAAAACCATGACACGACAACGGAAAGTCAATCGTTTTTCGATCAAAAGGTGCCATGCACCTTGACGAATCCTGAATGTGTTTTTACAATGGATTCAGCTTTCCTGAAAGGGGTCCCATGCCGCGTGTGAATCGTCGTGAAATCTTTTCCGAAACGGACGTTCAGGTGTTCCACCTGATCAGCCGCTGTGTGCGTCGCAGTCATTTGTGT
>JBJTOP010000017.1:0-32854 GCA_046074645.1 Planctomycetaceae bacterium | reverse complement strand
GCCCACGGCAGTTCGACCGGTTCATCCAGCAGTTCTGAGGAGAAGCCGGGGAGTTCTTTGAGCACCTGCTGGTGGATGCGATCGAGTACCAGTCGAAGCTCTGCGGGCGAGGGATTCCGGGCTGGATCGGGATCCGGTGCGGTGCCGCGGCTGAAGCGTTTGCGGAAGGTGGATGGCATCAAATCCAGATCCCCTTCGGCGCGGCCGCGAATGCGGAACAGACAGAGGCCATACTGGGCCATAGCAAGATGTCCCACCTGCCAGGCAAGATGAGCACAGCCCGGCGCAGGCTGCGTAAACCAGGCGTCTTCAGGAAAGCCATCAAGCAGAGTGAGCGTGTAATCGCGGGCAAACCGGATTTGAGCAGATGCGAGTTCAAGCATGGATGGGGTCTGAGTGGAATCCTGCGGTTGAAAAATCGTAACGTATCCGGCAAGTCGAAAATCATCAAACCTACGACCGGAAATTTCGCGATCGACCTCGGCAGAGCTGTCCTGCAAGGCGCAGTGCACAAAACGCAAATCTGTTAACGATCAACGGAAAGGAATTGAAACAGTCTCAGCTGAATTGCGTGGCTGTTTGTCATCATTTGCTGCCGGAGGCTGGCAACACGATGTTTGAGCATTTTCCGAATGAAACATTCAGGCAGCAAATGCTGCCAGTTTGCAACCAACCCCAACGATGCGTCTGCTGTGACTAACAGGACCGTCATCATGGCCATCATCGGATAATCTCAACCAGACTGATTTTCTTTAATTGACGAAACAATCGTTAACGTTCAAATAGCAATCATGTTCCCTGTACCCCGTTCGGCTGCTCCTCTCAGCCTTCCAGTCCAGCTTCTGAAAAAAGGATTCGAATCTTATGAAAATGGCATTGCTTTCAATCGCTGCTGCGATGTTCTTTTCCACAGCTTCATGCAAGGCTGACTTTATTGTTGGGTCGGTCGGCTTTAATGTTGAGATCGAGCCTGTATCGGGCTTGCTGGAGGACAGCTTTCACATCACTGACCTCTCCAGCAAGAAAGGTCGGACCGGATTCTTTCACGACGTATCTTTCGCTCCCACAACTCCATGGGGAAATTTTGACATCGCTGATTTTTCGATGGTGGGCCAGCCAATCACAGTGAGCAACGCTGACTTCGGAGCGTTCAACGGAACTGTCATCAGCGATGTTATCCAGCGTTTCGATCCGCTGGTTCCAACATCGCGTGTTGTTGACCGCCAACTGACATTCTCCGGAACATGGCTTCCTGGGACGAACCCAAATTTCATCGGTTACACCGACCCTGTAATCGCAGAGATCAAGTTCACGCTGACAACCACCGGAGGGCATCCGAACGCGGCGCTGAATGGTTCCATGGTTTTTGCTGCCCACGGTCAGGCTGTGCCTGAACCGGGTACACTGGTGTTTCTGACCGCTGCTGGTGTCGCAGTCCAACTGCGGCGCCGTCTGAAACGCAAGTCCGATGCACCGACAGAGGAATCAGCGGTTGCCTGACAGGAAGTCTCCCGCAGTTTAAAAGATAGAGCGGTTCCCAGCCGGGCCGCTCTTTTTTTATCCTCTCGGTGCAATCACTGACCGCAGACTGGAAATTCCGACCGATTCTCGATTCAACAGGGGTTCTCCGAAGCCGCGGCCGATTGCCCAGCCCCAGTATCGAGCGCGGTCGCGAATGTCGTCAAGCACTGTCGGAAACTGTTGACTGCGGCCCTCCGACAGCTGACTTGCATACGCTGCCACTGCTGCCATTTTCACTTCGATCACGTCGGAAACATCCATCACAACGGAGGCCGGCGGCTGAATTCGCAGGTGAATGCTGAAGTAGTGCAGCAGCAGTGGTGTCCACCACGGTTCAAAGGCCATGTCTGAACGACTGAGTTTGGCCCAGAATCGAGCGTCGTCCACCAAAGTGCTTGCCGCCACGTGATCCGGATGCGCATCCTCCTTCCAGGGAGCAAGAATCACGCCAGGTCGCGTGCGCCGAATCACTTCCGCAAGTGCTCGACGTGCCTCCAGAGTTGGCTGCAGACTGCGATTTGGAAGTCCCAGGTTGCCTCGCCACGAAAGTCCAAGAATCTCCGTTGCCGCAGCAGTTTCAAGCGCCCGAAGCTCTACGGTACCACGCGGTGTCGGTTCACCATCGGTCAGATCAAGGATACCAACGCGCAGATTCTGCCGAAGCGATGCGGCAATCGTTCCCCCGACGCTGATCTCCGCATCATCCGGATGCGGCGCTACGACAAGAATGTCCAGCTGAACCATGTTTTCGTCTCCGCAGTTCTGCTGCCGCTGATAAACTTCCGGCAATTGTCCCAATCCAGTGCCACTCGTGCCGTTTGACCCGTTGTCGAACAGCACAGCCCCGGAGTTTAGTCTCCCGCGGAAGAACTCGGTATGCCATCCCATCTGCGTCAATCTGCCCTGGCTGCGTGCATCTTTCTGCCGTGCACCATGCTGTTGTGTTCCGGCTGCAGTATGGTCGAGCACCCGAAATCGGCTTCGCGGCGACTGACCAGAATGTTCACGCCACGCCCCTATGACTGGGACAGCAAGGCCGACGAGGACGATGGGGAATGGGATTTCGTCGGTGACGAAGGACGCCGCAATTATGAACGGGAAAAGGATCCGGACGGCTGGTACAAAAAGTATCTGATGTCTGACAAGGCCAACGCCATCGAACGCAACCTCGGAATCGACTGAACACACATGCCTCCCGCTCACGCTCTGTTCGGATTCCTGAATCTGAACAAGCCCTCCGGCTGCTCCTCCCGTGATCTGGTCAACCGCGTCCAGAAATTTGTCCGCCCCCTCAAAACTGGCCACGCTGGAACGCTCGATCCAATGGCCACAGGAGTGCTTCTCGTCTGCATCGGTGACGCAACCAGACTCGTCAGTCGCATTCAGGAATTCCCAAAGACATATCTCGCAGAATTCACGCTGGGGCAGTCCAGCGACACCGATGACAGTTCCGGAAGCATCCGGCAGCACCCGACGCCAGCGATGCTGCCATCGGCCGACGAAGTGCAGACCGCACTGAAGCTGCTCACAGGCGTCATCACACAGACACCACCCGCATATTCCGCGGTCCATGTTGCCGGACGCCGCGCCTATGAACTGGCCCGACAGGGCGAAACTCCTCGGCTGCAGTCGCGGGAAGTCACCATCCACCACATGCGGCTGCTTGAATACCTCTGGCCCACAATCCGAGTTGAAATCGAATGCAGCTCCGGCACATACGTTCGATCTGTCGCGCGTGATCTCGGAGTGATTCTGGGGTGTGGTGGCCTGATGAGTCAGCTCGAAAGGACGGCGATTGGGGCATTCCATGTGAGGGACAGTCTCGATTCCCAGGTGCTTTCGCCGACAACCATTCACTCCGCGCTGATTTCACCGCTGGAAATCGTTGCAGGACTTTCATGGTATGGCTGTACAGAGACGGATCTCGATGCGCTCCGCTGCGGTAAACAGCTGCCAATCCAGGCAGAGCAACTTCGACAGACTTGCGGCGCCCTCGTAACGGGTGCGTCCGTGGCCCTTGTCGCCGATGAGCCGCCGAGGTTGTGCGCCATCGCTGAAATCTCCGATAATCAACTCCTGCAGCCCCGTCTGGTGTTTTTGCATTGATCTGCAGCTCAGTGTGCTCCCCGTCGAATCCACTCGAACATGTCAGCCACTCCCATCACCCGCTTCGCCCCCAGCCCCACAGGGCTGCTGCACCGCGGCCACGCTTTCTCAGCGCTCGCCGCATGGGACATTGCACGTGCATTGAACGGAATGTTTCTGCTGCGGATTGAAGATATCGACTCCACCCGCTGTCGGCCGGAATTCGAGCTTCAGCTGAAAGAGGACCTGCAATGGCTGGGTTTGATCTGGCCTGAACCCGTGAGGCGGCAGTCGGAACATCTGTCGGAGTATCAGCAGGCAGCCGAGCAATTGCTGGAACGCGGCCTGCTGTATCCCTGTTTCTGCACCCGCCGGGATATCCAGCGGGAAATCGCCGCGGCCGGAGGTGCTCCGCACGGCGCTGAAGGACCTCTGTATCCGGGCACCTGTCGTCAGATTTCGCAAACCGAAGTCTCCCGACGGATGAACAGCGGCGAACAATATGCTCTGCGACTGAACCTCAAACGTGCCCGCGCTGCAGTCTCAGCTGAACTCACCTGGACAGATCTGCGGCGAGGCAGACAGATCGCGAATCCAGAATGCCTTGGTGATGTGGTGCTCGTCAGAAAGGACATCGGCTGCAGCTATCATCTCTGCGTGGTCTTCGACGATGCGCTTCAGGGGATTACACATATTTCTCGCGGAGAAGATCTGTTCGAAGCGACGCACCTGCATCGCCTGCTGCAGGCACTTCTTGACCTGCCCGTCCCGGTCTACTCCCATCACCCGCTGCTCCACGACGCCACCGGAAAACGGCTCGCCAAACGCGACGGCGCAGAATCTTTGATGGTCTTGCGCCAGCAGGGACTGCAGCCGGAGGAGCTGCGGCGACAGCTGATTCCGGAAACTTAAAGTGGACTCGAACATCCCCGAACGCAGGCGCAGCGCCGGTTTCAGGCAGCGTCGCGCGGTGCGACGGTTTCCTGTTGCGTTCCACCCGCGGAGGATGCAGGGATCTCGCGCGCAGTCAGTTGTTCAATCAGGCTGCGGATGGTGCGTTCAGCTTCGAGCCGTTCAGACTGCCACGCCTCCTGCGAACGTTCCATTTTTGTCCTCAGAAGTTCCAGCTGGGTCTGAAGCTGGTCAACGACAGTTGCGCCGGAGCGTGCAGCAAGCTCTTCTTCACGGCTCACAAAGTACTGTTCCAGATCGCCGCGATCGCGTCGAAACTGTTGCTGGCGGTCCGCCAGTTCGCCGGCGGCCGCTTCGACTTTGTCCCGTTCCGCAAACAATTGCATCCGCTGACGTTCAAAATAGGCCGCCACATCATGTCGCGCCTGTTCCAGACGCGCCCGCGCCAATTCCGGTGCCACGGCATCGCGAATCAGTGCGTCCCGAGTTTCTTCAATGACAAGTCGCTGTTCGAGGATCTCAGACTGAGTCTGATCCAGCTCCGCCCGCAGACGCGTGAGTCGCTGGGAGCGGTCTTCGAGCCGACCAGTGAGTTCAGCGAGCGAGGCTTCCTGCTGCCGAATGCGCCGCTGGCGGTTTTCAATATCCCGCACGACGGCCTCACGTTCCTCGTCGCTGCGCTGCTGCTTCAGCCGCAGGTCCGAGAGCACGGCATTGCGTGAGCGTTCGAGGACGCGGGCCTCGCGTTCGAGGGAGTCTTCGCGCTCCTGAAGAAGTCGGCGGAGTCGTTCGATCTGTCGGAAGCGAAGTCGATGCTGTTCGAGGAATCGTGCCCGCTCCGAGCGGAAGAGCTGCTGTTCACGTCGGAAGGCACGGAGTTCTTCTTCCAGGTCTTCCTTGGCGCGGGCGAGATGTTCGAATTGAAACCGAAACCGCCGCTGCAGATTACTCTGCTCAGTCAACAGTGCCTGACGCTTCTTTTCCACTTCCTCGCGAAGCCGCTGCTGTTCCGCCTCCACTTGCTCACCAAACTGCTCACGCTGTCGCTGCAGTTCCTCAGCCTGATGCTGAAGTTCGCCAATGAGATTGTCGTGCTGCTGTTGACGTTCGGCATCCCGAAGCTCGAGTCTGGCAGTCTCTTCTGCCAGACTCTGACGCAGAAGCTCTGAAAGACGATTTTTTTCCTGTCGTAACTCCGACTGCACTTTCGCAATGCACTCGGCATGTTCGCCACGATCCCGCTCGTTCTGCTGTCGCAGTCGCTCCCGCTCAGCATCAAGAGCGGCTCGATCCTGGCCAAGCTTCTGCCGCTCGTCGTCAAGCTCCGCCCGCACAGACTGCTTAAGTACCACTCGTTCTTCAGCCAGCATTCGCTGCGCGTTGCGGAGTTCGCCCTGCTGCCGCTGAACCAACTCCTCCTGCTGACTCAGGCGACCGGCTCGAAGTTCCAGTTCTGCAGTGAGTTCGCGATGCTCGCTGCGAACACGGGCAACCTCGGCCGCAAACTGTCCGGCGCGAAGTTCGAATGCAGAGCGATCCGCCTCCAGCTGCTTCTGGTCGGCAATCAGATCAGCACGCCGCTGGCCGAATTCAGCAAATCGTTGCTGCAGTGCTTCGGCAGCCACCGACGCCTGCAGCAACACTCGATATGCGTCGATCTCAGCAGGGTCAGGGATGACAGCGACGGGCGCAGTGCCACCGCTGGACTGCGATACTGAATGGCCCGTGGCCTCTCCCGGCTGATCGGACATGTTCGGGACTCCCTTCCCAAACGAACCTGGACCCGGATTGAAGATGCACTCAGCCCGCAATCGCCTTGTCGATCGCCGCGGCAATCGCACCTTTGGGCATCAGCCCTACAAGCTTCTCGACCGGCTGACCCTTCTTGAAGATAATCATGCACGGTATACCCGTAATTCCGTAGGGCGCCGTGGACTTGCCATGCTCGTCCACATTCAGCTTCCCAATTTTTGCCTTCCCCGCGTAGTCGTTCGAAAGCTCTTCGATGGTCGGACCCAGCTTTAAGCAGGGACCGCACCAGGGAGCCCAGAAATCAACCAGAACGACACCAGCGGCGTCCAGCACTTCAGACTGGAAATTACTATCAGTGAATACAAGAGCAGAGCCTGCCATGATTGTGATTCCGAACGGAGGTGATGATCTCTTCGACCGATTGAAGGACGTTGCATCGCCTGAAAGCGATCCTGCATTGAGTTCCGCGGATTATCAGGGAAAGCGAGGACACTGTCAACGCGGTTCAGGGCGGGTTGGGAGTCCCCTGCAATCGGCAAATCAGGCGAATTCAATTCAACCAGATCTAACAATCCTCCCAGACTACCCCATCCTCACAAACCTCCCAACAAAAAACTACGAATTACCGGATTTCGAGCGCTCTCGTTTTGTTCGGCGGAATTTTTCGATAATTTAAAGGACTCGGCGGAATTTGCAGCAAAAATTCCGGCCCTCTGACGTTTTGGTAGTCTATCAGTGGCTTGCGATGGCGACATGCCGGAGTCATCCAGCGGAAGCCCCCTTTCTGTAACCCCTAGTCCTATTCGGAGATTGAACAAGTGAGTGAAGCGACCCAGGAAGAAGCACGCGGCAACGAAAACCAGCAGATTCAGGAAGTCATTGTCAATGACTCCAACGCGAACGCCGGTTATGCAAATTTCTGCCGTGTTTCCAGCACCCCCGAGGAACTTATTCTTGACCTCGGCCTCAACCCAACGCCATACGCAACGGGTAAGGTCGAAGTCCGCGTGACTCACCGAGTCATCCTGAACCACTACACCGCAAAGCGTCTGTGGAGCGCCCTGTCCATGGCACTGCAGCGGCATGAGCAGGCCTTCGGCGTCCTCGAAACTGACGTCCGCAAACGCGTCCGTCTGCCGAATGGCTGATCCACGTCCCGTGCAGCCTCCGGGCACTTGCACTGAGGTCAACAGGAGGCTCGGCGTCCGCAGGGACCCTGAGCCTCCCTTCGTTTGATCAACCAACTTTCTCACCTACTGACTCTCCTCGCAGGTTCCTCGAATGACTTCTTCCGATCAGCCAGTGCCACGGCCTCCCGATGATGGTCCGCACAGTCAGGAAATCCGCCATTCGCATATTGGCGCACTCGTTCCCCAGCATGTTGCTCGAGGAGTCTTCACAACCGGCGCCGTGGTGCTCCAGGGACAACACGAATTTATCATCGACTTCCTGCTCCGCATGCAGCAACCGCAACAGGTGGCCTCCCGTGTTGTGATGCCCCCGGCCGTCGTCGCCCAGTTCATTGCCGCACTGCAGGACAATATCCACCGCTACGAAGATCGCTTCGGTCCAGTGCACCTCCCCCAGGTCCCGCAACCTGCCCAGCAACAAAGACAGTCCGCAGAAGAACTCTACGAAACACTCAAACTGTCAGAGGACGTCCAGTCAGGGGTTTACGCCAACGCCGTCATGATTGGCCATTCACCCACCGAGTTTTCGCTGGACTTCATCACCACCTTCTTCCCTCGCTCTTCTGTGTCCGCCCGAGTCTTCATGGCGACCGGAAACGCCAAACGCCTCCTCGATTCGCTCCAGCACTCATTCCAGCAGTACCAGCAGCGGATCAGAAATCCACCTCAGCCACCGCCTCCACAGGACTACGAAAAACCTCAGGGAGACTGGCCCCCCGGACTTTAGTGCTCCGCCCTGCATTCCACGCCCCTTGCCCACCGCACGGGGCCGAAGGCATGCCGCGCTGTCGCTGTTGCCGCATCACCGGCACCACGCCCACCACGCCGTCTACGGACTCGAACAGGCCCTCCCAAAGCTCACGCCAGCCAGATCGCAATCTCGCACTTCAACGACAAGCCTTCGCTGGAAATTTTCCGCAAAGACCTCTGCTCAAAATCACCGCTGCACGTCGCGAAACTCGGTCTGTAGAAAAAATAAGTGGGCGCTGAGCCGTGAGCTCTACCAGCTTCGCTCTGACTCGCAGGCCGTCGTTGCCAATCCCGCCCCTCCACCGCAGGCGCATCAGTATCTCAGTGACCAGGTTGGCAGCGGGTAGCGATGAGCTGTTGCCAGCGGGCAATCCAATGACATGCGTCATTGACCCAGCGGAGTTCGCCAGTTGCCGAACGGGCGCCCCACATTCCTGCTCGCTGCCATTTCAGTCGGCATTCATTACACTCCGTCGAGGTGCATTCTGCCTTGTCAACAGAAATTTATTTCTTTGTTCGGAGAGACGCAGATGTCTGGGGTATCGCGGCGTGAGGTTCTGCGGGTGGCTGGAGCAGCGGCAGCAGGGGCGGGGGCGGGAGTGAATGCTGCCGTGGCCGGCAAGGCTGCGGAAATCCGGGTAATCGCGTCAGGTAACGGTCTGGAGGCGACGCGCCGCGCCTACCAGCTCATCAGCGAAGGCCAGGATCCGCTTGATGCTGTCGTCGCTGGGGTGGCAATCGTCGAAGATGATCCACTGGACACCAGCGTTGGCTATGGTGGGCTGCCCAACGAACGTGGTGTCGTCGAACTGGACGCCGCTGTGATGCACGGCCCGTCGCACAAGGCGGGCGCGGTGGCGTCACTTCAGAATATCCGCCATCCGGCACAGGTGGCGCTGCGAGTCCTTCGCCGCACCGATCATGTGCTGCTGGTCGGCGCCGGTGCCCTGGAATTCGCCCGCGCGCACGGCTTCCACGAAGAGAACCTGCTCACTGAAACTACCCGAGAAATCTGGCTCAAATGGAAAGAGCGACTCAGCACTGAAGACGACTGGCTGCCGGAACCGGAACCTGCCAACGCAGCAGTCGAAGCCTTCTTCCGAAAAAACTCCATCGCCATCGGCGATTCCGGTCGTCTGCGTTTTCGCCGCCCCACCGGCACCATTCACTGCAGCGCTCTGAATGCCGCTGCTGACATGTCCTGCACCACCACCACCAGTGGCATGGCATTCAAAATCCCCGGTCGCGTCGGCGACAGCCCAATAGTTGGTGCCGGACTGTACGTGGATAACTCCGTTGGTTCCTGTGGCAGCACAGGCCGCGGCGAAGCCAACCTGCAGAACCTCTCATCCTTCGCCGCTGTGGAACTCATGCGACACGGCGCTTCCCCTGAAGAAGCCGGAATGGAAATTCTCAGCCGTATCGCCAAAACGACTGAACCTCGACTCCGTGACCGCGAAGGCCGCCCCGACTTTGGCATCAACTTCTACGTAATGGCAAAGGACGGACGATACGCCGGTGTGACAATGCACGGAGACGTCATGTTTGCCATCACTGACAGCAAAGGCAGTCGATTGGAAAAATGCCGCGCTTTGTACTCCTGACCTTTTCCGCCATCCTGCAGCAACCTCCAGCCTTCCGTACGCAGACTGCTCTTGTTTATCGAAACCAGTACTGATCATGTGCTGAGCCCGGCAAATACAGCGACTCACCAAAGCCCACTTCGCAAAACATCTCAAACGCTGAAGGCCCCGCCATAATGCTCCGACTCCTCCTGCTGCTTGCCACGGTCATCACCTGCTGCGCCGACTCCGCCCGCAGCGATGAAAACCCGGACCGGGTTCGGCAACCCGGCGTGCCCCAGGGAAAAATCACTTCTGCCGAATTCAACGGCAGTCGCATCTTCCCCGGAACAACCCGTGGCTACAGCGTCTACGTCCCCAGTCAGTACTCACCCGAACAACCTGCCGCTTTAATGGTGTTCATGGACGGCTCCGGCTATGCGAAGGAAGACGGCGCGTTTCGAGTTCCCGTCGTTTTCGATAATCTGATTCACCGCAGAGTGATGCCCGTCACCATAGCCGTGTTTGTCAATCCAGGCTCTGTTCCCCCGACACTTCCGGGCGGCGCTGCACGCAGCAATCGCTCCTTCGAATACGATTCCCTCGGCGATCGTTACGTCAACTTCCTGCTCGATGAGTTTCTCCCCGTCGCACTCAAGGGACTCAATGTTTCCATCGATCCGCGGCAGCGCGCTGTCTGTGGAATCTCGTCAGGAGCCATCTGTGCATTCACGGCTGCCTGGGAACGGCCGGATCAGTTCGGTCGAGTCCTCAGTCACATCGGCAGCTACACCAATATCCGTGGTGGCTGGGCTTTGCCTGGGTTGATCCGCAAAACCGCAGGGACACCCAAACCGCTCCGCATCTACCTCCAGGAAGGTCGGGATGACGTCAACAATCTCCACGGCCACTGGCCACTCGGAAACCAGGATCTTGCCGCAGCTCTGCAGTTTGCGGGCTACCCTTATCGCCTCGATATGACCGAGGGCGGTCACAGCGGTCGCTGGGGTGGCGAACTGCTCCCACAGGCACTCGAATGGCTCTGGTCCGATAACGCTCCTTCAACGCAGATCACCCGTACCGAAACCAAACCCGAATGGACGCCACACCCCGATGCTGTTCCCCGCGACAACGTGCCGCACGGAACCGTCGAAGAAATGCCGCCCTGGGAATCGAAAATCTTTCCCGGAACAACACGGAAGTGGTCCATTTACGTTCCGGCTCAGTACCGCCCGGAACAGCCCGCCGCTTTTATGATTTTCCAGGACGGCGAACGCATGCGGGACCCCAAAGGTCGCTGGCGCGTGCCAGTGGTCTTCGACAATCTTATCCACTCCGGCGAGATGCCGCCGACGATTGCCATCTTCCTTGATCCCGGTCACGACAAGTCTCAACCCATGACCGATAATCGAGCATCCAACCGGGGGTACGAATACGACAGCCTCGGCGATCGCTATGTCCGATTCCTCATCGAGGAAATTCTTCCGGAAGTTCGCAAACGCTTTACGCTTTCAGATGACCCCGAACTGCACGCCATCGGTGGATCCAGCTCGGGCGCCAGCTGCGCATGGACGGCAGCATGGGAACGCCCCGATTTGTTCCGTCGCGTCTATTCCAGTGTCGGCAGCTTCACCAACCTCCGCGGAGCAAACGAATATCCGTCGCTGATTCGAAAAACTGAGCCCAAACCCATCCGAATTTACATGGCCGATACCAGCGGCGACCTCGATAATCGCTTCGGCCACTGGCCACTCGCCAATCAGCTCATGCACGCTGCACTCAAATACATGGGCTATGATGTCCGACTCGACTGGGCCGAAGGTTATGCACACAACGCAGACTTCGGCGGTGCCCGGTTTCCAGATGCCATGAGATGGCTGTGGCGCAGAGAACAGCACAAGCCCGTTTACGATACACGAGGTGACCTCGGCGGTGACCTCACACTGCTCAAACTGATCGTTCCAGATGCTGGCTGGGAACTCGCTGTTGACAAACTTGGCTTCGCCGATGCTCTGTGCGCCGATCAGCAGGGAAATCTGTTTTTCTGTGATATGAAGTCACCGGCCGTCTTTCGACTGGATGCAAAAGATGGTTCTCAGACGGAAATCGTGAAGGAATCCGTGAGCGGTCTCGAATTTGGCCCGGATGGTCGGCTGTACGCCTGCCAGGGTTCGAAAAAACGGATCATCGCCATCCAGCCAGCCGATGGAACCATCGAAGTCATCGCCGAACAGGCAGCTCCCAACGACCTCGCGGTATCCTCCGATGGTCTCCTCTACTACACCGACACCGCTGCAGGTCACGTCGTGCGCATCAATGTCACCACGCGGGAACGCAGCGTCGCCGCCGAAGGTCTTGCCAAACCCAACGGAATCGCGATCTCCAATGATGGTGGAACGCTCGGCGTCTCAGAATACGGTGGCAGCGCGACATGGATGTTCCGAGTCAATTCCGACGGCAGCCTCGATGCCGGAATGCCCAGCATGCCCCTGCGGCAACTCATCGATCCCAATGGCGAATTCCCATTCAATGATGGCCCCCCCAGAATTCCAGCGGCACGCGGGGACGGAATGGCCGTCGATGCCGATGGACGCTGGTACGTCACCAGTGCCGCCGGTGTTCAGGTCTTCGACCCCACCGGAAGACCCTGCGGAATCCTGCACGGACCGGATCCTTTCAAACCCACCACCACATGCATTCTTGCCGGCAGCGACTTTCAAACCCTGTTTGTCGCTCAGGGAGGACAGATCTTCCGTCGCCCGCTGACAATCGCAGCCAAACAGGCAAAGGGTTCCGAAAAACGATAATCCGCCCGTCCGCACCAGCACTGCAGAACTCGTGGCCCCGAGAGCTGCCCCCAAACGCCGCCACAGAACCTGCTGGACATCGGGAGCCACGCGAACCGGATTCTACCAATTCCGAACATGTGCTGGTAAACTCGGCTTGACAGTTGGTCGTTGACTTATGTGTTACCGCCCTGCACCTGGAGCCAATGATGAAGAAGGAACAGGCCAGACGCTGGCTCGCTCAGAAACTCAAATCCCAACAGCAGGTGACCCAGGCTTCAGTGGCCGGGCTTGCACTTCTCGGGGCAGTCGCATGGTCTCTTGAACTGGCCGCCGTGACTCTTGTTCTGATGATTGGTTTTCGCCTCGGCTTGACTCTCGCATTTCTGGCAGCCGCAGGAATACTCGGAGCTGTCCAGTATTTCACCGTACTGCGGCTCAAGTCCGACCTCGGTGATATCCGTGCCCTTCAAAAAATCAGCGAAGTCTCTGACAGCGAATACGTCACAGCCCAGCCGCTGTCCGCAGTCTGGATGTACGCCTTTGGCAGCATGGACTCAGATCAGTTCTGGTACGAAAAACTGCTGGGGCTGCTCTGTATGCCACAGCGACTCTGGAGCGCTGCGTGGTTCGCATGGCAGCGAGTTGACGAGATTGGAAGGCTCAATAACGAATCCTGCGCCGCCATCATCCGCCATCTCTTTCGCGAAGCCGAACGCGTCGAAATCGACGAACTCGCCACAAAACTCAGCTTGCCAAATCCCGTTCGTGCCATCCGCGAAGTTTCGCTTATCGACGGTGTCATGCTGCTCACACGAAAAACCACCGGACTTAACCTCGCACCCAGACTCGTTGATGAACTGAACGCCTGGCTGAAGCAGGACACCTCAGTCAGCGAATCCTGAATTGTTCACCGGAACATGTTATTCAGCAGGCAGCTGACCGGAAGTACGCGTTCCACTGCCCCCTGGTCGATAGTTCTGCATGACGCTTCGGCCGCTTGCCGACCGCTGCGAAATCTCGATTACCTGCCGATCCGCTACCGCGAAAACCCGGTCACCAGGCTCGATTCCTGTCACCTTGCCGTCCACGAAACTGCTGAATGCGGGTAACACCAGCACGTGCGGTTTCAGCAGAAAACAGGGCAATCGCAGGGAATCCCGAGCAGGCCCCCGCAGACGCACGACTGGATGCAGATGTCCGGCCAGAGCTACAGTTTCCGAACTCCCATCCGCACCTCCATCGGTGCCGTTGCCTGCCGATGGAGGTCGAGGTGCGTGCACCAGAGAGAAGGGTGCCAGCGAAAACGGATCGGCAACGCAGCGAATCTGCCAGTCACGAGGTGGATCGCCGGCAGCCAGATCGTGGTTTCCACGCACGAGCAGCATTTCGAGGAGACCACGATTTTCCCTCCTCCACTCTGAGACCCGTTCAAATGTGGCCGCACAACGGCCTCGCCGCGCGTGAATCAGGTCACCGAGGACAATCAGCCGAGCAGCAGCGGTTGCCGCAATCAGCAGCGACAGCCGTCTCAGAAGCTCAGCTGTCTGATCGGGAACAGGAATGGCCGCGGCGCGAAACGTCGCTTCCTTGCCGAAATGCGTATCAGCAATCAGCAGCGTCTGCTGAGCAGGCCACCAGACAGCATGGTGCGGTAACAGCACCAGTGTTTCACCGGCGATCGAGATTGACAGCCCACTGCAGTCATCCACGAAAGTCTTCGCGGCAGCAGCAGAACAGTCCGAAGGAGAGTGATGAGCCATGACGGTTAAATGTACAGCACTCGTCCGCAGCCGCGGCAGAACACAATCGCCCCCGTGCGAATGCGGACGAGGTCCTGAGCGATTGCTTTCTGGTCGCAGGCCGTACAAAACTCGTCCTCGACCGCCGCAATGCAGCCGGCTCCGTGAGCACCTTTGAGCCGCAGCCAGTTGGCTCGATCATTTCCAGGAATGATTTCTTCGGCCACAGTGATCTGCTGTTTGAGCTGCTGGATTTCAGCTTCGAGAACTGGTTTGCGAGTTTCGAATTCAGATTTGGCGGCCTGCAGCGATTTGCGACGAGACTGCAGATCGGCTTCGAGTGTTTTAAGTGTTGAGTTGGCGGTGTCCACCGATTCCAGCGCCATCAGACCCTGCTCTTCGATTTCTCCGCGACTGGTGACAGCAGCGCTGATCTGCCCCTTGATGATGTCATATTCCTTGTTGGATGTGGCGGTATTGAGCTGTCCCTGGAGTTTGAGAATGTCTGCTTCTTTGGACTTCAGCCGCAAATTCTGTTCATCAGCGGATTTCCTGGCGTCCCGAATCGCCTGCTTTTGCTGATCGATCTGCTGCTCCGTCTGAGCAATCTGTTTTTCAGAAAGGGCGATGCGGCGGGGGCCTTCAGACAGTCCTGCTTCGGCCCGGGCGAGCTGCTGCAGGAGGGAGTGCAGAGCTTTGAGGGCAGCGGACGCGTCAGTACCCATGCTGGTGGATTCCTGTGTGAAGGGCCGAAGTTCAGAAGCCGCTGCCGCTGAAGTCAGCAGCGAACACGGGAACTGGAGTCTAACGTGCAGACCGTCGGAGTTCCATGAAGCGGCAGCGAAGTTTTCGTTGCCGATTCAGCCAGCCGCAATCCCCGTGAAATATTCGGGCTCAGCCCCGGTTCGCCATTTGATGTTGCAGCCAATGCTGGCACGCTGTTCGCCACTGACAACTTTGCCGGCCAGCACAGCGTCACAGGCCGCACGGAGATCGGCTCCCGTGACGGCAATTCCGTTCCCGGGGCGGCTGGAGTCAAACTGGCCGCGGTAGACAAGTGAGTGGTCCGCATCAAACAGGTAGATATCCGGCGTGCAGGCGGCTCGGTAGGCTATGGCCACTGCCTGTGACTGGTCATACAGGTACGGAAAGCTGTAGCCAGCCTTCTGAGCCTCGTCGCGCATCTGCAGCGGACCATCCTGCGGGTGCGAACCCACGTCGTTGCTGCTGATTCCCACAACCGCCAGCCCCCGCGCCTGGTATTCGCTGGCAAACTGTGACAAGGCCGCACGAATGTGAACCACAAAAGGACAGTGATTGCACATAAAAACTACACACAATGGCCGGCCCGCAAAATCAGTCCGCGACACCACAGAACCGTCGACATTGGGCAGAGAAAACTCGGGGGCATGAGTCCCCAGCGGCAGCATCGTGGAAGCAGTCTTAACCATGGGTGTTCCGTGATTTCTGAGCGATGAAAGTGTGTCGCGATTCTTCGCCGTTACTAATCTGCCGCCGAACGCCGTCGAGCAGCCAGACGGTCCATCAACGGCTGAATAATCCGCTCCGGAACAAAGTGCTGCAAGCGCTGGCGTGGATTTTCGTGAGCCATTTCCGCGATTTGCTTGATCAGGGAACTTGAAATATGAGTGAACCGGTCTGCTGACATCAGAAACACCGACTCAATCGACTCATCCAGTACCCGATTCGCGAGCGTCATCGAAAATTCCGCGTCCAGATCTGACAGCGTCCGCACACCACGCAGCAGTATGCGGCTGCCGCACTGACGCACAAATTCAACCGCCAATCCATCAAAGGTCCGCACATCGACGTTCGGAATCCCCTCCAGGGCCGCGCGACACAATTCCACTCGCTCCGTCGGCGTGAACAGAGTCTTCTTGTCAGGGTTAATGCCAATCCCCACCGTCACTCGACCAAAAATCCGACATGCCCGCGCAATGATGTCCTGATGCCCCAGCGTCATCGGGTCGAAGCTGCCCAGATAACAGGCGTGCGATCCAGCACTCTCTGCGGTACCCATCCGGGTCTCCCCACTTTGTCAGTTTGTCAACAGTCCACCGGTTGGGATCTGGCAGGCCTCGCCTGTCAGCGTGAAGGCGCGGCGAGCGATTTCCTGGCCCGAACTTTTCAACACAAAGAAGTATCGCCCCGGGATAAATCGATCACACGTTTTCCACGGGAAATTGCTGAACAACAAGTCCCGGGTCACAAACTGGCCCGCCACATCCACCACCCGACGCTGCTCGTCCTCCACTACACACTCCACCCACAAATCCTCGTGCGGCGTATTCAAATTGCACTGCGCAATGATCGTTTCGCCGATACTGAACGTGTCACCGGCATTCGCCAGCTGACCCGCCATCATCCGCGTCCCGATATTGAACGAAAAGAACTTGTCCTTCTCACGCAGCGGCCGCTGCGAGTTAATCATCGTCCGCGCTACCACAGGGTCCATCGACTTCAGCGGAAGCGGACCGCCAGCAGTGCGAATGCCGTAAACATCAAACCGATAGTCCGCCTCAGCACCCGCAATCGTACACAGCATCGCAAACCCTGCCCAAAGCAGTGACAGCGGAACAGCCGCTGGACGCGCTGCAATCAGACGCGCAAGGCCAACACGAGGGGCCGCCACAAACCCGGTCGGAAGACGCAGCCGACGTAACCAGCCCCGCAACACCACAATGTCTCGCTCCATCAAATACCCAAGGTAACACGGAATGCAAATGAACGGGAATATGTACAAACCCAGCAGGAAGATCGTGAGCAAATGAAAGACCACGCCAAAACCCAGTGAGTAAAACCGCCCCACAGGACGCCAGACGAGAAACGGAAACGAAACTTCCCACACCACCGTCAGATACCCGCTCGCCAGCAAAATCGCCGGGGACATCGCCACCAGCTCTCCCAGTGGGTTCGGATAGTTCCAGTCGCTGAACATCCAGTACCGCATCTGCTCGCCACTGAAAAATGCAGTCGTCTGCACCTTCGTAATCGCCGATCCGAAATACACAAACGCAAACAACATCTGAATCAGCCGCGCCGGCCACACGGGAAACACCGGCGGTATCGCCGCAGCTCGACCCTCCCGCCAGCGCCGCAACAGCCCATCAATCGACCACACAGCACCGCAGGGTGAAATCGTCAGAATCAAAAGCACGTGCGATGCGATTACCGTGTACTTCGTCATCGTCCCCACGGAATCCAGCATGTTGAAGTAGACGTAAAGCGGAGTGCCGATCAGCAGCGATGTTCGAGTGCGGAAACCGAAAATTGCTGACACCAGCGCAAACAGCATCAGGCCGTAAAGTGCCGAGGCCAGCACCGCGGGTAGCTCCGGTAGTACCGCCCCGTGACCAAACAACTCCGTCAGCTGCTGTGGAGCACCGTCACTCGAAAATAACTCACGAACCCGCGGAAAACGGCGAAACATCGGAATCAGTGCCACGGCCGGAAGAATCATTCGCACCAATGCCAGACCGTATGGAGTCTCTTCCGCGTAAAAGAATTCCTGCACCTGCTGCATCAGAGCAGGTCGCTTTGATTTCTCGCCCATCATCTCAGCCCTCCAGCAGTCAACTCAATTCCACTCAGCTCAGATCAGATCCACTCAACGCTGCTCAATTCGTGTTCAGACCCACTCCGCCCTGTGGATTAAACACCGGCGCATCCACAGCACCCCCGAGCGCTGCGCGGGGATTGAAAAACGTGTTGTAGTACGGCCGCGCGGCCTGTGCCTGCAGACGCAATCGCGGGTTATCTGCAATCGTGTTGAGCGTCTGTGCCAGAAACCAGTCCGGGTTCGATTCAATCGGAGAACCATCCGCAGCGCAGATTGCACGCAGACTAAACACAGAAACCTTGTCCCGCGGTTCCGCAAAACAGCGATACCACAAATGATCAGGAGCGTTGTACTGCTTCCCCCATATCTCCTGAACTACGTAGATCCTGTCCAGCGGAGGGTGACTGCTGTGCCTGAGAACGTTCCTGATGTGCCGCGTCGCCAGGTAGTTGCTGACGTCGTAATTCACCCGATCCACCGCATTAAACGGTTGAAACGGCCCCCATGGCTCGCGAATCTGATAATAGTTTCCGTCGGAGTCTTCGCCGATCATGTGCGTCCGATTGTCGTAGGCCTGCCAGCCACAGAACATGTCCCAGACGATAAAATAACCGAACACATTACCCACGACAGGCATTTTCAGCGCGTGCCCGATAATGCCGCCGGAAAGCACCAGAAACCAGACGGTGATAAACACGGCCGAAGCCCAGCGACGAACTCTCACTTGTCACCTTCCTTCCCTGGAAGCCAGAAATTCTGACCGCAATCTGTCCGTTTTCGAAAATTCGGTCAAGACCGACCCTGCGTCTCCTTGTTTGCACGAAGGCAAATCCATCCATATCCTTCCACAACATTCCCGCTTTCCGCATCACTTCCCAGGTTTCACAACGCCATGACCCGCTGGGTGTTTGCCAAACTTGATCCCGCTGCTGTTCGCCGCGACCCCAGGGAAAGTCAGCTCTTCAGAGACGACCAGGCGGGCGAAAACGAATACGCCGGAACCGATGCGCTCGTCCGCGAAATCCTCCAGAATGCACTCGATGCCTCCGCAAAATCGGGGCCGGTCCGCGTCCGCCTCGCGCTGCATCGTGAATCAGATGGACCTGCGCCGCATCGCCGGGCAAACTACTTTCAGCGTCTGCAACCGCCCCTCGAAGTGCACGATGTGCCCTGTGACGCGGCTGGTTTGCCGCAGATTCCCGGCGGTTTTCTGGTCGTCGAAGACTTTGGAACGCGAGGACTCGACGGTGACCCCCTGCTCTGCAAAGACCCCCCAAAAAACTCTGCAGCAAGGGAGGACTTCTTTTGGTTCTGGAGAAACATCGGCCTCAGTGGCAAGACCGGTGACGACCTCGGTCGCTGGGGACTTGGAAAAACTGTTTTCCGCGCTGCCAGTCGCGTTGGCTGCATGTTCGGTCTCACAATTCGTCGCTCAGACCAGCGCTGCCTGCTCATGGGCCAGGCAGTGCTGCATATTCATTCCATCGCGGATCAGCAGTACATGCCGGAAGGATTCTGGTGTGACGGTGAAGACAGCGTTGGAGTTCCGCGGCCTGTCGAATCCCCAGCAGAACTGGAACTCTTCCGCCGCGAATGGAAACTCACCCGCACAACCGAACCCGGCCTCTCCGTCGTTGTGCCCTGTGTCGCAGAACAACTCACCGGAATCCGTATCCTCCAGGCCGTCTGCGTGCATTTCTTTCTGCCGCTGATGCGCGGCCAGCTGCAGGTCGATGTCTTCGCTGACGACCTCGGCTCGGGCACCGCAACGCTCAACGCCCACACCATTGAACACTGGTGCCGATCCACGAAATGGGACGGACAAAAACGCGTGAAGCGACATGCACCACCGCCCATCGCGTTTGTCCGCCAATGCCTGAACCAGGCAGACTGCCAGGCCACCACTCAGCTGCTTGGCGAAAACAAAGTTCCCGAACTGAATCCGGATTCCTTAGAATCGGCAGACCTGCAGGCGCTGCGGACGGCATTCAGCGCAAACCAGCTGCTGCATGTGCGGGTCCGACTGGGGCTGCATCCGCTGCACAGGTCTTTCGAAGAAGGCGTGCTGAACGTCTTTCTTCAACGCAGCGACGCCGAACAGCGACTTGATACATATTATACTCGTGAAGGCATGACCATCACCAAACTCAACTCCAAAGCCGGGCTCCGCGGGATCCAGGCACTGGTCGTTGTCGATCACGGACCGCTCGCACGGCTGCTCGGTGATTCCGAAAACCCCGCTCACGAAGACTGGCACGCCTCTGCAGAACGCCCGAAGAAATTCTGGAAGGTCGGCTGGTCAGGTCGTGTGAAATTCTGTCGCACGATCGTGGATCAGCTTGTGGAACTGCTGGCTGTCCCCGCAAAACAGGCGGATTTTGATCTCCTGAGTGACTTCTTTTCGATCCCTCGTACTCACGCGGCACAGCGAGCAGGTACCCCGGAACGCCGAAGCACAACACCGCCACGACTCGCAGATCTGCCACCAAAGCTCAGATGGTTTCGACTCGACGGAAGACGCGGCGGATTCCGGATCGTACCAACCTCCCACGAACCCATGCCGCCGGAAGCTGAACTGAAGGTATCCGTGGCCTACGACGTACTGTCCGGCAATCCACTGAAGAAATGGAGCAGTTTTGATTTTGATTTCAAACGCAGACCCAGCCTGATTCGGTTCAGCGGTCAACAGGTGGAGGTAAAGAGCCATTCGGGTAACGAACTGCTGCTGAAGTGCTCCGGGCCCGACTTTTACTTTGCCGCAGAGGGCTTTGATCTGCATGTCGATCTGTACGTGCGGATTGAGGAAATGCGGGAGGAAACCACGGAGGCAGCAGTGGATTCGGAGGGTCAGGTCCAGTGATCAAAAGAGTCAACTCCACGGGACGACGACGAATTCCACAGCAGCATGTGCAGATCGAAGTCTGCGACGGAGATCCCCGCAGCTTCGATGCGTCCATCAACCTCGTCGGTTTCGCTGCCCCTGATGATGCACTGCTCGTCATGGAAGCCACCTGCGCAGGCTCCAGTCGAGTTGCAAGATTTGAATGGGGAACCGTCGCCAGCCCAACGCCGCCCCCCGATCGACTCCTGCACGGACTCGCCGGACAGCACGTGCTCTTCACCCTGAAAATCATTGATGCCAGCGACCCGTTCCGGAAGTTGCTGGGCGTAGCCGAGAATATTCGACCGCTCAGAGGCGGTAAAAAGACAGCCACTGGCCGACAAGGCATCCTGCCGGTCGAACTGTCTGATGACCTTGAGGATGAACCGTGGCGGGTGGAGTACCGCACGTCTGAGGTTTTCCTGCTCATCAACTCGAAGCTCCCGGTTCTTCGCGACCAGCTCCGATCTGATCCCCTTGTATACGCCCTGATCTACCCACAGGTTGTGCGTCAGGTGCTGAAACAGGCATTCGCTGACCAGGCCGACGAAGACTCACCCGAAGCATGGCAGACACGATGGATGTCGTTTGCTTCACAGCTGCACCCCGATCAGCTGGCTCCCCCTGATGAAGATGACGGTGAAGAACAAACGCAATGGATTGATGCGGTCGTCAGTCAGTTCTGTCGCCAGCATGAATTTCTGCAGCGACTGACGCGCCGATCCGGTGAAACGACCTGGGAGGATCTGTCGTGAAGGTCCGCCGCTTCAACCAACAGGGAATCGATGCCTTCCGCCAGCGACTCTCGGATCTGCGGAAAAACCCCGCCGCCGACCCGCCGCTGGATTTGCTGGAAAATGAACGGTTCACGCAACCCGTCAGCCCGGAACTGCAGATCCAGGCCGTACATTTCGAGACCAAGGGCGAGGCCGCTCACTACCTCTCGCTCGCCCTGAATAACCTCAAAGCCGAAGAAGTCGCCACCGATTCCGGCCTCTGGACATGGCTCAGCCTGCTGTTCCTCGATTCTGTCTCCCCACCAACTGATGGGCGGCGGATCATCAGGAATGATTACTTCTACGTGTTTGAACCTCGGAACCCGCGACATTTCTATCGACACCTGCTGTTCGTCTCGTGGCAGATCCTCAGGCTCGCACCACGCTGCCATGCACTCTTCATGGGAACACGCATCAGCAGCCTCGATGCCATCACCGCGGAAGTGATGCAGCGACTGTACCTGACTCGTATCCGCTGCATCTTCGAAGTCCTTGAAAGACTCTATTGGGATCCCGTCAACCGCCGGCCCCGCCGCGGCATTACCGGCAGCCGGGTCAGTCCCGGTAATCTCCGCCACCGACTCCCGCTGCGCATTTCACAGCTTGAAAAAAACTACGATCTCGTAGACCTCAACGCTGATCAGCTCATCACCCTGCTTGGCGAAGAATTCGCGTTCAAGTCACCCGGTTCGTCCTTCTGAATCATTCCGGCCGGGCCTGACACCGCCCAACTCAACACTTACCCCCGCAGCACCTCGGTCACAACGTGACCCTCGACATCGGTAAGTCGCCGTTCAAGTCCATTGTAGTAGAAGGTCAGACGTTCGTGATCAAGCCCCAGCAAGTGCAGAATGGTGGCGTGGAAGTCGTGTACGGTGACAACATTTTCCACAGCCCGATAACCAAACTCGTCCGTGCCACCCCACGTGAACGGCGCCTTCACGCCAGCACCAGAAAGCCAGCAGGTGAAGCCTTCGGGATTGTGGTCACGACCGCTGGCACCCTTCTGAAATGTGGGCATACGACCGAACTCAGTACACCACACAACGAGGGTGTCTTCGAGCAGTCCGCGCTGTTTGAGATCAGCAAGGAGTGCTGCAGTGGGCTGGTCGAGCACAGGACCGTGCACACTGTACTGCTGATGCAGCACCTTGTGCCCGTCCCAGTTGCTGACTCCTTCTCCACCAGTCTGGTAGGCACCATTAAACAACTGCACAAACCGCACGCCCTGTTCCAGCAGCCTGCGGGCGAGGATGCAGTTCTTTGCATAATCGGCCCGCAGAGTGTTCTGAGTGTCGTCAGCGCCGTACAGTCGCAGCGTTGAGGCAGATTCGCCGCTGATATCCGCCACCTCAGGAATACTCAGCTGCATCCGCGCCGCCAGCTCGTAACTGGCAATTCGAGCCGCCAGCTCGGAATCTCCGGGGAACCGTTCGAGATGGCGGTCGTTGAGCCGTTGCAGGAAGTCGCGGGTACGGCGGTCCTGGACGGCCGGTATATCGTCCGGGCGGGCCAGATTTCTAATGGGCCGAGCCGCGTTGAAGTCCGTGCCCTGAAATGCGGCCGGCAGAAATCCCGGCCCCCAGTTGTTCACGGAATTCTGCGGCACTCCTCGCGGATCCGGAATCGCCACATAGGCCGGCAGACTCTCGTTTTCCGTTCCAAGCGCATAAGTCGTCCACGCTCCGATACTTGGAAAGCCGTCCAGCGTGAAGCCGGTGGACATGTAGTTTTCGCCGGGACCGTGAGTGTTCGTCTTGCCCTTCATGGAATGCAGAAAGCAGATGTCGTCGGCCATTTCCCCGAGGCAGGGGACAAGATCTGAAATCATCTTGCCACATTCACCGCGAGGACGAAAGGTCCAGGGGCTGCGCGTCAGATTGCCCTGCTCGCCCTGAAACGTCACCAGCTTTTCTGCTCCAGGCAGCGGTTCGCCGTGCCGCTGCCAGAGCGCTGGCTTGTAATCAAACGTGTCCAGATGACTGCAGGCGCCGGAACAAAAGATCACAAGCACTCGTCGAGCCGCCGCAAAACCCGCAGATGGCCGTGATGCAAACGGACGTGCCGGAGCGATGTCGGGCCGAAACGGCAACTTACCGCTGACCGTACCGATTGCTGAATCCTGAGCATTTCCGACGCGTGCTGGCAGCAGAGAAGCCAGAGCCGCACCGCTGAGCAGTGTGCGGCTGCTGGCAAGGAAATTGCGTCGATCCAGCAGATGCAGGCTGGCAGCAGGTTGAAGACGGTGACGACCCACGAACGCCCCCTTACCGCTGCGTACCCGGCAGTTTAAAGCTCACCGCGATGCCTGCTGGTTCCCCAGCAGCTGCACGTAGTCGAGCGATATCTTTACGAGCTCCTGATTGTAGAAGTCCTTCGGGAAGATGTCTTCGCTGGCAGACCCGGTGGCCTGCTTGATCGCCTCTTCCTCTTCCTTCTTCTCCTGCTTCAGTTCTTCCTCTTCAGCACGCAGTACACTCTCGTTCAGAGAAATCAGCTTATCGTTCTTGCGCTCGATGTAACGCTCGATAATGCGATTGATCTGTTTGAATTCATCATCCGACTTGATCCGCTCTTCGCTCTTCGATTGCAGCGACTGGACGATGGCGTCGGTGACGTTGGGATACTGGTTGTAGGGGGCGCGAGTGATGCTGTCGAATTCGAGCGCATTGTCCATGGATTCTTCACCGACTTCACGGTGATTGAGGAGCGACGGGAGGACAACGTCGGACGTGACACCGCGGGTTTGAGTGCTGTCGCCGTTGACGCGATAAAACTTGCTGATGGTCAGCTTGAGCGCTCCGCGGTCGGGCGCGAAGAGCGACATTCTGCTGGCGACTGGAACAACGTTTTGAACCGTACCTTTACCGTGAGTTGTGCGGTCACCCACAACGATCCCGCGACGATAGTCCTTGATTGCTCCCGCAAAAATCTCGGACGCAGAGGCAGAGAAGCGATTGCAGACAACCACCATCGGCCGTCGCCAGTAGACATCCGGATCCTCATCTTCGTACGTCTGAACGCTGTCGCCGGGCTCCTTCACCTGAACAACCGAACCTTTCGGGATAAACAGACCGGAAACCTCGATGGCTTCCTGCAGAGCACCGCCGCCGTTCCAGCGAAGATCCACGATCAGCACATCCACGTTTTGCTTGCGGAATTCTTCAAGCACAACCTTGACGTCCCGCGATGTGCTCTTGAAGTCAGCACCTTCGTTGGCTCCCTGAAAATCACGGTAAAAGGATGGAATTCGCAGCACACCAAGACGAGTGGTCTGACCGGGAATCCAGTCGGCTGAATTCACAACTTTGCCCTTCACTTCGTCTTCCGTGATCTTGACCTCGGTGCGTGTGAGTTCGTATTCCTCGATGCCGCCGCTCTCCTTGAGCACCTGCAGACGGACTTTGGTACCTTTCTTGCCGCGAATCATTTCAACCACGCGAGTGAGTTTCATTTCGACTACATCGACGAATTCACTGACAGAATCAGCAGACACGCCGATGACGCGGTCACCCTTCACAAGACGTTTGTCAGCGGCCGCGGCACCGCCCTGAATGACCTCTTCGACAACCGTGTAACCATCTTCGTACTTCAGCCGTGCGCCAATTCCCTCCAGACGCAACTTCATCGTCGTCTCGAAATCGGCGAGTGTCTGAGGGGACATGTAGCTGGAGTGTGGATCGAGACAGTGTGTCATCGAAGACAGGTACAGTTCCAGCACCTCGTAGGCTTCCGTTTGATCCATGAACACCTGATTCGTGCGGTAGCGGGTTTTAAGTCGCTTGCGGGCATCAGTGAGGTCCTTGTCTTCCAGCTTCAGCATGAGCAGGTCGAACTTGATTCGTTTGCGCCAGCGCTCGTCGAGTTCAGCCTGATTGGTGGCCCACGGCAATTCATCTGCATCGCGGGGAATCTGTTCATCGACCGTGAAATCGTGTTCCACATCCACAATGCTGGCAATCGTTGCGGCCCGCGAGGTCATGCGTTCCCGAAATCGCTCGAACACAACAGCTGCGAACTGCACGTCACCTTTCAGAATCTGGTCATCAAGCCTGAGTTTCAGCGGAGCAAATTCGTCGATGTCAGACTGCAGAAAGTACAGCTTTTGCGGATCCCAGACTTCCATGTAGCGATTGAACAGCTTTTCAGACAGCGCGTCGTCGATCTGAGGATGATTGATGTGTCGCGAAGACACCATGCCAGCGACCATCTGAGCGGTTTTGCCGTCGTCAGCCGTGAGCACCACCTTGTCGGCGCCGGGTGCGCTGCCGGATGCACCGCCCAGCAGCAACAGTCCCGCCAGCACGGTTGCTGGAATCGCCCGATTCTGTCCGAACATACCCTGTGATCCTTGCTGCTGTTTGGATTCTGCGTTTGTGTGTGAAAGTTAACAACTCAGATAGTAGACCACAGAGGCGAAATGGGACAAGGTCGCCTCCCCGTTTCAGTCCGAGCTTTGGAAAAGTTTTTGTGCCACCTTTTCCGCAGTCGTTCAGAATGGTTGCCGAAGTGTCACTGCTCCGGGACGCAATCTGCCGGTTTTCCCGGATTGATCACTGTTTCCTCAAGGCCCGGTCAATCCCCCACGATTAATTCGGCAACGGTACCCGCGGCCGCGCGGTTCTCAGGGTAAGCGTAGACAGCATCCGTTCCGCAGCGTCCCCGAAAACCGCCGCATCCTCTTCCAGATGCGAAAACACCAGCGAATACTGGTCCCCAGCCTGTGCAGTACAGAGGTAATAGTCCCAGAAAACGGTCCTCGTCCCGGTCGTTCTGGCAGATGTCCCGCCCGAAGACACCGCCGCTGTCTGACTGGCCTCGTCCGCCGCCGCAACCCGCCCCAGTGCTCGCACATGGTGAATCCGCCAGCCATTTACGTTTGCTCGTACCTGAGAAGAGCGGATTTCTCCGGATCGTTCCCGCACCCTTCGCTCCACATCCGCAAGGAACTCTTCCTGCGAGGAATGCTGACCAGGCTCCTGCTGCGGGCCACGCGACAAATTGCACTGCGCAATCAGCGCTCCGCTGGTGATCCGCCGCAGCAGCATCAGCTCCGGTGTCTGCTGGAACACGTGCCAGTCACGGTCGTGAACCAGCAGCAGTCGCCACGGTGTGGACAGGGTCAGCAGCAGCAGGCGGGAATCCGCGCCAGACTCCGGAAGATCCTGCGGCAAATCCGCCGCCGACTCCGCCCCACCCGACACGGCCTCCTGAGTCCACTGCACCTCTCCCTTCACATCCAGCCCCGGACTGATCGGACCAGGACTGCGCTTTTCCTCCAGTACCGCCACCAGCGACCGCAGCAGACCCAGGCGGCGATCCAGCAGCAGCGTTCCCGCACACTTCACTTCCGATGCCGACCCCGTGATCGCCCCAGCTGCCTCACAGCTGAACTTCACCATCGCTCGCTCATCCGTCAGCTCTTCCAGACTGCAGACCGTCGCTTGACTGATCACAGCATCGAGTCCGCAGAGCAGCGCTGCCGTGCGGTTGTCCGCGTTCCAGCGTTCACTGCGGTCCGCCAGCGTTCGCAGCGGCAGCAATCCCGCCACCGCCAGCGGATCCAGCGGAAACTGCAGCAGATCCAGCTGCGGACGAGTCAGCCGAACGTCCGGACTATACTGCAGCAAAAGGTTATCACTGCTGCCAGCAACAATCCGCCGCGCACCCTCGGGAAGATCCGTCGAGGTCTCGTGATTGCCGCCAACTTTCGTTTGCGATGCCGCCTTCGTGAAACGCCGCGATGCACGCAGAAAACCCCCGCTTCCCCCAGGCAACGCCGCTACTCGCTGCAGAAATTCAAAGTCCCCCTGAGCCTCCAGTGAGAAGTCCCGCTTCCCGCTTCCCGAAGGCGTTGACAAATTGCCTTTCACACGAGACTGATAACGCACCTGAGTGACCACAGAAGGCCACGGGGCCGGCCGCAGCACAATTCCATCCGGCGTCGATGCCTCATCAGCCATCAGCCAGCTGGGCAGTCCAGCCACCAGCCCTCCCAAAAGTACGGGCACACGCCGACGGGAAATCCGGGGGATTCGGACGGGATGCAGATGTTGCATTCGCAGGATTTCTGGGGTGAAAACAGGAAATCGGAGTGGATTTTCGTTGACAAGTGGCGTGAATATATCCCGCAGCCGCAAATTCGGGCAAGTTCCATCTGAATTCACCTGCCCCCACACTCGCCCGGGCTGGACTTCCAAGGCGGTCCACTGCCAGAATTCACCGCTCCGCACTCTCTCCTGCCTCACTGATCGGGCCGCCTGACATGTTCAAACCCCTCCGCCCGCTGCTGTTCCCGATACTTCTCTCTGCCATCACAGCGTCTGGCACTCATGCTGCTGTCGCCGCACACGCTGCAGGCACCGACGAGATCGACTACGCCCGTGATATTCAGCCGCTGCTCGCCAGCCACTGCTATGAATGCCACGGCCCTGATACCCAGGAAGGTCGTCTCAGACTCGACCGCCACGCCAGCCTGCTCCGCGGCGGCGACTCCGGAGAACCGGCCATCATTCCCGCCAAACCGCAAATCAGCCATCTGCTGCGACTCGTCCGCGGTGAAGAAGCCGGCAAACGCATGCCACCGGAACCCGCCGATCCACTCACCGCAGATCAAATCCGGCTCCTCGAACGCTGGATCGCCAGCGGCGCCGCCTGGTCCGGCTCCGAATCAGAACCCAACGACGATACTCCCACCACCAGTCACTGGGCCTTTCAACCACTCACCGCTCAGGCCCCGCCAACGATCGATTCTTCATGGGTCCGCAACGGGATCGACGCATGGATTCTACAGCGGCTGCAGCAGGCCGGAATCGAACCCAATCCTCCCGCGTCCACAGTCGAGCGGATCCGCCGCCTGTCCCTCAGCCTGCACGGCCTGCCCCCGACTCCCGCTGACGTTCACAATTTTGCTGCTCGCAGTGATGCAGCCGCGTGGACTGAAACCGTGCAGGCAGCCCTCGACAGTCCCCGCTATGGCGAACGCTGGGCCCAGCACTGGCTGGATCTTGTTCGCTTTGCGGAAACCAACGGTTTCGAAACCAACCGCGAACGCCCCAACGCGTGGCCCTATCGCGATTACGTCATCCGCGCTTTCAATGATGACAAACCGTACAATCAGTTCCTCCGCGAACAAATCGCCGGTGATGCCCTGAACACCCCCGAAGCCACCGCTTTTCTCGTTGCCGGTCCCGTGGACATCGTCAAAAGTCCGGACATCAACCTGACCCTGATGCAGCGGCAGAATGAACTGGATGATGTGATCGGCACAACCGCCTCAGCCTTTCTCGGACTGACCCTCGGCTGTGCCCGCTGCCATAATCACAAGTTCGACCCCATTCGACAGACCGATTACTACGCCGTGCAGGCAGTCTTCGCCGGCGTTCAGCACGGAGAACGTAATCTGCCGCCTGATCCCACCGCTGCCGCCGAAGCCGCCAGCCTCTCTGACAGGATCACCAGCCTCCGCAGGCAGCTGCAACCCTGGCTTAAGTCCACAATTCCGCTGCGGCCTGCCGTCACCGCCACATTCAACGAAGAACTGTTCCCGGAATTGCTCGCCCGCAGCCTGCGATTCACCATCGAAGCCTCCAGCTCAGCTCAACCCTGCATCGATGAACTGCAGGTCTTCAGCGGCTCTGCAAACGTGGCACTGGAATCCCACGGCACCACCGCAGAAGCTTCCGGAACCCTGCCAGGCTATGCCATCCATCAGCTCAAACATATCCACGATGGACTGCATGGAAACAACCACAGCTGGATCGCCGACAAAGACACCGGTTGGATTCAGCTGAACTTCCCGCAAGCCACTCCCATTCAGCGCATCGAATGGGCTCGCGATCGGGAGGGACAGTTCAGGGACCGCGTCGCCGTGCGGTATCGCATCGAAGCCGCTGGTGACGACGGTGTCTGGAAAACAATCGCCTCATCAGAAGACCGAAAGCCGTTCGGTGATGCAGTAACCGAACCGGAATACGATTTTTCCAGAGGTACCGCCGATGAACGTCGCGCTGCTGAAGCACAGTTCGCTGAACTCCGTTCTGCCGAAAAACGCCGCACGCAGCTCACTTCCGGTACCACGATCTACGCCGGCAACTTCCGCCAGCCAGGACCTACGCATCGACTCTTCCGCGGTGAACCCGCTGCTCCCCGCGAACAGGTCCCGCCAAATGGCATCAGCTTCCTCACAAACCTTCCTCTCACCGAACAATCCACCGAACAGGAACGTCGACTCGCCTTCGCCAACTGGGTCGCCGCTGACGACAATCCGCTCACCGCTCGAGTCATCGTCAATCGCCTCTGGCAGTGGCACTTCGGCCGCGGACTGGTGGCCACACCAAGCGACTTTGGTCTCGCCGGTACTCCACCCACCCATCCCGAACTCCTCGACTGGCTCGCCTCAGAACTCGTCCGCAGCAACTGGTCCATCAAACACATCCAGCAACTCATCCTCACATCCTCCACGTGGCAGCAAAACGGTGAACCCCGCGCAGCTGCTGTCAAAGCCGACGCCGCCACTGAACTCTGGTGGCGATTCCCGCCCCGACGGCTCGAAGCAGAACCCATCCGCGACTGCATCCTGGCCGTCACCGGAGTCCTCAATCCGGAAATGTTCGGACCCGGCTTCAATGCCTTCGAAGTCCAGCTGGAAAACGTGAGACACTACTTCCCCCGCTCCTCCTGGGGACCACCAGAATGGCGACGCATGATCTACCAGACCCGCGTGCGGCTCGAAAGAGAAGCCGTCTTCGGAATCTTCGACTGCCCCGACGCTGCCACCTCCGTCCCCAGACGCAGCCGCTCCACCACCCCCCTCCAGGCACTCAATCTGTTCAACAGCAGCTTCATCCTCCAGCAATCCGAGCTGTTCGCCCAACGCCTGCAGCGAGAATTCGGACCGCAGCCCGCCAACCAGATCACCGGCGCATTCCAGCTCTGCTTCGGTCGCAACCCCGATCCGCAGGAACTGCAGGACTCACTCGAACTCATCCAGACAGACCACCTTCAGTCCTTCTGCCGCGCTCTGCTGAACAGTAACGAATTCGTTTTCCTGCCCTGATCCTGTGAACCCCCTTGTATAACAAGCGTGGAGTCAATGACACCTGGACCCAGGAGTCGGCGGTCCCCGCCCAACATCAGCCGCCGCAGCCACCGCAGCCACCGCAGCCACCGCATCCGGAGGTGCCTCCGCTGTCGTCAGAGGGCTTACCTCTGACTAATTGCTGCTCGCGGAGGCAGGCCCACTGAAATCCGCTGAAACTGGTCCGTTGATCCAGCGCTGAAAAGCCATTCCTCGCCACAGCAGCAAGGACGTTGTCCTGCTCGCTGCGCAGCAGCAAATCAATGCGGCTCCCGCCGGCTCCAAAGAGCTTTCTGCCGGCTGCCGACAGCCTGAACTGTTTCCGGAACCATTTTATAATGAGAACCCAGGAGGTTGTAATGAGAACCCACGAGCCCGGAATCAGCCAGGGGGCCAGAAACTTCAGTCTGATGAACACATTCGTCGACACGACGATGGTGAACAAAACGGTTGCGACGCAGCAGCAGGCCACGGAAACGATTATCGGAAAAGGACCAACTCGAACCAACCCCCGCTGTATCATTTCCGCTTCCACTGCTGCGCGATGTCTTGCAAGCATCATCCGCCACTCCGCGGACGTTTTTCCGCTCCGTATCGACCCATAAATCTCCGCGTCGAGCGATGGTGCCTGTGGAGCCCGGCCGGGCACTGCGACAAGGCTCAGCACGGAGGCATCCTCCGGATCCGCGACTGCCTCGATTCGCCCCTCCTGCAGCTGCCTGACAAATGAGAGCGCAGCAAGGTGATTTGTTTCGTTCATCAACACCGCAAAGTATTCCAGTCTCGAATTTGTCTTCGCAAGCAATTCAGCGATTGTGTCCTCGGATGATCTTTCCGGTATGCTGTCCACAGACATCAGTTCGGGCCGGGAACGGGGTTTCAGACCACTCCAAACCAACAGGAAATGAGTCAGCCAGATGCCGACCATGCCGACCATGGCGACCATGGCGAACATGGCGATGGGAGCTGGCAGCACACAGACGATTAAGTCCCAATCGGAAAAGAGTCCCAGTCCCCCGGAAAAAACGAAAATGAAAATGGATACAAGGTCAATCGCCCACAGCGCTCGTGTCGGCCGCGGAATGATCCACACGCGGCCACGATTCACCCAGCACCAGTCCCCCGCATTGGCGAACCGCTGCTGAGGAGACGGCCAGATGTCCGTTGGAGCACTCTCTCCAAAAAGGCGTTGGTAGCTTTCCAGTGTCCTTCCATACCAGTCGCGAAACTTCCTGCCCTCCGCCGAACCTCCCGCAGTCGGTTCATGATGCAGCTCCATCCGCAGCACCTCCGGGCAGAAACGGTTCCAGTAGGAACGAGAATATGTCAGATGCAGGTGCCATGCCTGATCCACCTGTTCGCTGGGTGTCACCGGATGGCCACTGCAGACTGCCAGAACACAGAACCGGCGGTATTCACGAATCACGCGCGACGCAAATTCCAAACTCCAGCGGTTCTCCCGCGCCAGTCGCTGCGGGAATGTCAGTGCGCACGGCTCAGGATCAAACTGAAACGCCTCTACCCGCATCACAACTTCTGCAAATGTTTCCGGCATGATCGGTATCCCGCTGATGCAGACACTGCACGCTCTGACCGATCAGAACGCATCCACAGTGGTCCCGGCAGGATTCACACCTGAGATGTTCCGGCTGAAGAAAGAATTCCCAAACTTTAGATGCGAAGAACAGCATTGAGGCGATGGCCGCTGCGTTTTCGGCCTGCAAGGACAGTTCTCAGCAAATACACTGCGTTTTCCGGTAGCAGACATCAGGGCGAGGCTGCCGCCATGCGGCTGCGTTTGCGGGCGTTGGGCGGCAGCCCCCGGCTGGGATGGTGAAACGGCGCGAACACGGGCAAGTTGGGAGATTTCAGGTCCATCTGCCAGTTGACATACCGCGGCTGGATCATGTCACAAAACGCAGTGTGGCGTGCGGTCGATGTCAATCGGCCGGTCAGGCTTTGGTCCGTTCCTGATGCGGTTCTGGCCGCCCTGACACGCACCGTTACCGGGGGATTCACACCCCCCCGCACGCCTTGTTACGGTGCAGCAGATCCAAAGCACCGTCGCAGTTTTCTTGCAGGTGCCATGCACCTCAGGGCCGTAACGAGCCCCGCTTGCCGGCCACCGCCCAAACTCATTTCCCACGGTGTCTGCGCCCGCGGGGACTGTCCCAGACACCCGCCTACCAGTCGCGGTCTCCGCAGACTCTTCGGTTTGTAACGATTCTATCACCCCGC
>JBJTOP010000016.1:0-13903 GCA_046074645.1 Planctomycetaceae bacterium | reverse complement strand
AACAGACCATACGGGTTGGGCAGCTTCTGCGCCACCCGGTGCGCGTAGTCTTCACCGATGGCTTCTGCGTTCCCATCAAACCAAGCATAATTCCCCAGTTCCGCTTCATCATTCCCAAAACTAAACGCCGTTTTCGTCCCGCCGCGGCAGGCGAACTCCCATTCGGCTTCCGTCGGCAGTCGGTACACTCTGCCCTCCATCACACTCAGCTTTTTGCAGAACTCCACTGCGTCGTCCCAGCTGACATAAACGGCCGGGTAGTCGTCCCCTTCCTGAACGTACTCCTTCCCTTTCCATGGTTCCGTGCCCATGACCTTCTTCCACTGTCCCTGAGTCACCTCGGTGCGGCCCATGGAAAACGGTTTCGTCAGCGTCACCTGATGCTGAGTTTCGTCGTCGAAACGGGGCTTCTCGCTGGGCGGCGAACCCATCATGAACGTTCCCGCAGGGATTGGCTGCAGGACGATACCGATGGAATTGGTCACGGGGACGGCAGCAGCATTCATGGTCCACAGAATCCGGTCCAGATCGGCCGTTGCGTAAGCTGTGAAAACTCGAATGGACAGCTCGCCCCGCAGAAATGCCTGAGTGCTCTGCAGCAGTTCCTGATCCGATTCCACCGCAGGATTGATTTTGTTCAGGCCCCGCAGCAGACGGTCTCGAAATTCGGCCGTGAAGCTGTTGTCCGTCCGGCGTGCTTTAAGCTGCGATACCACAGTCTGCAGATCTGTGCTGCGCAGAGCCAGCGGCAGATCACGAGTTGCTTCAGGACTTTGCAGCAGCGGCGTCTGCAGCGGACGCTTGTTGTCCTGTGCCCATTTCTGCACTCCGTCAGAAACATAACGCGAGACGGCACCCAGACGGATGAAGTTCTGGGCATCCGCCTGAGCACTGCCGCGGAGAGCCTCCAGCACGTGCCAGGTGAACACGCCATGGCCCACACCGCCAAGAGCGGCGTTTTCAAAGCTGAACTGATTGGGACTGCAGGAGACCAGTTTGGCCTGACCTGTGGGCTTCAGCAATGCATCGATCAGCAGCTGGCTGGCACCCGGGCCGACAGGCATATTGCCCTTCGCGGGAATTCGTTCCTGACACGCATCCACGAAAAACAGCCGATGGCCCGCTTTTGAGCTGGTCATGTAGGTTTCCAGATCATCGACGGGAACAGCGGTGGCCCGCAACAGTTTTCTGAACCCGTCCTGCGGCATCACGTAGGCGATTTTGTCTTCATTGAAACCGTGGGAACTGAACGCACAGACCAGCAGTTCAGAATTGACCGTGGCAATTGCCGCGAGTTCAACGAAGGTGTTGATAATTTCATTGCGATCCGCCGGGCTGAACCGGACACCAAGCTGCTGCAGCAACTGCTGGTGCTGTTGAATCACGACGGCTTTTTCGGCGGGTTTGCCGCTGATCAGCACGACGCAGTTTTCGGGGGGAATGAGTTTCAGTTCGACGACGAACAGGAAAGCAAGTTCGATGGCATCGTGGACCGCGAAATTCAGGGCGTCGATGCCGCTGTCTTTGGTGAAGTCATTCACGCCGACAAACAGGCCCGCATTCCCGCTGGGGGCGACGGTCGTGAGTGGCTGCAGTGCGTTGCGGCCGGTCGGCCTGACATTGATGGCCCTGATGTCCTGCTGTGCCTGGGCACTGACGGCAGCGGCGAAGCAGAAAAGTGCGAGAATACCAGATTTGCAGTGCATGATTTGAATCCGCATCACGGTGTGCAGGATGAACGCCGTACCCCGGAGGATAGCGTGGGACTGGATGGAATCTTCCCGAAAAAAGTGGGGAAAAGGGGAAAAATGTGCGGTGCTGCGCGATGGCCGGTGGCGGGGTGTTTGCCGGGCCGTTTGCCGGGCCGTTTGCCCGCAGGCTGCCGCCATGCGGCTGGGATTTCGGTTGGGCCCAGCGGTTGGGCGCAGCGGTTAGGCGGGAGCCCCCGGCGATGTTTCGCACCGAAGGTGCGCGCGCCGGAGAGCGCCTCATTCGGGTGCATGGTACTTTTGCGGTTTTCATCGACTCAGAACTCAGCTACCGTATCCGCAACTGTCTGATCAGGACTGCAGCTTTCAGGAGCCTTCTGTGGCGAACACAAACCGTTTATCAGTCATTCTGCTGTTTTGGATGATTTTGTCGGGCAATTCTGTGGTGGCCGTTGCCGACGACGTGCGCGTCGGGATCCTTGGAATCGACAATTTCGGTTCAGTGGCATACACAGAGTTTTTGAACCGCCCTCGTGCTGAAGGTGATTTTGCCGGTGTTCAGGTTGTGGCTGCGTATCCTGTCGTCAGTCCGGATTACCCGGACAGCGAAAAACTGCAGAACCAGTGGAAGCAGCAGCTGTTGAACATGTATCAAAGTCCGAAGGATCCACTGGACGCCGTGCCACCGATCGAAATGGTGGGATCAGTCGAGGAGCTGCTGTCAAAATGTGACTGCGTGATGATTTTCAGTCTGGACGGTCGGCTGCATCCTGAGCAGGCAGCAGCGGTGCTGAGAGCTGGCAAGCGACTGTTCATCGGGCGTCCGCTGGCGGCATCATCAGAGGATGCCGTGCGGATCTTCCAGACAGCTGCTGAAACGAAAACGCCGTGCTGGAGCAGTTCGCAGCATCGGTACAGCGCCGGCTTCAGCGGCATGCGAAATCATCCGGAGGTGGGTAAGGTCATCGGCTGCGATGTCTACGGCGGATGGACCGTGGATGCTCCTGATGCCGACCGGTTTACTCGCCCGCTGCACAGCATCGAAACTTTGTACGCAATCATGGGCCCAGGTGTTGTCTCAGTCAGCAGTACCGGTACGCCCACAGCGGAGTTGATTACGGCGGTCTGGGGCGATGGACGTGTGGGAAGCTATCGGGGGATCAAGACGGGTGCCGTGAAGTACAGTGCGACGGTTTTTGGTGAGTCCGGAGTGTCCCCGGCCGGTATCTACGGACACGGTGTGCCTGTCAAGGGAGTGGTGCCGACAGACGATCGCTACGTGGGCTACGAGGGCCTCGCTGTGGAGATCGCGCGTTTCTTCAAAGGCGGTCCTGTGCCGGTCACACCGCAGGAAACTCTGGAGATCTTTGCCCTGCTGCAGGCAGCGGAAATGAGCCGCGCTCAGCAGGGGGCTGTGGTTCGGCTGCCCGACCTGACAAAGCAGCTGGCTCAGGAACCATGACACTGCCTGAAATGGCCGTGGTTGAGATGCATGGCACCTTTGCGGATTCCTGTTTCCTGAATGCTTCCACTCACAAAAACCGCCTCCTGCGGTCGCTGGCAGTGCTTTATCATCGCTCTGTCGATATCCTCCGACGTCGTCTCAGGCGTTTTCCTTCTCCAGCCGCGGGGGCCGTCGCATGGCCGATCTTCGATTCCTGACAGTGATCATTTGCTGCGTTCCGAACTTTTTAGAGTGTGCGGCTGCGGCGGATCCGCAGCGTCCGAATGTGCTGCTGATTTGTGTCGATGATCTTAAACCGGTGCTCGGATGTTACGGAGACAGGCAGGCTCGAACGCCCTCACTGGATCGACTGGCCGCCGACGGGGTGTTGTTTCAGAAGGCTTACTGCAATCAGGCCGTTTGTTCTCCTTCCCGCAACGCGCTGCTGACCAGCCTGCGGCCGCAGACGCTTGGTGTTTACGATCTGCCCACAAATTTCCGTCGGGCTGCTCCGGATGCGGTGACGCTGGGACAGCATTTTCGCAGACACGGATATCACACGGAGAGCCTCGGGAAAATCTTCCACGTGGGTCATGGAAATCAGGACGACGCTCAGTCCTGGAGCGTTCCCTCATGGCGTCCCAAAGGTTCCGCGTATGCAAAGTCGGAAAATTCTGCGGACGAGCTGACTTCTTCGGCTCGAAAGTCCTCCAAAGGCGGGGGCAGGAAGAAGGGTCAATCGACTGGCAACGACGCAAAAGGTGCGGCGTGGGAATCGGCCGACGTTTCTGACAGCGAGTACTCCGACGGCAGGATCGCGGACGAGGCGATTCTGCGACTTCAGGCGGCACAGAAGCGGGGCACTCCGTTTCTGCTGGCCGTGGGATTCCTCAAGCCTCATCTGCCTTTCGTCGCTCCCCGGAAATACTGGGATCTCTACGCGCCTGAACAACTGCCAATCGCCGCCATTCAGACTCCCCCGGACGGCGCTCCTTCATGGGCTCCGCAGTTTGGCGGCGAGCTGCGAAATTATCGCGGCATTCCCCGCGAAGGGACTCTGCCGACAGAACTCCAGAGAACGCTGATTCACGGCTACTACGCGGCGATGAGCTACATGGACGCTCAGGCCGGACGCGTTCTGTCTGAACTGGAACGACTGCAGCTGGCCACGAACACCATCGTGGTACTCTGGGGAGACCATGGCTGGCATTTGGGTGATCACGGTATGTGGTGCAAGCATACCAATTATGAGCAGGCTGCGCGGATTCCCTTGATTGTCAGGCTTCCCGACAGCGGTGCTGGAGCCGGTTCAAAAACGCAGGCGATCGTGGAATCGGTTGATATCTACCCGTCGCTGGCTGAACTTGCAGGGATTCCGGCTCCCGAGGGGGTCGATGGCAGCAGTTTCGCAGCGGTGGTTAAAAACCCCGCGACCAGCCATCGCGACCACGCAATCCACGTGTATCCAAGGTCGGGTCAGGGCGGAAGAGCGTTGCTGGGCCGTGCCATTCGCACTGCAACTCACCGCCTCGTCGAGTGGAAGACGCCTGGGCAGTCAGCAGACACTGCAGTGATCGAACTGTATGACTATTCCGCAGACCCGCTGGAGAAGAAAAATGCCGCACCGGAGCAACCGGAGATGGTGAAACTTATGCGGCAGATTCTTGACCAGCACCCGGAGGCAAAGCCACAGTACAGGGAGTCACCCTGAGAGCCTGGCGGGCGGCAGCGCAGGAAAGACACAAACGGCACATCAGCACAGTGCGGCAGTCCGTTGACCACCTATGGCTTGACTCCCACATAGACCGTAGCGATCCCACCGGTGAGCGGGTGATAGGATGTGTTCACAAGCCCTGCTTGTTCCATCAGCGTGGTGAGTTGCGGGCCGCAGGGGAATTCGGCGACAGACTGTGGCAGGTATTCGTAGGCTGCCTGTCTGTTTTTCACCAGCAGCTGTCCCAGCTTCGGCAGAATTCTGCGAAAATACCACTGGTAGGTCCGGCTGAGAAGTCGGTTTCCGGGCAGGGAAAATTCGAGTACGAGCACGCGACCGCCGGGGCGGCACACCCGCGCCATCTCGCGCAGACCACCAAGGGTGCTGGAGACGTTTCTCAGGCCGAATGCCACGGATACGATCTGGAACTGATTGTCGGGAAACGGCAGTGACAGCGTGTCTGCTTCCAGAAACACGACATCCCTGTCACCCTGCTTGCGGCGTGCCAGCTGCAGCATGCCGTGAGTGAAGTCGGTCGCGAAGACGCGGCAATCTGCCGGAACCCGTTTGCGGAAGGCGAATGCCAGGTCACCGGTGCCGGTGCACACGTCGAGCACCGGGGCCTGCCCGGTCGCTCCGGCCAGCCGCACGGCCCGCCAGCGCCAGTAGACGTCGGTCCCCAGAGAAAGGAAGTGATTCATGAAATCATACCGGCCGGCGATTTCATTGAACATCTGCCGAATGCGAGCCCCGTTTTTGTCTACCGGCATTTGAATTGACTCCAGTTGTCCCCGTGAACGCCCAGTGACCGTGGCCAGCAGGCGACAGTGCCCCTATGGAAAGTTATTGAACCGCTGCACCGTTCTGGAGTTAACGGCACGGGGCCGTGCGGGTTTCCGGACCAGAACTGAGTTGGAGCACTGCCCTCGGGTGACTAGTGCAGAACCTTGAGCAGTTTCAGGAATTCACGACAGAAAGCCGGGTGAGCGGGCCAGGCGGGAGCAGTGACCAGGTTGCCATCGACACAGGCCGCATCCAGGGGCACTTGTGAGTAGCGGCCTCCGGCGAGCTGAATTTCGGGGCTGCAGGCGGGATAGCAGGTGCACGTCCGATTCTGCAGAATTCCTGCGGCTGAGAGCACCTGAATACCGTGGCAAATCGCGGCAATCGGCTTTGCGGCCGCATTGAAGTCTCTGACCAGCTGCAGCACGCGCGGGTTCAGCCGCAGGTATTCGGGAGCCCGGCCGCCGGGAATCAGCAGACCATCATAAGCTGACTCGATGGCGGTGTCGAAACCGGCGTTCAATGTAAAATTGTGGCCGGGTTTTTCGCTGTATGTCTGGTCGCCTTCAAAGTCATGCACGGCAGTGCGCACGCGGTCACCAGCCTGTCTGCCCGGACAGACGGCATCGACGTGTACGCCAACGGTCTGCAGCGTCTGAAAAGGAACCATGATTTCGTAGTCTTCGACGAAATCGCCGGCCAGCAGCAGCACGCGGGGAGCGGTCATTGGTGTCTTTCAGTTGGATGCGGCGGGTGACTGGATGACGGACAGGAAGTTTCGGGCCTGAACACGCACGTCGGCCATCAACAGTTCGGATTCGGCCAGCTTCTGCACGGCGGCTTTGATTTCTGACTGCTGGTCTGCAGTGACCTGAGTCCAGAGATCGCGGGCAGCACGCAGGCAGTTGCGAGCCAGTGCGGGCTGCTCGGCCTTGAGATTTGCGGCCGCCAGCAGGGCTTCGGTTTCGGCTGCGGACCCGGGTGCGGGCGAATCAGTCTGCGGAGGTTGTGGCTGTGTGAGCCCAGCGAGCATTTCGAGGATGACAGATATGGCGGCGGTGTCGCCATTACGGGCAAGTCCGAGTGCAGCATTGGCTCGTGCCTGCTGGTTACTGTCACCAAGCATGGACCGGAGCTGCCTGAGTGCATCGGGGCCGCTGACGTTGGCGAGAGCGTAGGCGGCAATGTGCCGCACGACCGCTTCTTCATCCTGAGCGGCAACGCGGAGCAGTCTGAGGACTTCAGGGCTGTTGATTGTTGGTTGATCGAGGGGTTTGCGGGGCGCCGGCGGTTCGTCGTTGTCGCTTTCCGGCTGGAAACCCATGGCTTTGTCGAAATGCCGGCCACTGATGACAGCCACTGCCATCAGGCCGCTTTTACGAACATCCGGTGAGCGTTCAGGGGCAAGACATTCGGAAAGCACGGGCAGAGTCAGTTCGTCGGCTTCCAGTCCTCCCAGGGCGCGGGCAAGGAATTCCTGCTGCATGATGGTTTCGGGAGTGGTTGAAGCGGATGCGAGCGATTCTTTGAGCAGTTCGGACAGGGCACGGGCGACGGCCGGGTTGACCGAGAGAGGTTCGGTTTCGGTTGGTGGCGCGAGGCGTTCGTTGTGCAGGAGCTGTGCGAGTTCCTGGGCCGCTCGCCACCTGCGATGTTCATTTCCCCCTCCCAGTTCAGCCACCAGCTGCTGCCAGTCGCTGCCGGAGTCGGCCAGCTTGCCAAACAAGGCCCACACGGAGACCACGCCGAGCACGATCAACGCAGGGATGACGAACAGCTGCACGATAAAACCGGCAGAAGGAGGTGTCACCGGGGGCAGTTCGTCTGCGCCGGAACGCTGTCCCTGAACTGAGCCGGGTGGAGTGCCTGGAACCGAAGTTGTCATAGATGGTTCTTTGAGAATTGAGCCTGAAATTGGTCTGACCGAGGATTTTAGACGCAAGTCCGCGGGTTGAAATGCTCAGCGAGGGCGGAATTTCGGAGAAAATCGTGTTCTGTCAGCAGTGCTCTGCCAGTGCCATGCACCCACGACCGCCATGCGGCTGAGATTGCCAGCGGTTGAATTTTTCTTCAGGTGCCATGCACCTGAAGGCCGTGCCCAGGCTCGTCTCTGCGACGGTCCGTGTGGGTGTAAGCGACGACGGGGTGAGGGAAAATTGCCGCCGCGGTGCACAGAAATTCCTCGTCCTCCCAGCCACGCAGCGGGCAATCAAAGGAACTGGAACGACAAGGTCGGCGCAATCGATCGGGTGACGGTTGGTTGGGGCCATTCCGGTCTCATGCCGATCCGGTTGGCTTCGCAGTTTCTTCCGAGCGGGACTCCTGCTAAACTCTGGCACATTCTCATTTCGACCGCACTGCAGGTCACCTTCGGCTGCCCGCAGAAACCCACTCCGCCATCACTTTCGACACGCTTCCCCATGGATATTCCTGCTGCATTCGCTGAATTTGAATCGTCGGCACTTGCCGCCATCGCTGCGGCTACGGACGCAGCCGGCATCGAAAAAGTCCGCATCGAGTTTCTTGGACAGAAAAACGGCCGCATTCGCGACCTGCAGAAACTGGTCGGCAGTGCTGCACCGGCGGACAAGCCTGCCGTTGGCAAGCGATTTAACGAGGTGCGCACGACGGTTTCTGAGCAGCTGGAGGTGCGTCAGCAACAGCTGGTTGCTCAGGCGTCAAAAGCGGCCTCCGATTTCGATGTCACGCTTCCCGGCGACCGCCCGCGTCTCGGCAGACTGCATCCCATCACTCAGGTGATCGCAGAATTCCGGGAGCTTATGGGGCGTTTCGGATTCACGGTGGTGGATGGTCCGGAGATTGAAGATGAGCGGCACAACTTTGAGGCGTTGAACATTCCCGAGGACCATCCGGCTCGCGATCCGCTGGACAATTTCTACATTGCCTGTGCCAGTGCCACTCACGGCGGTCCTGTGCTGCTCCGCAGTCAGACATCCACGGTGCAGATTCGGACGATGGAAAAAGTCGCCCCTCCCGTACGAATCGTATCTCTGGGACGGGTTTACCGTCCGGACACGATTGACGCAACACACTCATGCATGTTTCATCAGATGGAAGGTTTGCTGGTTGACCGCAACGTCAGCATGGCACAGCTGAAAACGGTGCTCAGCCAGTTTGCCCGCAGCTTTCTGGGACCGGGTGTTGAAATCCGTTTTCGACCGTCGTTTTTCCCATTCACCGAACCTTCTGTCGAAGTGGACATGAAGTGGGGTGACTCCTGGATGGAAATCGGCGGCGCCGGAATGGTTGACCCTGCTGTCTTCGAGGCCGTCGGTTACGACCCGGAAATCTATACGGGCTTTGCGTTTGGACTGGGGATCGAGCGATTCTGCATGAAGCATTTCGCTGTGGACGACATCCGTCGTTTTTATGAAAACGATCTGCGGTTTCTCTCCCAGTTCTGACCAATCTGACTGATGTGACTGATCAGACTGATGCCAATCGAATCTTTGCAGGTTGCCGGTCGTCCATTTGAGCTGCAGCTGCCCGATCCGGAGCGGATGCTGGACGATGCCATCGCCGGAGAAGCGGCGGGCAGTTCCGGCTGGGATCCGTACTGGGGTCTGCTTTGGGCTGCAGCACCGCTGACCGCAGGACTCCTGCTGCAGGCAGCTCCGCGATGCCGCCGCGCCCTGGAACTGGGGTGCGGGGCAGGGCTCACAGGAATTGCCGCGCTGGCTGCCGGCCTGGTCGTGACGTTCTCCGATCAGTCGTCTGCAGCAGTGCAGCTGGCGCAGGGCAATGCGGCACGCAATGGATTTCCGGACGCACCGGGACTGATTTTTGGATGGGAGCAGCCGCCAGCGGAAACGGGGACCTGGGATTTTCTTTTCGGCAGCGATATTCTTTACGATCGCAGCGCTCATCGTCCGCTGCTCGTGACGCTGCAGCAGTTGCTGGCGCCTGGTGGAATAGTCTGGATTGGGGACGCAGGACGGGCGAACGCGGCGGTGTTTGCGGAATGTGCCACGGCAGTGGGTTGGAGCGTTCGACTGTACGATCAGCGTCTGCTTCCCGTCCGCGGTTTTGAACAGCTGCAGTTTCGCCTGCTGGTTCTGGAACGTCCCTTCTGAATCAACTGAGCGATCAGATCAGCAGATCCTTGGCAGTGGTGCTCCAGCAGGTTCATCGAGCGGCCGTGGGCGGCCTGCTCCGCGCTGCACGAGCACGGGGCTGAGGCTTCTTGGGCGGACGACTCCAACGACGGCAGCTCTCGAGAAATCAGATAGATCCCGGAGTGCCTGAAGGGCGTTCGCAGCGGCATCGCGGCTCACCACGGCCGCCAGCGTTCCCTCGTTGGGAAGGTGCAGCGGGTCCAGTCCCAGCAATTCGGCAGCGCCGCGAACAGCCGGACTCACAGGAATCCTGGCTTCATCCAGTTCAAACGCCAGTGGTGTCTCCGTGGCCCATTCATGCAGTACAGCAGCCACACCACCTCGAGTACAGTCGCGCATGCAGCGCAGCTGTTCACCAGCGGTCGCCTGCAGGGCTGCTGCTGCCGGAACAAGACTTCCACAATCACTCTTCAGGTCTGACTGCAGCTGGCCCCGAGCTGCCAGCACTGCCACACCATGGCGTCCGATATCACCGGAAAGGATCAGGCAGTCGCCATCCTGGATACTGGCGGGCCCCGGCGGCACAGGTGGCTGCAGTTCCCCGATTCCGCTGGTGATCATGAAGATGCGGTCGGCTGCACCTCTGGGAACAACTTTGGTGTCACCGGTGACAATTCGTACACCACAGGTTCGAGCAGTGATTGCGGCGCTGTCGAGGAGTCTTCCGAGCTCTTCAGTGGAGAAGCCCTCTTCGAGGATGAGTGCCAGACTGATCCAGCGGGGCAGGGCTCCTGCTACGGCCAGATCGTTGACTGTACCGAAGATCGCCAATGAACCAAGGTCACCACCGGAGAACTGCAGTGGTGTGAGAGTGTGAGCATCTGTGCAGAAGGCAAGAGGAGTTGCCCCGCTGACAAGTTCGGCTGCATCCTGCAGCCGTGGTGGCGCATGAGCATCGCTGCCGAGAGACTCGGCAGAGGTCGAGTCGAGCCGTGGCAGGATGAAATTTCGGAGCAGCTGGCGAGAGAGCCGGGCGCCTTCTCCGTGTGCCAGCGCGATGCGGTCGGGGAAAGCTGCTGCGGGAACCGGGCAGGCCCAGTTGAAGGTCATCGTGATCCCGCTTTCGATTCGGGTGCGGCGGCCGGGCCAACGAGTGCACCGCGGGACACCGTGACCGCTTTGCCGCTCAGCCGCACCCGATCCTGCTGCAGTTCCATCTTCACGTGTCCGCCCCGCTTTGATGCCTGAAAGCCGAAGAGCGTTGATCGGCCGAACTGTGGAGCCCAGTAAACAGCCAGTGCACAGTGAGCTGACCCGGTGACTGGATCCTCGGGGACACCGCTGGCGGGGGCGAAAAAGCGAGACAAAAAATCATGGTCGGCTGAGTCACCGAGTGCGGTGACGATGACGCCGCGGACTGGCAGGGCGGCGAGGGCTGAAAAGTTGGGCTGAAGGCGTCGAACGGCCGCGGCGATCGGGAGCCGCACCAGCAAATCGAAGCGAGTTTGTCCACAGAATTCGATGTCCGATTTGCTGATTCCCAGCGATTCCGGGAGACCATCAGGAATGGCGGTGGGGGTCGTGGTGAGGGCGGGGAAATCGAGTGTGATGCCGGAGCTGGTGGGTTCTGCGGTGAGTCGTCCGCTGCGACTTTCGAAGTTCCAGAGCCCTCCGCTGCGGGCAGCCGCCATGGACTCGGGCAACTGACCGGCTGAATGCAGTTCCTGCAGAGCATGGGCGGCAGCCAGCGTAGCGTGACCGCAGAGATCGACTTCGACCGTGGGAGTCAGCCAGCGAATTCGCAGCTTGCCATCGGCTTCCGGAATAAGAAAGGCTGTTTCAGCGAGATTCATTTCTGCCGCCACTTTCTGGAGCCATGCATCCGACCGTGGTTCGGACAGCAGACAGACGGCCGCCTGATTGCCGCGGAACGGTTCGGAGGTGAAGGCATCGACGAGATAGAGGGGGATTGAGGATTCGGCGGTGGTGGACATGGAGGAGCCTGACGTGGCGGCGGTGGTGTGCCTCGTGTGGAATGGAGTTCAGAAATCAGCGACCGGCTGACAGTGTACAGCGTACGCTTCGGCGTCTGAAATGGGTAACTCGACCGCCGACTTTTCCCGCGTTGAGCATGAATCCCGGTAACGAGTGCTGCTGTTCAGAAATCTGCTCTGCTATACTCCGCCGACTCCACTGCCTCCCTGCCTCGCATTCACGGCGTCTGCTGAGAATCTCAATGCACAATGACGGAACATCCGTTTCTCCAGCTCCCTCGGCTCCGTTTCGGGCTGCGGCTGTTGCTTCCCGAGCCGAGCCACCGCGAGCGGCGGCAGCGGCGACAGCTGTCTGCGCGGTTTTCGGAATCGCGGCTGCTGTGCTGCATTTCCGTGGCCTGTCAGCGCCCCATCCCTGGTTCCTCGCGACTGCGTTCGCGGCCTGCATAGCTGGGGGAGGAATCCCGCTGCGGAATGCGATTGTGGCACTTCGTGATCGAGCGTTGAATGTGGATGTGCTGATGATTGTCGCAGCCGCGGGTGCTGCCGGGATCGGTGAATGGCTCGAAGCAATCGTGCTGCTGTTTCTCTTTTCACTCAGCGGAACGCTTGAGGCATTTGCGATGTATCGCACCACTCGATCCATCGAATCGCTGATTCAGCTGCGGCCACTGGAGGCCACGCGTGTTGACGGTGCCACGGAACAGCTTGTGCCGGTCACAACGCTCAGCCCGGGTGACGTGCTTCGAGTGCGACCGGGGGAACGGTTCCCTGTAGACGGTGTGATCGAGGAGGGTGAGACGTGGGCGGACGAGTCGATGCTGACGGGTGAGAGCGAGCCGGTGGTACGGGGGCTGGGGGCAATGGTGTTTGCTGGCACCATCAACGGCACGGGGAGTGTTCTGGTCCGTATGACGCGGGGTGTCGCCGATACAACTCTGGAGCGCATCGTTCACATGGTTCAGGAAGCCCAGTCGCGGCGGACTCCATCGCAGCGATTTGTGGAATCGTGGCAGCAGCCGTATGTGATTGGAGTGCTTACGGCCGCGCTGCTGGTACTGCTGGGCGCGCGTCTGCTCCACGGTGATACCTGGCCTGATTCGCTGTACCACGCCATGGTGCTGCTGGTGGCTGCTTCTCCATGTGCGGTGGTTGTGGGTTCTCCTGCGGTGTTGTTATCAGCGATCGCGCGGGCCGGTCGTCAGGGAGTGCTCTTCAAGGGTGGCCTGCATCTGGAGAATCTGGGGAAGGTGGAAGTGCTGGCCTTCGACAAAACAGGCACAGTGACACTGGGGCGACCAGCCGTGATGGAAGTCTGGGCACCGCCGGGAGCGGACGTGAATCGTCTGCTGAGTCTGGCGTGCGCGGTGGAGCATCGCAGCGAGCATCCGCTGAAGGCGCCCGTGCTGGCGGAAGGCGAGCGTCGCGGTCTGCGTGGCATTGACACGCCGCTGGTGGAGTTTCACAGTCACACAGGTCTGGGTGTGCACGCGCAGGTGGAGGGTGTCTGGGTCGGAGTCGGGCGGGAGGGATTGTTTGAAAGCCACGAGCTGCGGCTGTCTCCGGAACTTCTGGAACAAGCAGAGCGAATTCGCCTGGCCGGCTGCACAGCGCTCCTGATTCACACCAGCGAGCCGGGGTTATTTGGCGTCATTGGTGTGGCGGATCAGATTCGGCCGGAAGCCAGCCAGGCCCTGCAGGCACTCAAACGGCTCGGCCTGCGCCAACTGGTCATACTCACAGGCGACCACGAACGCGTCGCACGTGTGGTCGCGCGGAAGTTGGGGGCTGACGACGTCCGCGCGGGTCTGCTTCCGGACCAGAAGGTGGTGCAGCTGTCGCGTCTGTCCAAAGGTGGTGCAATGGTCGCGATGGTTGGCGACGGAGTCAACGACGCCCCGGCGCTTGCGGCTGCCCAGGTCGGCATTGCGATGGGTGGCGCAGGCACCGACGCGGCTCTGGAAGTGGCTGATGTGGTGCTCATGCGGGATGACCTCCGCGCACTGCCGCTGGCTGTCTGGATCAGCCGCACATCGCGTCGTCGGGTCCGTCAGAACATGACATTTGCCTTCACGATGATTGGCCTGCTGGTGCTTGGATCCTTCTTCAACCTTCCGCTTTGGCTGGGGGTTCTGGGGCATGAAGGCAGCACAGTGCTGGTGGTACTGAACGGCCTCAGAATC
>JBJTOP010000015.1:0-12375 GCA_046074645.1 Planctomycetaceae bacterium | reverse complement strand
TTCAAGAAACAGCAAACAACCAGTCTTTCATACCTGCAGCTGCGCGATCGGCTCAACCGCAGCCTTGCCACGCTGGAAAACAATCGACGTCAGCTGGCGGATTCTCAGGATACGTTCAAGATCAATCTCGGACTGCCTGCTAACGTTCAGCTGGAAGTGGACCAGTCACTGCTGACCAGCTTCCAGCTGATCTCTCAGGATCTGATTGATCTTGAAGGGAGCCTTCGCGCTCTGCAGCAGGAACTTGGCAAAGCCCTGCTGCCGGCTGAGGCCGGCGCCGATGCGGCTCCCGTGGGACCACCGCTCGCCACTGTCAAAGCCTACGTCAGTGCCCTCGGTAAAGCTCGCGATCAGCTTCGCGTTGTTGGCATTGATCAGGTACGCGAAGACTTCAAGCCCCTCGATGAACTTCTCGAACGCACCCGCGAAAACTGGCAGGAAGCCGTTTTCGGACTGCGTTACTTCCGATCCGAAGATGAACGCAAGGAACTTGCCGCAAGGCTGGTCAAGGACATTCGCCTGTTCCGACTTGCTGAACGCGAATTTTCCGTGGGCAGCGAACTGCTGGATATGCTGACAGCACTCCTGAACCACGAATCCGAAGACGCGCTGCTGAAAGCTCTCGATGTCGATAACAGCGGCCGCATCGAACTCGCCGAACTCCCTGAACAGTGGCTGGAACTCCCCCGCTCCGGCGATCGTAAGGCGGCTGAATCTTATGCCGTTCCCGAGCTGCTGACGGAGGCGGCCAGCGGAGCCCGCGACCTGCGCGACAAGTATCTCCTGCGAATGGCTCAAAGCCTCGAAGTCATCCAGGCGTCGCTCCGAGTCGAACAAGTCGCCCTGATCCCCTTCACTCTCGACGGCACCATGAGATTTCCCGATGTTGAGGAAGTGGTTGCACTGGGGCTGGAATACCGCCATGACCTGATGAACACGAGAGCGGCCGTGATGGATGCCCGACGCGATGTGGAAATTGCCGCAAATCGCCTCGAAGCAGGCCTGGACATCACTTTCCGCGGCAAACAGGGACTCAATCCCGATGCCCGTCGGTCCACCAGCCACAGCGCCGGACTGCAGTTCACCACACCTCTCGATCAGGTGCTTGAACGCAACACCTACCGGGAATCACTCGTGAATTTCCAGCGGGCTCGCCGTACCTACATGGAACAGGAAGACCGCGTCAAACTGGCGATTCGCCAAAGCTATCGGCAAATCAAGGTGCAGGAATACCGCCTGCTCATCGATCGCACGGCCGTTCGCAACGCGGCCCTGCAGTACGACAGTGCGTCTCTCCAGGCCCAGGGAACCCAGCAGACAAACGCTCTGAGCCTTGTCAATGCCCTCGATGCCGTCCTGCAGGCCCAGAACTCACTTATCGGTGACTGGGTAACTTATGAGTCAAATCGGCTTAACATCTTCAGGGATATGGGTATCATGGACATTGATGCCCGCGGCCTCTGGACTGATCGATTTTACCTGCAACAATCAGCTAAGCCCGCCGCCGGGGGCAGCAACCCGCCTGCAAACTCCCCCGCTGATGTCCCTCCTGTTCCCGTTTCGCAGGAAACTGCGCCGGCCCCCCCAAACTGAAACTAAAGGCAGCTTCGGATGTCCCCCACAACACACTCCACACGCGCCGGCCGCGCCATCCCCATCATCCTCGGACTGCTGACCGTGCCGGTCCTCGGTGCAGCCTGGTTACTCTACCCCGAACGGGTCAAAGGCCTCTTCGGCGCAGGTAACAGCACCGCCGCTACTTCCACCTGGATTTCCCGACGCGCCGAAAAAGGCCCCTTCCGGATCGTCATCACGGAAAACGGGACCGTCGACAGCCTCCGCAACTCCACGCTCAGCAACAGCGTCGAAGGCTCCACCACCATCATTTCTCTCGTCCCCGAAGGCAGCAAGGTCAACGCCCCGACGCTGGCCGAATTTGATGGCGTCGTGCAATTCCTCGACGCTGCCTCCGAATCCACCAAATCCGTCAAACTCGTCGCCGAAGACGGCCGCGAAAAAACTTACGAACTCGTCTTCGGAGAACACACCGAACTGCTCGTCAAAGATCGCCAGAAGCTCCGCAAGGGTGAGTTCATCGCCGGCGACGTCTGCTGCGAACTCGACTCCTCCACCCTCGTCGAAAAAGACAAGGAACAGCAGATTAAGGTGACAACCGCGCGGGCCAATCTGGAAAAGGCCGGCAAGGATATCGAGATCCAGGAAACCACCAACGAAAGTAACGTCGCCAAAGCCCGACTCGCCGAAGACCTCGCCCTGCTCAGCCTCGTCTCCTACACCTCGCCCGGCGGCGAATACCAGCAGGAACTCGAAACCGTCAAAGGCGACATCAAAAAAACAGAAGAAGAACTCTCGATCAATAAGGAAGAATACGAGCGTATCCGTGACCAGGCTCGACTCGGTTACGCCAACGTCAACCAGCTCGAAAGCGCCCGACTCAAGGTCACTCAGTCCCAGATCCTGCTCGGCGTCAATAAAGGTAAACTCGAAGTCCTCCAAAAATACACGCGCCCCAAAAAGGAAAAGGAACTCAGCCAGACCGCTGAAGACTCCAAACGCGAAACGCAGCGCGCACGCCTCGAAGGCGAAGCCCTGATGACACAGATGAAGGCCGCCTACGACGCCGCTGCCCTCACTCTCGGCGTCGAAGAAGAAAAACTCATCATGTTCCAGCGGCAGATCAAGGCCTGCCGACTCGTCGCCACGCAGGCCGGCGAAGTCGTCTACGCCTCCCAGAAAAGCAGCCGCGGCAGCGAACCCGTCGTCATCGAAGAAGGAGCCGCCGTTCGCGAACGACAGGCCGTGATCAACCTCCCCGATCTCGAAAATATGAAAATCGATGCACGCATCCACGAATCCAAAATCAGCCGAGTGATGATCGGACAACCCGTCGAAATCGAAATCGACGCCATTCCAGGCGACCCTTACCGCGGTCGCCTTCAAAGCATCAGCTCCGTTCCAATCCCCGGCAGCTGGCCCAATACCGATCTGAAGGAATACGAAGCCATCGTCGAGATCCGTGATGACAGCGCACGCATTCGCAAACTCAAGCCCGGCATGACCGCCCAGATCCGCGTTGTTGTCGAAGACCGCAAGGAACCCACACTCCAGATCCCAGTACAGTCCGTCGTCTCCTTCTCCGGCCACTACTACACCTACGTGGTCGCTCCTTCCGGAAAAGAAGCCGAACGACGCGAACTGAAAGTGGGCGACGCCAACGACGAATACATGGAAATCCTCGATGGCGTGGCCGAAGGCGACATGGTGATCATGAGCCCCAAAACCCACTTCTCACAGGAACTCGCTGAACTCGAAGCCGAAAAATCAGCCGAAGCGGAAAAGAATCGCGAGAAATTCGACACCCCCGATCGCAAGACCGCTGCTGCCGGACCCGGTGGCCCAGGTGCAGGACGTGAACCTGGTGGTGGCCCAGGTGCAGGTGGCCCGCCAGCCGGAGGTCCTCCAGGTGCCGGTGGCCCAGGGGGTGGCATGCGAATGGATCCCAAAGCATGGTTCGAAAGCATGGACAAGAACAAGGACGGCGTCGTCACAAAAGACGAGCACCCTCGCCCTGAATCCTTTGATCGCTCTGACGAAAACAGCGACGGAAAAATGACGCTTGAAGAAATGCAGAAAGCCGTCAATCGTATGATGCAGGCCGGTGGCGGCGGTGGTGGTGCCGGTGCTGGTGGACGTGGTGGTGCGCCAGCCCCCGCCGGGAATTAGAAACGCCAGCGTTCAGACTTCAGTGTTCAGTCCCTGCTCCGCCCAACTCCTTCCCCCCCTCGCCCCCATGACACTCGCTGCCGAAGTCATCAATCTGCAGAAGGACTACATGCTGGGGGCCGTCCCGGTGAAGGCCCTTCGCGGCGTTACGATCCAGTTTCCGCGAGGAGACTTTGTTGCGATCATGGGCTCATCGGGCAGCGGCAAGAGTACTCTGCTGAATCTGCTTGGTGCTCTCGACCGCCCCACTCGCGGCAATTACATCATTGGCGGCCGCGATGTCTCCAGTATGGACGACGACGAACTCTCCACAGTCCGCAACGAAAAAATCGGTTTCATCTTCCAGTCCTACAATCTGATTCCGCAGTACACGGTAATTGAAAATATCGAGGTGCCGGTTCACTACCGCACTGGCTACCCGCGGATCGGTCCGAAGGAAGAAAAATGGATCGCTCGGCTGGCCGAGATGGTGGGTCTGGGTGATCGTCTGGATCATCGACCGTTCCAGCTATCCGGCGGTCAGCAACAGCGAGTTGCCATCGCAAGAGCGCTGGTGAATGACCCCGAGATCATCCTTGCCGACGAACCCACGGGTAACCTCGATTCCAAAACCGAACAGGAAATCATGGAGATGCTGCTGACGCTCAATCGCGAAGGTCGCACGATCATCATGGTGACCCATGAACCGAGCGTGGCAAGGCTTGCCAAACGTCAGATCTACATGAAGGACGGCGTCGTTGCCGGCGAAGGCATCTTCCCCGGCTGATACACCATTTCTGCCCGATGTGCTCCCTGCTCGATCAAAGCCATTTCACCAGTCTTCCCAGGTCATTCCCATGCCGAACCTCTTTCGCACCATCCAGCTGGCGCTTAAAAGCCTGATGCTGCACAAGCTCCGGTCCGGCCTCACCATGCTCGGGATCGTCTTCGGTGTCTTCTCCGTCATCGCGATGCTGGCCATCGGCGAAGGCGCCAGCCAGCAGGCCCAGCAGCAAGTGCTCCAGCTGGGCGCCACCAACATCATCGTTCGCAGCGTTAAACCCCCGCGCGAAAATGCCAGCTCACAAAACCAAAACAGCTTTGTGCTCCGCTATGGACTCAAACGCGCCGACTTTGATCTGCTCTCCAAAACCATCCCCACAGTGCTCCAGGCCGTCCCCATCCGAGAACTCATGAAGGCCTGCCGTTACCTGCATCGCGAAATGAATTGCCGCATCGTCGGATGCACTCCCGATTATGTCGATATGAACCACCTGACTCTCGCCCAGGGTCGCTTCATCTCCGACCGGGACCGTCGCGAAAAAACCAACGTCTGTGTCCTGGGCGCCGGCACCGCTGAACAACTCTTTCAATACCTCGATCCGCTGGGACAATCCGTCAAGATCGCCGACCGCCGCTACTCCGTCGTCGGTGTCACTCGCCGCCGCGAAGCCTCCGCCGCAATCGGCGGGAGCATGTCCGGACAGGAATATAATCAGGACATCTACATTCCGCTCGAAACCATGCGCGTTCGTATGGGTGACCTCGATATCGATCGCCGACAGGGCTCATTCAGCGCCGAAGAAGTCGAACTCAATCAGATTACACTCCGCATCACTGATGTGGATCAGGTCGTGCCAACGTCCAAAGTCATCAGCGAAAGTCTGCAGCAGAATCACCGCACTGCCAATGACTATTCCATTGTCGTGCCACAGGAACTGCTTAAACAGGCTGCTCAGATTCGCACCATCTTCAACGTTGTGCTCGGATCGATTGCCGCCATCAGCCTGGTTGTCGGCGGCATCGGCATCATGAACATCATGCTTGCCACTGTCACCGAACGCACACGTGAAATCGGCATCCGCCGCGCACTCGGTGCCAAACGCCGTGACATCACCATGCAATTCCTCACCGAAACCATTGTGCTCGCAGGCAGTGGCGGCATCATCGGCGTTCTGCTGGGACTCTCCACGCCTTTCTGGTTCGACAACCTCAAATCGCTGACCCTGAAATTTTTCTTCGACGGCGGTGGGGGTACGTCAGAATTCAGCGATATGTTCACCAACCTGCAGCCCCAGGTTGTGCCCTCCAGCCTGCCACTGGCGTTTGGAATTTCAGTCGGGATTGGCGTGATTTTCGGGCTCTATCCAGCCCGCTCCGCCGCTCAGCTTGACCCCATCGAAGCCCTGCGTCACGAATAACGCGGCTGAGCATTCAGCGGGGAAAAATCCGGGTGAACGTTTCGCAGACAGAAACGCGACGGGCGGCCGCAGTCGTTTCCGGCTGCCCGCAACCCCGCCCACTTTTCAGGAATTCCACCGATTTCCTGCCCATTTTTGCCGCGTTCTGGTATTATTTTTGTGTCTCATCTCCCCTCCCTTCGCCCGGACCTGCCGACCGCAATGCCTTCGCTTCCCATCATTGATCCCTCGGCCCCTTCCGCTCCTCAGGCTGCCTCCGCCCCCTCTGACCCGCGCATGGTCAAGGGCACATACGCGTTCGTCAGTCTTGGCTGCCCCAAAAATCTCGTCGACAGCGAAAAGATGCTCGGAGCCCTCGCACAGGACGGATACACACTCGTGTCTGAACCCGAAGGCGCTGACTTCGTCATCGTCAACACCTGCGGCTTCATCGAAAGCTCACGCGCCGAATCCCGAACCGTCATCCACGAAATGCTCGATCTGAAACGACAGGGTAAAACCCGCGGCGTTATCGTCGCTGGCTGCCTCCCCGAACGGCTGGAACAGGACGGCGGCCTGCTGAAAGAAATCCCCGAAATCGATCACATCGTCGGCGTCTTCGGCCGCGACGAAATTGCCAAAGTCGCAGATAAACTCGTCGGTGGGCACCGCGAACAGCGAACGCTCTTCCGCCCCGCCCCCATCAAAGCTCTCAATGACCAGGCTCGCCTGCGGATCACTCCCTCACACTACGCCTATCTGAAAATCTCCGAAGGTTGTGACCGCACATGCACCTTCTGTTCCATCCCTTCCATGCGCGGTAAACACGTCACCAAACCCATCGAGATGATTCTCGATGAAGCCCGCGAACTTGTCGATGACGGCGTCCGCGAACTGATCCTCGTGGCCCAGGACACCACCTACTACGGTATGGACCTCTACGGCGAAGTCCGCCTCACACAACTCCTCCGCGAACTCGAACAGGTCCAGGGCATCGACTGGATTCGCCTGATGTACCTCTATCCCATCAACTTTACCGACGAACTCATTCAGACCATCGCCGATTCGCCCGTTATCATCCCCTACCTCGATATGCCCCTGCAGCACATCAACTCCCAGATGCTCCGCCGCATGCAGCGCCGCGTTGACTCCAGACAAACCCGCGAACTCGTTCACAAACTCCGCGAACGCATCCCCAATGTCGTGCTCCGTACGACATTCATCACCGGCTTCCCCGGTGAAACCGATAAACAGTTTGAAGAACTCAAAGACTTCGTTCAGGAAACTCGCTTCGAACGCATGGGCGTCTTCACCTACTCGCTCGAACCCGGAACCCCCGCAGTCAAGCTCGAAGGACACCTCCCGGAAGACGTCAAGGAAGCTCGCCGTGATGAACTCATGAGCCTTCAGCAGCAAATCGCCTTCGAGCACGCGGATGCTTTTATCGGCTACGAACTGGATGTGCTCATCGATCAGGAACTGGAAGACGGCGTCTACGTCGGCCGCAGCTTCGCAGACGCCCCCGAGATCGACTCCAGCGTCATCGTTACCGGCGCCGAACTCCAGCCCGGAGATCTCGTGCCCGTCGAAATCCTTCAGCGCGAAGACTATGATCTTGTTGGCATCGCCTGTCTTGATGAATCTGACCCCGAAGAGTAAAGCTCCGCCATGCCGGCCCATTGCTCAAACCGCTCCACGTTCCCCACGACTGCTCTCGCAGCCGTCCTCTGCTCCGCAGCAGGCATCACGATAACCACGGCCGCGGCATCGCCGTTCCCCCAGGATCCTGCTACCCAGGCTCCCCCCCCAACGGCCCAGACACCCGCTTCCGCAATCGCCTTCACCCGACTCCCACCAGCCACCGCACGCCTGCAACTGCTCGACTGGATCCAGAAACACAACATCCCCGCCGATCGCGCCGCTGCCGCCGCACAACTCTGGCCAGACAACCCCAGCATCACCCAACTCACCGCCGAAGAAACGCTCGATCGACTCGTCGAAGCCTTCGCCGCCGCTGATGACTCAGTCGCACAGCTCACGAAAACCTGCCAGGCCGGCCAGCTTCCCACCACACAGGACTTCACCGGCCCACGCAGCGATCCCTTCTGCCGCTCCCACCTCCAACTCTGGCTCGCACGCTGGTTCGTCCAGCATCGCTGCCACGACGAAGCACTCCCGCTGCTCGAATCCCTCAACCCCGAACAGCTCGCTGACCCCGCCTCACTCTTCTTCTACCGCGCCGCCTCGCGCCTCCAACTCCTGCAGCCAGGCCCCGCTGGCAACGACCTCACTCTGCTGCTCAACAACACCCCCGACATCCCGCCCCGCTTTCGCGCCGTTGCTGAAATGATGCAGGCCGAAGTCCGCACAGCCCTCAACAGTCGCGATGGACTTCCGCAAGTCGCCAGACTCATGTCCGACGTCCAGCGAAGACTGGATCTGGGCAAAGCCGATCAACCCGTCCAGAAACGCGAAACAGAAGTAATCGATGCTCTCGACAAACTTCTGAAAGAACTCGAAGATCAACAACAACAGCAGCAACAGCAACAACAGCAGAATGGACAGGGAGGTGGCGGGCAGAACATGCAAAATGCACAGCCCCGCGAGCAGGGTGGTACACAGGGTATCCGGGGTGATGGCCGCGCCGACCGCAGAGAACTCTCCGAAAACGGTGCCTGGGGAATGCTCGATAAACAACAGGAAGTCCAGGCCCGCGAACTCATCCGTCAACAGTTCCCACCGAACTTCCTCGACGCTATCAGCCGCTATACTCAGAAACTCGCCGAACAAAAAAAATAACGCGTCCCGCCAACCTCCGAAGCCCCCGGTCCATCAGTCGTCGTTCCTCAACCCTCGTTCCCGCATGACCCCCATCCCATGCTCCCATCCCTCTCGTTGATCCTCGCCCTGCTCCTGCTTCCCGCTGACGACGTCCGTATCACGCTGCTGGACGGCACCACAAAGCTGGGTTCGCTGCTGGGTATCACGGAAACCGCCGTACAGCTGGAATCAGACAGTGCGCGCACCGAAATTCCGCTCTCCAGCCTGCTTCTGCTCGAATCCACCGCTCCCGAAACCCCCGCAAACGACGCCCCGCCACAACAAATCTGGCTCCGAAACGGTGGCCAACTCTCCGGCTCCTCCGTCGCTCAGTCCGCACGTACCGTGTCGCTGCTATCCCCGCGGCTCGGGCAGGTCTCGTTCCCAGTCACTGCCGTCAATGCTGTCAGACTTCAGCCCGGCAACGACGGCTTCCGCCCCGCATGGGATGCCTTCCGTCAACGCCAGACCGAACAGGACCTGCTCGTTGTCCTCAAACGCGACGGCTCAGGACTCGACTTCCTCGCTGGTGTCATCAGTTCGGCCAGCTCCGAAAAAATTGAGTTGCTGCTGGATGGTGAAACGGTCCCCGTGCCCGCCAGTCGCGTTTATGGACTGGTCTTTGGGCAGCCAGCCGGGCAACCAGCCCCCATTCCGGCCGTCCGCGCCTCCCTCGCCGGCGGTGATCTCATAGCTGGGTCATCGCTGCTTGTCACAGGCCCGAAATTCAAATTCCTGCTCAGCCCGGACAACTCGCTGGAAGGCCCCACAGAAGTGCTCCGACAGATCGACTTCAGCGGCGGACGACTGCGATCACTCGCCGAACTCCAGCCACTCGAAATCCGCTTCCTCGGCACAGAACCCGCGGACAGTCCCCTCGCAGCAGTCCCCGAACTCCAGGAAGCCGAAAAACTGCTCTGGGGACCACGACTCGATGGCACTATTCCCGGTACCAGTGGTCAGTATCGCCCACGAATCGGTGGCCGTGAGGTCACTCGCTGCATCGCCATGCATTCCGCCGCAGAAATCACCTGGGAGCTCTCACAGAAATACGAACAGCTCGATGCGCTCGCCGCAATCGATGACACCTACGCCCTCGCTAACGCCGGCGGAAATGCTCTGAAACTCACCATTCAAGCAGATGATGCCGTCGTCTTCGATCAACAGATACTTGGTCGCGATCAGCCAATACCGCTCAGTCTGTCCCTCAAAGGTGTTTCCACGCTCACAATCAAAGTCGATTTCGGAGACGGCAGCGGAATTGGAGACTGGTTGATTCTTGGCGATCCCAGATTAAGAATCACTCAGTGATTTTCGGTTTTCAGTTTTCTGATGAGTGAATTCAGTCTGCTTCCCCATTCCCCACTCCCCACTCCCCACTCCCCACTCCCCACTCCCCACTCCTCACTCCTCACTCCTCACTCCTCACTCCCAGCCATGCCCAAAGCTCTTCCCTTCGATGCCGAGTTTGTTCGTCAGGTTGCTGCAAAGTATCCGACACCATTCTATCTCTACGACGAGGCTGGCATTCGCAGTACCTGCCGGCAGCTGAATTCGGCGTTTGCGTGGAATCCAGGATTCCGCGAGTACTTTGCCGTGAAGGCCCTGCCGAACCCGTACATCGTACAGATCGCTGCTCAGGAGGGCCTGGGTGCGGATTGTTCCAGTCTTCCCGAACTGATCCTGTCCGAACGAGTGGGTCTGACGGGTGAAGACCTGATGTTCACATCCAACAACACGCTTGCTCACGAATACCGCAAGGCGATTCAACTGGGAGCGATCATCAACCTCGACGACCTGTCGCATATCGACTATCTCCGCGAAAACACGGGCCTCCCGGAACTTCTTTGCTTCCGCTACAACCCCGGCTCGGCGCGGGAAGGCAACGTCATCATCGGTCGCCCGGAAGAAGCCAAGTACGGGTTCACAGAGCAGCAGCTGTTTGAAGGCTACAAGCTCCTTCGTGATGCGGGCGTCAAACGCTTCGGTCTGCACACCATGGTGGCTTCCAACGAGCTGAACGGGAGCTTCTTTACAGAGACCGCCCGGATGCTCTTCGACCTCGCACTCCGCCTGCACGCCCAACTTGGAATCCGCATCGAATTCGTCAACCTGGGTGGCGGCATTGGTATCCCGTACCGTCCTGAGCAGCAGCCGGTGGACCTCGCGGCGGTTGGTCACAGTATCCGCGAATTATACGACTCCATGATCGGCGGAACCCCGCTGCATCCGCTCCGCATCCTCATGGAAAACGGTCGCATGATCACAGGCCCCCACGGATTTCTCGTGACGACAGCCGTGCACCACAAGAACATCTACCGCAACTACGTCGGTGTTGATGCCTGCATGTCCAACCTGATGCGGCCAGGCATGTACGGTGCCTATCACCACATTACAGTACTGGGACGCGAACACGAACCGCATGACCAGATCGTCGATGTGGTTGGTTCGCTCTGCGAGAACAATGACAAGTTCGCCATTCAGCGACCGCTGCCCAAAGTCCAACGTGGTGACCTGCTTGTCATCCACGACTCCGGCGCCCACGGACACGCAATGGGCTTCCAGTACAACGGCAAACTCCGCTGCGCCGAAATCCTGATTCAGCCAGATCGTTCGACTCGATTAATTCGCCGTGCGGAAACTGTGGAAGACTATTTTGCCACTTTGGATTTTAGTTCGCTGTAGCTGGTCAGGCGTCAAGTGTGACCGCACTTGCGGCGGTTCCGCCTTGAGGTGAGTTGGGTTGAGTAACTGCCGTTGGAATTCGTCCCAGACGTTTGAAGCTTTCAGACATCTGAGAATAAGCATCGCCTGAGCACCGCTGGCGGACCAGCGCATGCCGGTTCGCTCAAGGCGGTCTTTAACAAGATGGCGACAGGCGCCTTCAATCACACCCGTTGCAATCGGAAGGCCGGCTGCCAGATATTCGTCAGACTTCATGCGATTGGCGTGCGCCGTGGAATAGCGGCACGCTGCATCCACGTCCACGCGTTTCTCTTTGGACAAATTCTAAACCGTCGCTGTGCGACGCAGGCCGCGGACAACACCGTGTACGTCGCCTCTCAGAATCCGCAGCAGGCGATCTCGAACGAACCTGTCGTGGGCTGCCTCACGCCGAACCAGGACCTTCGCTGCTTTCCCGACGTACTCCGCAACATGCACGATACCAGGAATATTGATCACATTATCAGCGCTGCAGTCGCTCAAACACGCATCTGCATCCGACCACAAACTGTGCTGACCGTCCATCAGACGCACCAGCAACTGAGTCTTCTTTCGACTTCGCCAAAGACGGTTCGCAACCGTCTGGCAGCCAGTTCAGGGCTTCGGTGGATCTTTCGAGATGAGATTGCTTTGAATTGACATGTCCAGCAACACCGCCACTGTCAGGAACGCAGGAGCGATCTTGCGGCCGGGCGAATGCAGGCCCTCCGCCCGCCACGTTTGGGTTTATAGGCTTCCATCGCAGCCAGCCGACCTGCGACGTGGCTGAATAACCGATCAAAGTCACCCACCAAAGTAACCTATTGATTAAATGTCAGCTGAATTTTACGAATGCAATCGGCAATGTTCTGCGAAGACAACTTCAGATCGTTCGCCGAACAACCCAGAGCTGTTCGTTCAACCAACTCACGGTAAATACGGAGCTGCA
>JBJTOP010000014.1:0-13548 GCA_046074645.1 Planctomycetaceae bacterium | reverse complement strand
CCAACGCCAGGGTTTGCATCGCAACCTCAGCCGCCTGGCGGCAGCCTGCGGGCAAAGGCCCTTGCCAACGCCCCGCCAACGCACTCGCCAGCGCGCGCACCTTCGGTGCGAAGCACAGCCGGGGGCTTCCGCCCAACCGCTCAGCCGCTGCTCAGCCACATCGCGACGGCCTTAAGGTGCGAAACGGCCTCAAGGTGCATGGCACCTGCAGCGAAAATCCCAGAGAATTTATTGGCATCCGCATCATTTTGTGCAACACCGGGGACAGTCCCCGCAGTCGCAGACACCGAGTGCACGGCTGCAAGGTGCATGGCACCTGGAACTCACCCCGCCAACGCACTCGCCAGCGTGCGCACCTGCGGTGCGAAACACAGCCGGGGGCTTCCGTCCAACCGCTGAGCTGCGTGGATCCGCTCCACCGTGACAAGGCGTGCACCGTCGTTGCTCTGGGGGTAGATGCAGCTCCGGCAGAATTGGCAGGACCGTTGTTTCCGATTCGATCCGTAAAATCCGAACATTTTCACAAGTCCCGGGGCGGGGAGATCGATACACAAGGAAGACGCTGGACATTCAGCGACGGTTAGGGTTTTTTCGGTGGAACAGATTCATGGCAATTCCTTCCGGTCCTTCAGGGAAATGCACAATGCAGACGGTTGGCAGGCAATTGCGGCGTTCAGCGGTGCTGGCGACGATCTGCCTGATGCTGGTCTCAAACAGCGGCTGCACGCTGACTGGGGGCTTCATCAGCGTGGTTTGGTCTTACATGACCTTCTGGAAAACGCTGCCGATAGTTCCTGTGCCTGCCTATCAGACCCAGCTGGTCGAAGACAAGCTGTGGGAAGATGAGCGATACAACCGTGTGCCGGTGCTGGATCCGGTTGAGGGTGAAGTTTTCTGTGTGGATCCTCCAAGTGAAGATCAGGTGATGCGAGCCATGCCGAGTGACGCGGCTGGCGGTTTTGCCTTCTTCCAGGAAACTCAGATCAACAATGTTCGTATTGTGGTGGAACCGCTGGTGGATCGGCTGGATGACTGCAAAGTCTACCCGCTGGTCGGCCCGGCTCGACTGCACCACTGCCACTACAAGTGTACCATCTACTACGACAAGACTATTCGGTCCTACTGGCCCATCCCGTTCACTCACACTGACGAGTCGGTGGAAGTGGTCTACATTGACAAGGACCACCTGATCCGCTGCACCGGTCCTGCCACTCCCTGAACGGGGGAGACCGGCGGAATTCGCCGGAATCAGTGAATGAATCACACGCAGAGGGAACCGCATCTGGAAACAGGTCGGTTCCTTTTTTTGTTGACTCTGCCGCACTTGCGGCCGAATTCCGTCTGCTGTATTTCGCCTCTGCCCATTTCTGACTATATTACCGGCCTCCGCAGCGATCTGCGGTTGTTCATGCTGATCGATCTGGTGGGCATGGGCAGAGCCTTCGGTGAACACACAGTCAGAAAACAGTGAGCGAATCAGTGCCGGCAACTTCTGTGATCGGTCTGCAGTGGGGCGATGAGGCCAAGGGCAAGATTGTTGATCTGCTCACGGAAACGCACCACGTGGTGGTGCGTTACCAGGGCGGCAACAACGCTGGGCACACCGTTCGTTTTGACGGTCGCACTTACAAGCTCAGTCTGCTCCCTACCGGCATTCTGCACTCCCACATCACCTCCGTCATCGCCCCTGGCGTCGTCGTCAATCCGCTTGCACTTCTGAAAGAACTGGACGGTCTGTCATCCGGCGGTCACGACTGTTCCAGCCGACTGCTTGTCAGCGACCGCGCCCATGTCATCTGCCCCTGGCACCTGCTGGAAGAGGCCGCTCTGGAAAAATCCCGCGGCCGTGAGGCCATCGGCACCACCATGCGTGGAATTGGCACCTGTTACCGTGACAAGGTTGGTCGCACCCACGCAGTCCGAGTGGGGGACCTCGTCAACCGCGACTCATTTGCTGCGAAGGTCCGGGAAATCGTTCCGTTCAAACAGCGTCTGCTGAATGCGCTGGACCCTGACGGGACACAGATGGATCCCGACCAGATCATCACCGAATATTCCTCTGCCGCTGACCGCATCCGTCCGATGGTCACCGACACGACGTCATGGCTCCTGGATGCGCTCGACCAGAACCGCTGGCTGCTCTTCGAAGGCGCCCAGGGAAGTCTGCTGGACGTCGATCATGGAACGTTCCCGTACGTCACATCCTCCAACAGCTCCGGCTGTGGCATCCACAGCGGCAGCGGAATTCCGGAACGTGCGATACAGAAGATGATCGGAGTAGCCAAAGCCTACACAACTCGTGTCGGTGGCGGCCCTTTCCCATCAGAGCTCAATAACGACACCGGCAATCGCATCCGCGTCGCGGGTAACGAATTCGGCACCGTCACCGGTCGGCCTCGCCGCTGCGGCTGGTTCGACGCCGTCGCCACTCGCTACAGCGCCCGCATCAGCGGCGTTGACTCCATCACCATTGCACTCCTTGATGTGCTCACCGGGTTCGACGAACTCTTCGTCTGTGAAGCGTATAACATCCGCGGCACCATCACGCGAACGCTCCCCAGCCGCTGCGAAGATCTCGCCGACGCCCAACCTGTCCTCCGCAGCCTCCCCGGCTGGACCGAAGACATCACCGGCATCACCCAATTCGAAAAGCTTCCGCCAAACGCCCAACAATACTGCCACACCCTGCAGGAACTCATCGGCCGTCCCGTCGAATTCGTCTCTGTCGGCCCCGACCGCGCACAAACAATCAGGCTTTAGGTCAGGTCGTGGAGCGAGGGAAGCGGGCAGCAGGAAAATGCCTGGCAGGAAACATTCGATGTGCTGACAAACAAACTGCTGACCGCTAACCGCCGACACGCTGCCACGCTGCCACGCTGACCGCTGCAAGGCTGAAAGACGCAAATGATCCAGCTCTCTCATCCTCCTGTCCCAGCCAGGCCAATGACCGCTGCCTTCATCGAGCAGCTGCGGAAGATTCTTGGCAATGAACGCGTCGTGACGGCTGCCGACGAACTGATGGTCTACGAGTGCGACGCGTACGTCATCGAAAAGAGTGCGCCTCAGGCTGTCGTCTTTCCCCAAACGACGCTCGAAGTCCAGCGTATCGTGCGCGCATGTGCAGAGCACGGCGTTCCATTTGTTCCGCGGGGTGCAGGCACCAGCATCGCTGGAGGCAGTTTACCGGTGGGTGGCGGCGTCATGATTTCGCTGACTCGCATGAACCGCATCCTTGAAATCAGCCATCGGGATCGGTACGCGGTGGTTGAGCCAGGCTGTGTGAACATCCGGCTGACGCGAGCGCTTGCCGGGAGTGGCTTTCACTACGCACCTGACCCAAGCAGTCAGGGGGCCTGCACGATTGGTGGCAACGTTGCTACCAATTCCGGCGGTCCCCACACTCTTAAATACGGCGTCACGGTCAATCATGTTCTGGGCGTGGAGTATGTGGATGCATCCGGCGATTTGATTCAGCTGGGAGGTCCGTGTGGCCGCGGCAACGACTTCGATCTGACAGGATTATTTGTTGGCAGTGAAGGCACCTTTGGCGTGGTGACTCGTGTCTGGGTCCGCATCACGCGCGATCCATCGTCCTGTCGGACAATGCTGGCGATATTCAACACTGTGGCGGACGCGACAACGGCGATCAGCCGGATCATCGCGGCCGGGATCGTTCCGGCAGCTCTTGAGATGCTCGACCAGGGCATCATCGAAGCGCTCGAAGCGGCCTTCCAGTTTGGTTTTCCGCTGGACGCCGGTGCGGTGCTCATTATCGAGACGGATGGGTTGGAATGTGTGGTGGACGGCGAAGCGGCCATCATTGAATCGCTCTGCATGCAGTACGGTGCTCGCGAAGTCAAGCGGTCGCGTTCGGAAGAGGAGCGGCAGCTGTTGTGGAAGTGCCGCAAGCAGGCCTTCGGGGCGATTGGACGTCTGGCCCCCAGCTGCTGTACTCAGGACGGTGTGGTCCCCCGCACGCGGCTGCCGGAGATTCTTGAGTTTATCCGTCAGACCGAACAGAAGTACGACCTGCGGATAGTCAACGTATTTCACGCAGGTGACGGAAATCTGCATCCGATTATTTTGTTTGACGAGCGGCATGCGGATCAGATCAAGCGGGTGCTGCTGGCCAGCGAGGACATTCTGAATCGCTGCATTGATCTGGGCGGGAGTGTGACGGGCGAACACGGGATTGGAGTGGAAAAGATCAGTTTCATGCCGCGGTTGTTTTCGCCGGAAGATCTGGCGGTGATGGCTGATGTGCGTCGAGTGTTCAACCCCACCGGCCTGTGCAGCCCCGGAAAACTCCTGCCAACTGCCGGAGGTTGCGGCACCGAAAGTTCTCTGAAGGTCGCTGCAGCCAAACGACCAGCGTTCTGACGGAGTCTTTGTTCTGTCGCGTTTCGTGCTGCGAAACGCCTGTCCCTGAATTCATCTCTGCGGACCAGTCTCATGCTGCATCAGTCTCGACTCAACCGACTCTCCGCACAATCGCTGTGCCTGGGACTTTGTCTGCTCGTTGTCAGCCTCCTGTCTTCACTGCGAGCGGCTTCCGCTGATGAACCACCGAGGACTCTGCGTCTGGTGACGCACAACGTGTATTACGGTTTTACAAAACGCGGCGAGCCGCGGTACGGTGCATGGAAACGCTGGATGGCGGCTCAGGCCCCCGACATTGTCTCCCTGCAGGAGCTCAACGGCTACACGCAGGAAAAGCTGTCCGCCGATGCTGCATCCTGGGGCCATGCCCACTCGGTACTGCTCAAGCCCGACGGCTTTTCCACCGGGATCACATCACGTTATCCAATTTCCGACGTGAAGCTGCTGCGCGATGGTTTTCATCACGGACTGCTGCGTTGCCGCATCGCCGGAATCTGGGTTTACGTGATTCATTTTCATCCCTCCAACTTCGCTCGCCGCATTGACGAGGCGGCCCTGCTGAAGGCCGACATTCAATCGCTCAACGAAGATTCTCCGCGTATCATTCTGGCCGGAGATTTCAATGGTTTTTCGCCCGTTGATCGCTCGCATTACGATGCAGATTCACAGCTGGTGCCGTTCTTCAGGCGACTGGACGAACGCAACCGGGAGGCGCGGAATCTGAATGACGGGCGGATGGATTACGGAGGGATTCAGGCGATTCTGGACCAGGGATTTGTGGACCTTGCAGCGCGTGAGCGAAGGGCGGACATGCCGTTTGTGGGCACCTTCCCAACGCCGCTCACAGCGGACGAGGACCACGGCACAGATCGACGGCTGGACTACGTCTTCGTGTCGCCCAACCTGTTGCCGACAGTGATGTCAGCCGTGATTCTGCGGGATGCGGCCACGGCAACACTGTCCGATCACTACCCAATGCGGGCGGACTTCCGATTTGGTGCAGTGGCGACGGCGATCGAGCCGGGTTCGGCGGAAAGCCTGTTTGAAGCTGCCCCGCAGTTGCTGCAGGAAACGGGTGCTGGCGAGGGACCGGTGTGGCATCCGGACAAGGGTCTGTTCACAAGCGGTGGTGGCGACATTCATCTGCGCGCCCTTGATGGAACTCAATCCGTCTACCGCGAGGCTGCCGGATCGAATGGATTGCTGATTGATCGGCAGAGGCGGATGGTGATTTGCGAACCGGTTCGTCGGCGAGTGACGCGGCTGGAGTCTGATGGCACATTGATGGTGCTTGCCGAAACCTTCGCGGGGCAGCGTTTCAACCAGCCGAACGACCTGACGCTCGATTCGCAGAATCGTCTCTATTTCACGGATCCGTGTTACGGAGACCGTTCGGCGATGGAGCTGCGGGACAGTGCAGGGCGGACGGTGGAAGGTGTTTATCGGATTGACCCGGACGGGCGCGTGGAGCGGATTCTGGGGCGGGAGCTGGATCGGCCCAACGGGATTACGGTAACACCGGACGACAAATTGCTGTATGTGGCCGACAACAATAACTCGCAGGGTGGTGCCCGGCGGCTTTGGCGATTCCACCTGCAGCCCGACGGTCGCGTGGACGCTGCCACGCAGACGCTCCTTTACGACTGGAAGACAACGCGGGGCCCCGACGGAATGAAGCTGGACGTGGACGGTCGGCTGTACGTGGCAGCGGGCCTGAACAAACCCAGTCCGCCGCATGAATCGGCCGATGAGCCGACGGCGGGAGTGTATGTATTCAGCCCTGCGGGTGAGTTGCTTGAGTTTGTGCGGATACCGCGTGATGAGACGACCAATTGTGCCTTTGGCGGCGTGGATGGGCGGACGTTGTACGTGACAGCCGGGGGAAGTTTGTGGGGTATTCGGACCAAGGTGTCTGGTCGGACGTGGCTGCGTAATTGAGGTTTGAATGAATCCGATCAGTTTTGCATTGCGGCGTCCGAAGACGGTGGTGGTTCTGCTGCTGGTGCTGGCGTTGGCTGGCGTCAGTGTGGTGCGACCTGCGGCGGTGGATGACTGGCTGCGAGTTCGCGGTGTTGAGCTGCCCATTCGGCGCATGTCGGTGGATATCTTTCCGGCGTTGAATCTGCCTGTGATTTACGTGTGTCAGCCCTATGGAGGCATGGACCCGGCGCAGATGGAGGGGTTGCTCACGAATTATTACGAATATCATTTTCTGTACATCAGCGGCATTCATCATGTGGAAAGTCGGAATGTGCAGGGCACGGCACTGATGAAACTCGTTTTTCATCCTGGCACCAACATGGCTCAGGCGATGGCCGAGACGATTAATTACGTGAATCGTTCGCGTGCGATGATGCCGCCGGGCACGGTGCCTCCTTTTGTGATGCGATTTGACACGGGCAGCGTTCCCGTCGGCTATCTGGTGCTCTCCAGTGCGACGCGAACGATTGCCGAGATTCAGGATCTGGCGTTGTTTCGGGTGCGTCCGATGTTTTCATCGCTCCCGGGAGTTTCTGCACCGCCGCCGTTTGGCGGTTCGGCTCGCACAGTTGTGATTCGGGCCAATCCGGATCGCCTGCGGGCCTATGGGTTATCTCCGGACGAGATCATCACAGCGCTGACTCGAGGAAACGCGATTGCACCTTCCGGAAACGTTCGCGTGGGGGACCTGTATCCAGCGGTGCCCACCAATGCGATGGCTCGGGATCTGTCAGATCTGGGGCGAATTCCGGTACGAACCGGCGACCGCACGGTGTATCTGAGGGATGTTGGGGTGATCGAGGATTCTGCGGACCTGACCACGGGTTACGCACTGGTGAACGGCCGCCGTGCGGTTTATATCCTCGCGACAAAACGTGCCGATGCATCGACGATGGACGTGACAGGTCAGATTCGCAGGGCACTTCCGTCGATGCAGAAGGAGTTGCCGGACGACATTCGCGTGTCCTTCGAATTCGATCAGTCCCCGTATGTCACTCGAGCAATTTCCAGTTTATCGACGGAGGGTGTGCTGGGAGCGGCGCTGACTGGCCTGATGGTGCTGTTGTTCCTGCGCGACTGGCGAAGTGCTCTGGTTGTGGTGCTGAACATTCCGCTGGCGCTGCTGTTTGCGGTGACGGGGCTGTGGCTGACCGGTCAGACGATCAACCTCATGACGCTGGGTGGATTGGCGTTATCGGTGGGGATTCTCGTGGACGAGGCGACGGTGGAGATTGAGAACATTCACACGCAGTTGCGGCGGACTGGTTCTGTATCACTGGCAGTGTGGCGTGGAAACCAGCAGACCGCGTTGCCGCGACTTCTGGCGCTGCTGTGTATGCTGGCCGTGTTTCTGCCGACATTTTTCATGCAGGGTGCACCGCGAGAGCTGTTTGCACCGCTGGCATTGGCGGTGATGTTTTCGATGACGGGTTCGTACCTGCTGTCGAGCACTCTGGTACCGATCCTTTGCGTCTGGCTGCTCAGACCGGTCCTGACCGCTGGGGTTGAAACTGCGGGTGCGGAACTGGGTGGCGGTTTGTTCAGCGGACTGCTGCGACGTGTGGCGGGCGGCATGATTCGGCTGCGTTGGCTGGTGGTGCCGCTGTATGTCGTGGTGAGTCTGACGGTGGCCATTCGGGCATTGCAGCACGCGGGGCTGGAAATTTTCCCCGGCACAGACTCAGGAGAATTTCGCCTGCGTCTCAGAGCTCCTGACGGCACGCATATTGAAGCGACGGAGCAGTATGCGGTGAGGGTATTGAAGGCGATTGAGCGTGAGGCAGGTGAGGGCAATGTGTCGCTGTCGCTGGGATATGCGGGGACAGTGCCGGCTTCGTTCCCGATTAATTCCGTCTATCAGTTTTCTCGGGGGCCTGAGGAGGCAATCCTGCGGGTGGCGTTCCGAGCGGGCGCGAACTTGCGTACCGAAGTGCTCAAGCGACGGCTCCGGGAACAGTTTGGCGAGGAGTTTCCGCAGCTGCGGTTTTCGTTCGAGCCCGCGGATATTGTCAGTGAGGTGATGAGTTTCGGTGCGGCCGCTCCGGTGGAGGCCGCTGTTCGTGGCGGATCAGTGGCAGAGAATCGCGACTATGCGGTTCGACTGCAGGCTGAACTGCAGAAGGAGCCGGTGCTGCGTGACGTTCAGATCGTGCAGTCACTTGAATATCCCACGGTGGAGGTGAAGATTGATCGGGAGCGCGCGGGTCTGGCGGGTGCGACGGCCGACCAGATCAGTCGTTCTGTACTGGCAGCAACTTCTTCCAGTCGATTTGTGGTCCCGAGTTACTGGCCGGATCCCAAATCGGGGATTGGTTATCAGGTGCAGGTTGAGATTCCTCAGCCGGCGCTGAAGTCTGCGGCGGATCTGGGCGGAATCCCGGTTCTGAAGAACGCCGACGGTGCGGTGCTGCTGCGTGACGTGGCGGAGCTGAGCACTGGAAAGATGCCTGGTGAATTTGATCGTTATAATATGAAGCGTGAGTTATCACTGACGGCGAATATCGACGGTGCCGATCTCGGCTCCGCGGCGGTTCGCGTGGATGCTGCGATTCGTCGGGTTCAGCAGCAGGACGACGCGCTGAAGGACGAAGCAGAGCGTGCCGGTGTACAGCCAAAGCCGGGGCGAATCACCTGTGAACTGCGCGGTCAGATTCCTCCGCTGAGGCAGATGGTAAGTGGGCTGGGGACCGGGCTGGTGCTGGCAATTCTGGCCATTTTTCTGATGTTGTCTGCCAACTTTCAGTCCTTCCGCCTCGCGCTGGCCGCTGTGACGACCATCCCTGCAGTGCTTGCGGGAAGCAGTCTGATGCTGTGGGGGACTGGCACAACGCTGAACATTCAGTCGTTTATCGGGATGATTATGAGTTTGGGTGTGTCGATGGCGAATGCGATACTGCTGATCAGCTTTGCCGAGCAGCATCGGCGAGCGGGTGCGTGTGTGTCCGGGTCAGGTGCGGCAGTGGGCGGGGGTGTGAGTGCGCGTGTTTCTGCGGAGGAGGCGTTGCTGGGACGATCGCGGGCGATATTAATGACCAGTTCGGCGATGCTTGCCGGCATGCTGCCGCTGGCTCTGGGATGGGGCAGTGCAGGGTCGGGCACGGCACCGCTGGGACTGGCTGTGCTGGGTGGGCTGGGTGCTGCGACTGCAGCGTCGCTGCTGGTGCTTCCGGCCGCCTATTGCTGCCTGTCTCCACGGGCCGCCTCAGCGTCGTTGCATCCGGGCGATCCGGACAGCAAACATTTTGCGGGCACAGAATTGTGAGGAATGAACACATGCGGCCATACTTCCTGAAGATGTCTGCTGCGGCAACTGCGTCGCTGCTGCTGGTCCTTGCCGGCTGTCAGGGCCAGGTGAGCGACAGTGGCAGTGCTGTTTCGGGCGGTGCAGCGACGGGGACGGAGCTTCCTCGTGTGCAGGCAGGAAAGCCGCATCGCAAATCGCTCGTACAGAAAACGGAGCAGCCGGGGCTTGTGCAGGCATGGATGCAGGCCGACATTCATCCGCGAAGCAGCGGTGTTGTCCAGCAGGTGCTGGTTGATATCGGCGACGCGGTCACTGCTGATCAGGAATCTGCCCAAGGTCAGTTGCTGGCAGTGCTGTCTGCACCGGATCTCGAGGATGAACTGCGTCAAAAGCAGGCGTTACAGCGACAGGCCGAGGCCGAGATTGGCCAGGCAAAAGCTGCGGTGCAGCTTGCGGCGGCGTCCGAGCGGTCTGCGGAGGCTGAAGAAGCGGAAGCGGCTGCTGGCAGGCGGCGAATTGAAGCGGAGGTTGCGCGTCTGACGTCCGAATCTTCGCGTCTGGCCGGGCTGGCCGAATCCGGGTCCGTGACAGCAAGGCTGGCGGAAGAGGCCATGCAGAAGCGGGTGGCAGCGGAGTCTTCGCTTGAGGAGCTGGCGGCAGCGGTGTTGTCCGCGGCAGCGCGACGTGGCGAGGCCCGCGCGGCGTCAGTGCGAGCGGACGCGGACCTGCAGGCCATGGAAGCACGACGCGAAAGTGCCGTCGCCGAAGTGCAGCGGTTGCAGACGCTTTGTGGTTATCTGCGGATTGAAGCCCCATTCGAAGGAATTGTGGCGGCTCGACATATTGATCCAGGTGACCTTGCAACCGCCGGCAGCGGTTCAAAGCCACTGTTCACCATCGTCAACACCACGCGAGTCCGTATTGCCGCGCGAGTCCCGGAAGCTGACGCGGTCCACATTCATCGTGGCAGTTCCGCGGTAGTGAAGATTCCGGCTATGCAGCAGCGGCAGTTCTCTGGGGAAGTCGCCAGAACCAGCTGGACCCTGGATGAGCAGACGCGGACGCTTCAGGTGGAGATTGATCTGGAAAATGCAGATGGCATTCTGCGACCCGGGATGTATGCGAATGTGGAACTGATTGTCGGACAGAACGACCAGGCCCTGGCCGTGCCGAAAGCTGCAGTGACTCAGCAGGGCGGCGAGAATATCTGTCTGGTGGTGGGGGCCGATGGCGTGCTGGAGCGACGCAGGGTGACGACAGGTCTGAGAACAGCGACCGATGTTGAGATCGTGCAGGGACTGGAAGAATCCGACACCGTTGTCACGGCAAATACTGCCGCATTTCGGGAAGGACAAAAAGTGGAAATCGCTGCGAATCCGAAGTAATCCAGGCGGTTTGGGGTGTTTTTTCTGCCTGTAGCGATGGAACCGCCTCGGCATAACTGTTGCCGTCCGCAAACTTCACGCAGTCGCACTTTCCCGTTGTCGATTTGAACGACGAGTGGATGCGGAGCGCATTCGCACGGTGCTCGACAGCGGTCTGATTTGCACGGGTGTGGACCTATGAAGCGGCTGGTGAAGGCATTTCTGGCTGCGGGCTGCGGCTGGCTGACAGGTTGCCAGCTGGTCGCCCCCCACATGCAGGCGGGCTCCGTGCAGATGCTCGCGGATGCTCCTGCTAAGCAGTCGATTGCAACGTCATCGGCTGCGGATGTGCGGACCGATGACGGACCGACGGCAGCCACGGCGGAGTCACCGACAGAGACCCTTGAAATCACGCGTCTTGACCTCGCGACGGCTTTGTCGCTGGCATCAGGACGCAGTGTTCAGGCCGCCTATGCGAGGGCGAGGGTGGAAGAGGCGTATGGTCAGCTGGATCGGGCGAGGGCTCTGAAACTTCCGTCTCTGCGTGCAGGCCTGAATTACAACAAGCACGAGGGCCGGATTCAGGATGTGGCCGGGAGTGTGATTGAGACGAGTCGAGGCAGTGTTTATGGAGGCCTGGGTGCGGGTGCTGTGGGGGCCGGTTCCCCAGCGACACCAGGCCTGATCGCTCAATTCCACGTTGCCGATGCAATTTTTCAGCCGCGGATTGCAGCGCAGACGGTTCAGGCCAGGCGTCACGGTGCCCGGGCTGCTCAAAATGACGCACTGCTCGCGGCAGGTGTCGGCTATCTGGAACTGTTGCGGGCCGAACAGGAACTGGCGATTTGCGACGAAGTCGTGGGGCTCGTGGAGCAGCTGGAGCGAACGACAGGGGAGTTCGCAAAGAGTGGAGCGGGCACGGAAGCGGACCACGACCGCGCGCTGACAGAACTGGCACTGCGACGCTGTGAACAGCTGCGGGCTGAAGAGGCTGCGGCAGCGGCCAGTGCCCGGCTGGCTGAGCAGGTGCGATGGGACAAGCCGACGGTGTTGAAACCGGCCGACACGCGACTGGTGCCAGTGGAACTGGTCTCCGCACACGACAGCCTGCAGCAGCTTGTGTCCACCGCACTCACATCTCGACCGGAGCTGGCTGAATGCCGCTATCTGGTGGGAGAAGCAGTCGAACGACTCAATCGAGAACGTCAGAGCCCGCTGATTCCCAGCGTGCTGCTCTCGGCCAGCTACGGCGGCCTTGCGGGTGGGCTTGGGAGTGATCTGCGAGGGGCGGGAGATCGTCTGGATGCCGATGCCATGGCTTTCTGGGAATTGCGGCAGATGGGCGCGGGCGAACAGGCGGCACAACGCGAATCGCGGGCCAGAATCGGCCAGGCGCGAGCGCGGCAGTTGCAGGTGATGGATCGAGTGGCGCGGGAAGTGACAGAGTCTCATCTGCGGGTGGCCAGTGGCAAAAAGCAAATGGAAACCGCCACGCAGGCAGTGGATTCCGCCGAATTGTCCTATCGACGCAACCTCGAACGAATTCAGAACGGCCAGGGCCTCCCACTGGAAGCTCTGCAGTCCCTGCAGGCTCTGGCCGCAGCCCGCCGTGAATACGCGCGATCAATCGCGGACTTCAACATCGCGCAACTGACGCTGCAGCGAGCCACAGGGTTTCAGGTGGAAGCGCAGTGACGTGGCCGAACGAGATAAGGCGTTGCCGGTTGCTGACCGTGAAGAGAGGAGAGGAAACAGCAGGAGAATGCAGAAAGGAGAGAGTCTACTCTCGCCTTCCTGTATTCTCCTGCTCTATTTTTTGACGGCAAGTGCCGTCAAAAAATGGGCGTGCGGGGGATGTCAATCCATTGTTAACGGTGCGTGCCCCCGTGGCCCATACCGTATCAGAAACGCACGAAGCACTGCGTGTTTGAAGCTCGATCCGGCCGCGCCGATGGCCTTGCCAGCGCGCGCACCTTCGGTGCTAAACACAGCCGGGGGCTTCCGCCCAACCGCTCAGCCGCTGGTCAGCCGTATGGCGGCAGCCTGCGGGCAAACGGCCCTGCAAACGCCCTTGCCAGTGCGCACCTGCGCTGCATCGCACCTCGATTGCCTTTCCTGTTTGTTTTCTCAGGATCTCTCAACAGACCGGCGTCTGAGTCCCGTGTGACGAGCGCAGCGGCTGGACATTATGGAGCATTGGCTGCGGGGCGGGGAACGAGCAGGTTACGGAAAAGAATCAGGCGTCGCGGTGATTGAACTGTTGCTGCAGCTGCGCCAGCATCTGGTCCAGTTGATCCAGATCACAGGTGGCCAACTGTTCGGCAGTGCTGACGGGCAGTCGCAGCAGTTGCTGTAACTGCACGATTTGTCCCTGCAGCATTCCTTTGCGAATGCCACGGGCCTCGCCACGGGCCTCGCCAAGTGCGATACCACGCGCTTCGCCACGGGCCTCGCCGATTTCCAGTCCCTGCTGCCGGCCGAAGATGATCCGAGCCTCTTCGTCGCGCTGAGCTTTCAGGCGAGCATTGTATTCCTGCAGTTGTTCGGGGGTTTTAGCAATCATATCGAGCACTTTGGCGG
>JBJTOP010000013.1:0-10243 GCA_046074645.1 Planctomycetaceae bacterium | reverse complement strand
ACGGCGTTCAATCTCAAAAAACTTGTGACAGTGATGGCCACGCTGCGCGCGGAGCACGGGAAAACAGTCGCAGTTGAAACATGATGGGGGCTTTGGGCGCTTCGCGCGCGTGGAATATCGCCCTAATAAGTCCCTCCTGAGCCCCTGGTAGCTCTCAGAAACCAAAACGTCATTGTTTTTGGGTGGATTTTAAAAATTCTCCGGGGGGGCTAAGGCCCTCAAATCGGCCTACGACGACAGCCTGCCGGACCGGGGAGAGGGGTCGGGGGTGAGGGGTGAAACGCCCCTGCCACGCGCAGCACGGACAGTGCAGAAGGATGCTGGATTCACAGTGTCGTGGAAGTGTTGGCGAGGGGATTGGCAGTGTTCTTTGACCCCCCCCCCCCATCCCCTCTCCCCGGACCGGGGAGAGGGGGGATTGAGGCCGATTTTCGCCCGGATGAAGAGAACTTCAACGCCATTGGGCGGCTGGGGTTGCTCATCAGGAGCTTCGGCCTTCCTGTGGATGTTCTGCTGGAGGGCGAAAGCAGATGAGTTGGGTGCGGGTTTGCTGGCATCGGCGGGAGTTTTGCCTGGAATTGGGGGGGCATGGTTCTATAAAGGGACGGCTGCGACCTTCTTCAGAATGCTGGAACGTTCATGACAGTGCAACTTGTATGGTTCAAAAAGGATCTTCGGACGATTGACCATCGGCCTTTGGCGGCTGCGGCCCGTGCCGGTTTGGTGCTGTGTGTGTACGTTCTGGAACCAGAGCAGCTTCGGGCGGAGGACGCGGACGAGCGTCACTGGGGTTTTCTGCGGCGAAGTCTGATGCAGCTTGACGCGCGTCTGCGGCGGCTGGGGACTCGTCTGGTGCTGTTGCAGGGGGATCTTCCTGGAGTGTTTGCGTGGCTGCATTCAAAATGTGGTTTGGCGCGGATCTGGTGTCATGAAGAGACTGGGAATTTTTTAAGTTATCAGCGGGATCGGCGGGTTCGAGCGTGGTGCCGTGCGAATGCGATTCCGATCGAGGAGGTGCCGCAGTCGGGTGTTGTGCGAAGGCTGGCATCGCGCGATGGCTGGTCTGCGATCTGGCGTGCGCGGATGCGGGAGCCGATCGTGGAGGAACCGCAGAGCATTCGTTGTGGTGCGGCCGAGTTTCCGGGTGAGTTGTGTGGTCAGTCAGTCGTTCCGCAGGAGCTGCAGCCGGATGCGTACTGGCGGGAGGGCGTGGACGGGCTGTCGGGGGAGTTGCAAGGTTTTCAGGAGGGTGGCTGCGACGCCGGGGAGCGTTATCTGCAGACATTTCTTGAATTGCGAGGAGCGGATTACCGGCGGGCGATGAGCAGTCCGGTGACGGGAGAACAGGGCTGCAGCCGGCTGAGTCCGTATCTGGCGTTTGGAAATCTGTCAATTCGGCAAGTGGTTCAGCGTTCGAGGGCACGACTACTGCAGGTGCGTGAGGATCTTCGGGGTGGTGTGTCTGTGGACGAGTCATGGACGCAGAGTCTGGCGAGTTTCGAGTCGCGTTTGAGCTGGCATTGTCACTTCATGCAGAAGCTGGAAGACGAGCCGCAGCTGGAGTTTCGCAACGTGAACCGTGCCTTTGACGGTTTGCGTGAGAATGAGTTCCGCGAGGAATGGTTTCGGGCGTGGCAGGATGGTCAGACGGGCTATCCGATGGTGGATGCGTGCATGCGGGCACTGCGAAGCACCGGCTGGATCAATTTCCGGATGCGTGCCATGGTGATGTCATTTGCGGCCTACCATCTTTGGCTGCACTGGCGGCGTCCGGCGCTGCATCTGGCGCGGATGTTTACAGACTACGAGCCAGGCATTCACTACAGTCAGTGTCAGATGCAGTCCGGCGTGACGGGCATCAACACGATTCGGATCTATTCACCTGCCAAACAGGCAAGGGATCAGGATCCTTCCGGGTTGTTTATCAGACGGTGGGTTCCGGAGCTGGATGGCGTGCCGGATGAGTTTCTGGCTGAGCCTCACAGGATGTCTGTGTTCCAGCAGTCGCTGTTTGGCTGCCGGATTGGTCGGGATTATCCAGTTCCTCTGGTGGAGCACGAGTCGGCTTATCGACTGGCTCGAGACCGCATCTTTGCAGCAGTCAGCACATCAGCGGCGCGGCAGGCGGCAGCGGCGGTCTACGAGAGGCATGGGAGTCGCCGGCGACCATTGACCGACGGGAACCGTTAGTACGGGGAATAGAGAGACCAATCATGCATAAGTCTGCCTTGCCTGAGAAGATCTGTTGTGTCTGCGGCCGGCCGTTTTCGTGGCGGAAGCGGTGGGAGCGCAACTGGAATGAAGTGCGTTTCTGCAGTGAGCGTTGTCGCAGAAACCGTGGCCGCGCAACTGAACCGTCGACTGTGCCGTCGGCCCGCGCGGCAACGCGGCAAAAGTGACAGATCCAACGACCAGACCTGCGAGGATTCTTTCGATGCCGGCTTCTCAGAACGTTCTGCAACAGCAGCTGAAGCGACTCCTTCCTGATTACCTGAGCGAGCGTTGTCGTGTCGTGCGGGACGGCTTGCCGGGAAATGCGGGTGGAGTTTTGTACTGGATGTGTACGGCGGTCAGGGCATACGAAAACCCAGCTCTGGACGCCGCAATGCTGCTCGCGCGGGAATTGGATCGACCGCTGCTGGTTTATCACGCACTTTCTGAGCAGTACGCGTTTGCCTCGGACCGACACCATACGTTTATTCTGCAGGGAGCGGTGGATGTCCAGCGGCAGCTGCAGCGGCGTCAGATACCGTATGTGTTTCATCTCGAACGGCCCGGGCATCGCGAAGACTGGCTGATGCGTCTGGCGGAGTCCGCGTCGATTGTTGTGACGGAGGACATGCCGACGGACCCGGCGGCTGCGTTTTTGCGGGGGCTTGCCAGTCGGAGTCAGACGGCGATCGTTGCGGTGGACACGGCCTGCATTTGCCCGATGCAGCTGGCGGGTCGAGCGTGGGATCGGGCATTTGAATTTCGCGCTGCCGTTTCGAAGCATCATCGAGCGCGACTGCAGAGAATCTGGCCGGAAATCAACGAACGCCCTGCCGCGTGGGATTCGCTTCCTGCCGGCTTCTCACCGCTGCAGCTGGATGGCGTTAATCTGTCAGACCTCGTGGGTCAATGCCGAATTGACCACTCCGTCGGCCCTGTGCCTGACACTCCCGGCGGCACTGCAGCCGGCATGGCGCGCTGGAACGGCTTTCAAAAGCAGGGTCTGCGGCAGTATGCGGCGAAGCGAAATAATCCGCTGGTCAACGGAGTGAGTCGGATGTCGGCTTACCTGCACTACGGGATGGTTTCGCCATTTCAGATCGCTCGCGAGTGTACCGGGCTGGGCCATGACGGCGCGGAGAAATTCCTTGACGAGCTGTTGATCTGGCGGGAGCTGGCGTGGTGCTTCTGTCGCTTCCGAAGTGACCATGCGACGTGGGAAGCGATCCCGGCGTGGGCTCGGCAAACACTCATGGATCACGCGCACGATCGTCGGGCCACGATCTATTCGTGGGAGCGTCTGGCAGCTGGTGAGACGGATGATCTGTTGTGGAATGCTGCTCAGAAATCGCTGCGGCTTCACGGCGAGCTGCACAACAATGTGAGGATGACATGGGGCAAAGCGCTGCTGCAGTGGCGACAGGATCCCCGTGACGCGCTGAAGCTGATTGTTGATCTGAACAATCGCTATGCACTGGACGGACGAGACCCGTCTTCCTGGGGCGGCATACTCTGGTGTCTCGGACAATTTGACCGCCCATTCGCGCCCGAGCAGCCAGTGCTGGGAACGGTGCGTCCAAGGCCGCTGGAAGAGCACGCACGGCGGCTTGATGCGTCCGCCTACAGCCGCCGCACCACCGTGACTCGCGCCCGGCCCGTGCCGCGTACCGCTGTCATCGGCGCCGGGATATCCGGTGCTGCCGCAGCGCGCACATTGGCAGATCACGGTTTGCCGGTCACAGTATTCGAAAAGAGTCGCGGTGTCGGGGGACGGATGGCAGGACGAAGGCTGGAGGAGCATCGATTTGATCATGGGGCCGTCTGCTTTGAAGCCAGAAACCGCAATTTTCGAGAGCTGGTCCGCAGCTGGCTGGACGAAGGAGTTGCTGCCGTCTGGCCGGGTCAGTGGATGCAGGTGACATCTGAAGGGCAGTGGTCCGAACAGCCTCACAGAAGACGTCTGACGGCCATGCCGGGCATGCCAGCCGCTGCGAGGCATCTGCTGCGGGATGTGGACGTGCGTACGGAGCTGCAGATTTCGAGGCTGGAACGGGGCCAGAACGGCTGGATGCTCCACGGAGACTCGGGCGTGGTATCGGGGCCCTTCGACTATCTGATTCTCGCAGTACCGGCACCTCAGGCCGCGGTGCTCCTTCAGGAACACCAGCCGACTGTGGCCGCACAAATCGGAAGTCTGCAGTGGTCAGTGATTCGCACGGTGATGGCCGGGTTCCGCAACACTCTGCCGGGCCTGGATTGGGTGGCTGCGGAAGTGGCCGGACCGATTCTGGGACGGATCATCCGCAATCACACGAAACCGAGCGCAGGCGGTGCTGTGGGGGCGGGCGGTTCAGGGGCTGGGTGCGTGGAGGCGAACGGAGTGAGTTTGTCCGAATGTGTTGTGCTGCATTCCACACCAGCGTGGGGCGGACAACATGCAGAACTGGAGGCGGAGGCAACGGGGAAGGTGATGCTGCAGGAATTCGGTCGGCTGGCGGGGCTTGAGCTATCGGAGCCGGCCGTAGTGAGTGTGCATCGCTGGAGGTATGCGGAGCCGCAGGGAAGTGTGTCCGCGTCCGAGGTTGCCGGGGAGCTGCACGAGGCCGCTTTGGGCATTTGCGGCGACTGGGTCACGTCCGATCAGGACGGCGGGGGCTGTTGCGGAGTTGAGACGGCCTGGCTGAGCGGTATCAATGCCGCAGGCCGCGTATTACGCGGCCTGCGGCGAGAGAATCAGGTCCAGCAGGGTTTGTTTGAGGTCCCTGGGGAAGAGTAGGCTTTTCAGACCAGTTCTTCGATGGGGCGACCGTTTTCGATCATGTAGGTGGGGCGTCCGGACTGGTTGGTGAACTGGACGCGTCGATCGAAGTCGAGCACGTGGAACACGGTAGCCATGAGGTCCTGTGGCGTGATTGGGGTGGTTTTGGGGACATCGACCTTTTCGGCTGATTCTCCGACGACCTGGCCCATACGGAGGCCACCGCCAGCGAGGGCGAGGGTGCTGAGTGGTGCCCAGTGATCGCGACCGCCGGAACCGTTGATTTTCGGAGTCCGGCCGAATTCGCCGCTGATGACGAGGAGCACGTTGTCGAGCATTCCGCGTTGATCGAGGTCTTCGATGAGCGCCGCGACGGCTCGGTCGACTTCGGGACCGCGCTGATCCATGGCCTGCTTGATACCGCTGTGCATGTCCCAGCCACCATAGTTGATGGTGACGAAGCCGCAGCCTGCTTCGCAGAGTCGGCGGGCGAGGAGCATTTGTTCGCCGAGTCCCTTGCCGTAGCGATCAACGACGCGTGGGTCTTCGAATTTGAGGTCGAAGGCCTGCTGGGAGCGGCTGAGGATGAGATTGAAGGCCTGCTGTTCGAACGAATCAAGACCTTCCATGAGTCCTTTGCGGTCGATATCGCGTCGGAGCGTATCGATTCCGTCGAGCATGGTGCGGCGATTGGAGAGTCGCTGCTGATCGACGGCGAGGGCCATATTTCGGCGAGCTTCACCGGCGGGGTCGAAGGGGCCGAAGGCGGTTCCGAGGAAAGAGGGACCGTCGGCATAGATGCCACCCATGCGAACATAGGTTGGGATGCCGGTTTCCGGATGGTTGGTGCCGCGGATGCGGGAGACGATGGAGCCGAGGAACGGGCGATCGGGGTTGCCACCATTGTCTGCGAGGCGATTGTCGTAACCGGTCATGACATAGTGCGTACCGCCGGAGTGCCCGCTGTTGGTGTGGGCAAACGAGCGAACCACGGAGATGCGGTCGGCGACTGCGGCCATTTTTTCAAAGTTGCCGCCGTAGGTGATACCGGGGACAACGGTCTGTACTTCGCCGGTGACACTGCGGTATTCGGCGGGGGCCGTCATTTTGGGGTCGAATGTTTCGACGTGGGTCGGGCCACCGCTGAGCCAGAGCCAGATCACGGACTTGTCGCTGCCGCTTTTGCCTTTGGCTGCAGCCTGAGCTTTTTGCTGGAGCAGTCCGGCGAGCGACAGACTTCCCATTCCCAACCCGCCCACGCGGAGAAAGTTGCGACGCGAAGTCCCTTCGCAGTTTTTGTGTGAGTTTCCAAGCATCAGGTCGAGCATGGCAGGCTCCGGTAAGGAGTGAGGGAGGGGGAGGGTGGGAAGACTACAAACAACCTGAATATATCGATGTTTTTGGGAAACAAGCAACATCCAACGCGCAGTCTTTTTCGAAAAATGTCAACTCGCTATCATCTTTTTAATCGGGGAATCAGCTGCCTCAGAGACCTGAAAAAGTCAAAAAATCCAGTTTTTTTCCTGATTTCACGTGAGCAAACCGTCGCGAGTGAGTGGGAATTCCTGGGTGATCTGTTCCGGGGAAGCCGGCGGCGACCTGGTTGTCCGAACACTCCGTCTCTGTTTTTTCTGGACCTGTCCATGGCTCGACTCAGCCAGGCCGATCTGGCCGCTCTGAACAAAACCTTCGACGATCGCAGCCCCCAGGAACTGCTGGCGTGGGCACACGAAATCTTCGGCTCACGTCTGGCCGCCATGACATCGATGCAGGAATCGGGTAATGTGATCTGCCACATGATCAGTCGCATTCCCGTGCCCATGTCGGTGGTGTTTGTGGACACTGGAGTGCTCTTCCAGGAAACGCTGGAAACGCGGGACCGGCTGATCCGGGAGTACGGACTGCAGATTCGTACGCTGACTCCGGCAATGACCATGCAGGAGCAGACGGAGCGTTTCGGTATTCTTTATCTGACACCGGATGGCCAGAAGCAGTGCTGTGAAATGCGCAAAAGCGAACCACTGGATGCGGTTCGTGGCGAATACGATGCGTTGATCGGCAGTCTGCGTCGAGCGGACGGTGGCCGGCGGGGTGTGTGTCCCGTTTTGGCCGTCGATACTCGGCTCAACCTGCTGCGAATCAACGTGCTGGCAAACGTCACGGATGAACAACTGGAAGCCTACATTTCCGAACACAGTGTAATTCTGAATCCGCTCCACAAACAGGGATTCTCGACCATCGGCTGCAATCGCTGCACCACACCGGTTCTTCCAGGTGAACCGAAGCGCGCCGGTCGCTGGCGACATCTGGGGCCCTGGAGCGTTTACTGCGGCATCAATCCAACCGACATGGATCCCGATCGTGCTCCTGCCGTGGACTTCCCTCAGGAACTCATCGACCGCATTCTCGGCAGATCCGCCGACTTTATGATCTGATAACCACGTCCTGCGGGATGTTTCAGGAGCCCCCGAATGGCAGGCCAAATCAGCATTGAAGAGTTTCGACCGCTCAGTCAGCGCGGTGGCTTTGACCTGATCGATGTGCGATCGCCGACGGAGTTCTATGAACTGCACGCCGTTGGTGCTCTGCTGATGCCACTGGATGGGCTCAACCCACAGGCCATCATGGAATCCCGCGGTGAGCGACAGCATGAACCGCTCTATCTCATCTGCCGCAGCGGATCCCGGTCTCTTCAGGCCAGTCGTCTGTTCGAGCAGGCCGGATATTCCAACGTCATCTGCATTGACGGTGGAACGCAGGCGTGGCAGGCCGCAGGACTGCCGGTCAACCGCGGTATCCGCCGCAGCATGTCCATCGAACGGCAAATCCGACTGACCACGGGACTCGCTGTCGCCTCCAGTTCGCTGGCCGCCTGGTTCCTCCCGTGGCTTTGCCTGCTGCCTGTCCTGACCGGACTTGCTATGGCCTGGTCCGCATGGACCAACAACCGTTCGCTGGGAACCCTCTTCGCGCGTTTCCCATGGAACCGCAACAATGTGCCTGGGCTGCCCACTGGCTGCGGCACCTGCACCGGAAGCTGCGGCGGTACGTAATACGCTGTGGCGAAGCTGGCAGGGCCATTTGCCCGCAGGCTGCGAGGCTGGAAACCAACAAAATTTTCTCGCCCTGTGTTCCAGTGGCCCCTAAGATCCCTGTGACCCACACCATTTCTCAACAAGTCGATGAACTGCAACCACAGCAGAGCGGGAATTGCCAGGGATGTTCTGCAGCACAAGCTTCACTGGAACAGGCTCACGCCGTCGGAATGACAGCGTGCCTGATGACTTGCCTTTACCGCGTCTGCGACCTGAAACTGCGTGAAGTCAGCGCAGACGTTGTCACATTATCACGGATTCAGCACGAAAGTTGCCGCTATGCCCCGGAAGAAAGCCAGCAAACCGTCGAAACCAAAGGCAGCGAGGCCACGGACCAAAGAAGCCGCGCGACGGTGTGGTCTCTGCGGAGCGACTGAAAACCTGGTTAAGACAGAGTGCTGCGGAAACTGGATCTGCAACGACGAGGACGAGTATGTCATGTTCTCCTTCGCACACAATAGCTGCAGCCGTAACCACCGCAGGTACACCCTTTGCGGCTTGCATAGCAATGAAGAGCACGCCGGCGACTGGAAAAATTGCACGCAGTGCCGAGAAGGCATGAACATCGAGATGTACGTGTATTTTGGGACGAACGAATACAACTTCGAGGCCTTGCCAGATCCGCCAGCCTTCGAGCCGACGAAATGTGCCGACTGCGGCAAGGTCATCGTGCTGGGCGACAGCTCTTTTTCATTCAGTACCAGCGGCTATCGGTGCGACAGCTGTACTGCCAGAATCATGTCTGAGATGGTTCGGTCAGCGAAAGGAAAAAGCAGTTCATAAGCACTCGCACGGCAAGAATATCGTGAGTTGCAAAAGCGAACTGGAAATCAGGGGAAGTGGAGGATCGGAAACAGCACGTTCGTTGCTGCAGGAATCGGCAGGTTTACGCGCGTGGCAGGGGCGTTTCACCCCTCACCCCCTGCCTCGGACGGTGAAACGGCGCGAGAATGGGAGAGCTGGAGTACTTCGCTCTTCCTGTCAGTTGACGTCTCTTCCGCTGCCGGGTGGTGACAGAACTGTTGGTCTCTCGCAAAGGCGCAAAGGAAGGACAAGAGGTTCAAATTTCCAACATTTCCAGCTTTGCGCCTTGGCGCCTTTGCGTGAGGTAAGAGTTGCGAAAGCAAGATGCCCGCCAGCGCGTCTGCATCAAATCCGAGAGACGATCTCAAGTTTCCTTAACACCGTTTCGTCATCCCACCCCCTGCCCCTCTCGCCGGTCCGGGGAGAGGCGAGCCAGATGCTGTTTCCGCCAGAAAGTCAAGGCCATTGGGCGGGAGCCCAATGGCCTTGACTTTCTGGCAAGAGGGGGTGCCGGGACGGCGAAGCTGGGATGACGAAACGATATGAATCCAGGCAAATTGGGATGTTTTCAGTGCTGCCTGCCAGTTGACATGCGGCGGCTGGATTGAGTCACAAAAACGCAGTGTGGCGTGCAGTCGATGTCAATCGGCCGGTCAGGATTTGGTGCGTTCCTGATGCGGTTCTGGCGGCGTTGGCGCGAACCGTTACCGGGGTATTAACATCCCCCGCACGACTTGTCACGGTGGAGTGGACGAAAAGTGCCGTCGTTGCAGGTGCCACCGTCGTTGCAGGTGCCATGCACCTTTGGGCCGTAACGAGCCCTTTTTGCCGGCCACGGCCATTTCATTTCCCCTGTGTCTGCGACTGCGGAGACTGTCCCCGGCAAAGGCGCAGTCGTTGCGGTTTCTGGGGACTCTTCGGTTTTTGACGATTCTACCGCCCGGCCAACCACCGCTGTTGCACAGCTTCCGCCGTGTCCGCGGGGACTGACCCCGGTGCCGCACCAAATGATGCGGATACCAATAAAATCTTTGGGATTTTCGCAAAAGGTGCCATGCACCTTTGTCGCTGCAGGTGCCATGCACCTTTGGGCAGTAACGAGCCCCTTTTCGCCGGCCACGGCCAATTCATTTCCCCTGTGTCTGCGACTGCCGGGACTGTCCCCGGCAACGGCGCAGTCGTTGCGGTTTCTGGGGACTCTTCGGTTTTTGACGATTCTGCCGCCCGGCCAACCGCCGCTGTTGCACGGCTTCCGCCGTGTCCGCGGGGACTGTCCCCGGTGCCGCACAAAATGATGCGCATGCCAATAAAATCTCTGGGATTTTCGCAACAGGTGCCCCACAACAGGTGCCATGCACCTCAGGGCCGTATCGAG
>JBJTOP010000012.1:0-13394 GCA_046074645.1 Planctomycetaceae bacterium | reverse complement strand
CCAGGCTGCATCCGAGACAAGCTGTCGATTCCGGCACCGTTACCGGAACCACCGCTTCCGGTTGGGTCGTCCGTTCGCCCCATGATGGATCTCCAGGAGATGCATGGCGAGGCGAATGACTTTGTGCTCTACGAGCACGAGTGGGTTGCCGGCACATCAAGGCTCAATCCCGCTGGCGAAGCACATCTGCGGCAAATCGCTGCACGCTCCGGTCAGGTCCCATTTCCGGTGCTTGTCGAGAATTCTTCCGAAGAGACAGCTGCAATGATCGAAGGCTGTCCACCCTGCGAGAAGCTCGACGAGGATCGTCGAAATGTTGTGATCGCTGCACTCACGCTTATGGGTGTTCCGGGAGCCTCACAGCGAGTCGTTGTTGCACCGGCCCTTGCCGCTGGCCTGACATCCACGGAAGGTGAGCAGGCCTACGGAGGTTCAATCCGCAACAACGGCGGCGGAGGTTTCGGTGGTGGCATGGGTGGTGGCATGGGTATGGGTGGTGGGATGGGTGGTGGGATGGGACGGTGATTTCTCCGCCATCAACAGAAAATTAATCGCAACGACTCTGATTCCACAATGTCCGCTGGTGTTCCAAACAGGATTTCTCGTCCCATGATTCGCCCCTGGAAATCCCTGCTGCAACTGTTGCTTCCGTTCGTCCTTGCCGGCTGCATGTCCGGGCGCGACTTTTCGGCCCGATTCAGCGGTCGCAGTGAGAAAGCGTGGAGGGATTCCTTCCTTGCTGCGCGGATGGCCGAGCAGAAGGGCGATCTGATGCGGGCAGGGAATGCTTACGAAGAGCTGTTGCGGAAGCATCCCGAAAGGGCAGAGACGCACCACCGACTTGGAATCCTCTGCCAGAAAAGCGGACGAACTGAAGAAGCCGTGCAACATCTTGCGCGAGCCCATCAGCTTGCGCCCATGGATATCGAGGTCCTTTGCGATCTGGGTTACATTCACTATCTCCAGAATCGGCCGAAAGACGCCATCGAGACGCTTCAAAAGGCTCAGCAGATCAACCCGGGACATGAACGCACGCAGGCTAACCTTGCAGTCGCTCTCATCGCCACGGATCAGGTTCCCTCTGCAGTTGCACTGCTGAGGCAAAACATGGGCGAAGCACCCGCAGCAACGATGGTTGGCTTTGCCCTTGCCCAGCGTGGTGAACTGGATCAGGCAAAGAAATACTTCAGTCAGGCGCTCGATGCCGATGCCAATAATCAACCAGCGGCAGAAGCTCTTGTGCAGATTGAGGAAATGCTGAACGCGAAGGAAGGCGAGACCGATTCAGAGACAGCACCAGTCCGCGACACAGGAGTTGTCGCAACAGGGCAGATCGCGGCACTTCCCTTCGAAGTGATCTCGGAAGGTGTTGTCACAAGAGCCACCACGAACGCCGCTGCCGGTTCTGCCAGCTCCATTGCTGCCGTGCGAGATGGCGCGGCCGCTTTGCCAGCCGCGGCCTCCGGTAACACGACCACAGGCCAGGTCACGCGGGCGAGTGCTGCGGTGGTGTCGGCGGGTGATCAGAGCAGCAAAGGCGAATTGCCTTCGCTCCGAGTTGCTGCCGCAGGTCAGGCAGAGGCTGCGGTCACTCCACAGCCCGCGGCCTTCAGAGCCAGCGCGCAAAAAAAAACTGAACCACCACTGATCAGTGTTCGTAGTTCCATGACCGGTGACGGTGCTGATTTGCGAGCTGCTTCTCAGGAGGGGATCAGCTTACCACCAGTCGATGCCGCTGATGCATGGCATTCGGCACGTCGGGGTGCACCCAGCGAGCAAATTGATGCTTCGGAAGGCCTGCACTTTTCGAATCGGTCCGGAAGAGATTCAGTTGACGAAAACGCTTTCACTGCCTCGCGTACTGACCGGCCCGCTATGCAGACTTGGCGCAGTTCCGCCAATCGAATCGTCAGAGCTGGGTTCTCGGAGCCGATCGAAACTGATGGCTTTTCTGATGAGATTGCAGAAGCGACTGAGCTGCCTCCGGTCGATTCGCTGATTCCTGCAGACAATGGCGGTCCAGCGAGTTCTGTGGTGGTTTTCAGGGGCAGCGAGGGAAGTTCACAGCGCGGATCGCGTCCACAGGCCCAGACGCTCACGCAGGCTGCGGTCGTTGTCTCGCCTCCCGTGATGTCAAAGCCTGCGAATGCCCCGGCTTCCCTGCCGGCGACTGTCGCAACGCCTGACGGTGTACTGCTGCCCGTTGTCCCCGCAGTACCCGTCGCGTCGTCTGTGCCGGTTACTGTTCCACCAGCCTCCGCTGCGGCTCCGGTTGCCGTACCACCGGCTATTGCACAGGCTTCAGCAACAAACACCGTCGGTGGTCTGCCGCTGGCATTTTTGCGAGTGATGTATATTCAGATGAACGATGAGCAGAAAGTGACTTTCTGGAAGGACCTGCGAAACCTGCCCGGCAAAGTTTCTGACGCTGAATTGTCGATTTACCGCGAATTGGCGCGTTCTACGCAGAACCTTGCAAGAGTCGAAGCCGCCATCACTCTGCTGGCAGTCTTTCGTGAAGGTCAACTGGCGGAGGAACTGCTGAAGAATCTTGAGAAGAGTGAGGATCCCGTAGTTCGCCAGTCGGCCAGCACTGCACAGTCCATGCTGCAGATTCAGCTGGGCGGGAAAACACCGGCAAACTGATGCCTTTGCATTTTCGGCTGACAACTACAAAAGAACAGCAGCGATGCAGCCTGTCATGCAGCAGGCGAGAGTGCCTCCGAGCATGGCCTTGAACGCGATTTCAGTAAGTTCCCTTCGACGCTCGGGTGCCAGCGCCCCGATGCCGCCTACCTGAATACCAATCGACGCGAAGTTGGAAAAACCGCAGAGAGCGTATGTCAGAATCTCCCCACTGCGAGCGGTCAGCTCAGGCGCGGGCGATTTCAGAATTGCTCCCAACCGCTCATACGCCATGAACTCGGTTGCAACCATTTTGATCCCCAGCAGTTCTCCTGCTGCACGACATTCGCCCGAGCCGATTCCCATAAGCCACGCAATCGGTGCGAACACCCAGCCGAGGATGAAGGAGAGGTTAACAGTAACCGGGGCGACGATGCCGAGTTTCCGCTGCATCCAGAGCGATGTGTTTTCGAGGCAGAAGTCGGCAAGGGCGATCAGAGCGGTGAAGGCGAGGAGCATTGCCGCCACGTTCAGCATAAGCATCAGCCCGTCCGAGGCACCGTTGCTGATGGCTTCGATCAGGTTGCTGGAGGTCTTTGGCATACGAATACTCTGGGTTCCCAGCGTTTCAGGAGTTTCTGTTTCCGGCTGCAGGACCTTGGCGATCAGGAGTCCGGCGGGAGCGGAGATGACGGAAGCGGTGAGGAGATGGCCGGCGCTGATGCCAAACTCCTTCACGTAAATGCCCATGACACTTCCAGCGATGGTCGCAAAGCCACCGACCATGATGGCCATCAGTTCCGAGCGGGTCATACGAGCGACAAATGGTCTGACCACCAGCGGGGCTTCTGTCTGGCCGACAAAGATGTTTGCGGCGGCTGAAAGACTCTCTGCGCCCGATGTCCCCAAGGTTTGCTGCATCACCTTTGCGATACCCCGGACCACAAGCTGCATCACGCCGATGTGATAGAGCACCGAGGTGAGCGCGGAAAAAAAGATAATGATCGGCAGGACACTGAAGGCAAAGGCCTGCGTGGACAGGTCGCGGAACAGGAAACTGCTGCCTTTGTCAGCAAAGCTGATCAGTCGAGTGAAGATCGACCCCAGCAGATCGAAGAACTGCTTGCCGCCGTCGGTTCTTAGAATCACCGCTGCGAAGGTGATCTGCAGTGCTGTGCCCCACGCCACAATCCGCCACGGAAACCGTCCCCGATGACTGCTCATCAGCCACGCAAGCCCAATCAGCACTACATATCCGAAGGCGGCCGTCAGCTGCTGCATCGCAGGAGTCCTTGCAGGGTTTTAAGGGATTAAGCGGGGATCAGAGACAGTTCCTGTCCGGCCTGGCGGAAAGCGCTGACAGCCTGTTCCAGCTGTTCAATCGTGTGAGCGGCTGACATTTGAGTGCGAATGCGAGCTTCACCGCGAGGCACTACGGGGAATGAGAAGCCAATGACGTAGACCCCAAGCTGCAGCAGACGGTCGGCGAATCGAGTGGCGAGGGCGGCGTCGCCGATCATCACAGGAGCAATGGGATGTTCACCGGGAAGAATTCGAAAACCGGCAGCCGACATGGTGTGTCGGAAATAGTGGGTGTTGCGGCGCAGGTTGTCCCGGAGTTCGGCGGAGCCGGCAATCAGTTCAAGAGCCTTGAGCGAGGCGGCAGTGATGGGTGGTGCGAGCGAGTTGGAGAACAGAGAAGGTCGGGATCGCTGGCGGAGCAGGTCAATGAGCGGCTGTCGGCCGGATGTGTAACCGCCACTGGCTCCACCGAGCGCTTTTCCGAGGGTGCCGGTGATCAGGTCAATTCGCGAGGTCACCCCGAAGTGTTCCGGCGTCCCGCGACCGGTCTCGCCGATGAAACCGACGGCGTGAGAATCATCGACCATGACGGACGCGTCGTATCGATCGGCCAGCTCACAGATATCCGGCAGTTTTGCGAGGTAGCCGTCCATGGAAAACACGCCGTCTGTGGCGATCAGGCGATGACGGCAGGAACGCGCCGCCTGCAGTTGCTGTTCCAGGTCGCTCATGTCGTTGTTGCGGTACCGAAACCGCTGCGCTTTGCAGAGACGAATACCATCGATGATGCTGGCGTGATTCAGGGAATCGGAGATGACAGCGTCCTGTTCGCCCAGCAGCGTTTCGAATAGGCCCCCGTTGGCGTCAAAACAGGAACTGTAGAGGATCGTGTCATCGGCGGAGAGGAACTGACTGAGTGCCTGTTCGAGCTGGCGGTGGACTGTTTGTGTTCCACAGATGAAGCGGACCGAGGCCATGCCGTAGCCCCAGCGGTCAAGGGCTTCCCGGGCCGCCTGCACGATTGCAGGATGATCTGCAAGACCCAGATAGTTGTTGGCACACAGATTCAGCACACCACGCCCGTCCTGCATCCGAATGCCGGTCCGCTGCGGCGAATCGATAATCCTTTCCGCCTTGAACAGACCCTGAGAACGGATGGAATCAAGCTCTGCGAGTGCGTGATCGGTCAGTCCGGACATGATGGAATCCTGCCGCAGTATTCGTGGGATGCCTGGCCGGCGATGATGTCACCGGCCTGTATGTGGTCCAGTTGGAAGCAGACAGCTGACGGGAACGAATACGGCGTATGCGGGTAGTCTGTCAATTCAGGCAGGATCCAACAAGCGTCAGTCCTTCCAGCTGAGAATGACTTTGCCGGAGTGGCCGGAACGCATGGCCTCAAAGCCCTGCTCGTATTCGCTATAGTGGAGCCGATGAGTGATTACGGGACTGATATCGAGTCCACTTTGGAGCATGACGGTCATCTTGTACCACGTCTCGTACATTTCTCGTCCGTAAATCCCGTGGATTGTGAGCATATTGAAGACGACCTGAGTCCAGTCGATGGAGATGTCGGCAGAGGGAATACCAAGCATGGCGATTTTGCCGCCGTGGGCCATGTTGCGAAGCATATCGCGAAACGCATCCGCGTTGCCCGACATTTCCAGCCCGACGTCGAAGCCCTCGACCATGCCCAGTTCGGCCTGCACCTGCGTGAGCGATTCGGAGCGAACGTCGACGGCGCGAGTGGCCCCCATGCGGCGAGCCAGTTCCAGACGCCAGGGATTGACATCGGTGACCACCACAAATCGAGCACCGGCGTGCCGCGCCACAGCTGTGGCCATGAGCCCGATCGGCCCAGCGCCGGTGATCAGCACGTCTTCACCGAGCACCGGGAACGCCAGTGCCGTGTGGACTGCGTTGCCAAAGGGATCGAAGATGGCGGCAATGTCGCGATCGATGCTGTCGTGGTGATGCCAGACATTCGTCATCGGCAGCGCGATGTATTCGGCGAAGGCTCCGGGACGGTTAACGCCGATCCCCTGAGTTTTCGGGCACAAATGCCTTCGACCGGCCAGGCAGTTGCGACAGCGGCCGCAGACAACGTGACCTTCACCACTCACGACCTCGCCCGGATGAAAGTCTGAAACGTTGGACCCCACCTCGACGATCTCACCCACAAACTCGTGACCCACAACCATCGGCACAGGGATCGTTCGCTGAGCCCACGCGTCCCATTCGTAGATATGCACGTCCGTACCGCAGATTCCAGTGCGGTCCACACGGATCAGCACATCATTCACGCCGACTTTGGGCATGGGAACATCTTCCAGCCAAAGCCCGCGTTCCGCGTGCCGCTTAACAAGAGCCCGCATTCTGGATTTTCCTTCGCGAATTGAATATATTGGAGGAGACGTGCAGGATAGTATATGCGGTCAGGTTCAGTTTGCAAGAGATTTCGTTCGGTATATTGAACGAGAACTGGGGTTCCCATGAGTGCTGATTCACCAGTGGACGAACAGGCGTCGGCAACTTCCGCCGAGGAAGTCAGCCGGCACGTTTGTCGCCGTATCCACCAGCTTCGGCAGGAACGCGGCTGGTCACTCGATGTGCTCTCCCGCGCTTCCGGCGTCAGCCGCTCAATGCTCAGCCAAATCGAACGCGAGCTTGCTAATCCCACACTCGCTGTCACCGTCCGCATCGCCTCCGCTCTCGGACTCAGCATGTCCGAACTTGTCGATCAGGCCTCACCTGCTCCAGGAATCGAAGTCATTCGCGCCGATGATCGCAGCCACATTTTTCGTTCCGACCAGAACTGTTCAATCCGCACACTTTCCCCGCTGCATCTGGAAAAAGACGTCGAATTCTACGAAGTACTGCTCCAGCCGGGCGGTGCCCTCCGCTCCGCCGCCCACTTCGAAGGCACCCGCGAATTTCTGACCGTGCAAAAGGGCCGAGTCAGTGTGATTTCGGGTGATGAAAGTATCGATCTCAACCGGTCAGATTCCGCCAGTTACCGCGCTGATGTGCCCCACGAAATTCGCAATTCAGGTCGCGCGGCGGCTCAGGTGTTTCTCGTTGTCATCTATCAGTAAAACGGGGGCCGAAAAATGCTGCGATTACTCACTTCCGTCGCGTTGATCTTCATCGTCAGCAGCTTCCCCGAACGCTGCCCCGCCGCTCCTCGCCCAGCCGCGCCGCCCAATATTCTGTTTGCCATAGCCGATGACTGGGGCAGACATGCCGGAGCTTACGGCACTCCGTGGGTCTCCACACCGGCCTTTGACCGCGTCGCCCGTGAAGGACTGCTCTTCAGCAACGCACTGACACCCATGGCCAAATGCGCGCCCTCCCGCGCTATCGTGCTCACTGGTCGCCAGCTCTGGCAGCTTGAAGAAGCCGGCAACCACATGGCCCGCTTTCCTGCCAAATTTCAAGTCTGGCCGGAGGTGCTTGCCGACCGCGGCTGGCACATCGGGATGACCGGTAAAGGCTGGGGACCAGGCATCGCTGAAGACACCAGCGGCAAACCACGCACGCTCACCGGAAAACCCTGGAACGGCCGCCGCAGTGCTGCCCCGACTTCACAAATCGCCCCCAACGACTACGCCGCCAACTTCCGTGATTTCCTCGACGCTGCCCCCGAAAATCAGCCGTGGTGTTTCTGGTTCGGCAGCCTTGAACCCCACCGCGGCTATGAATTTCAGTCGGGCGTCAACAAAGGAGGACGGAAGCTGGATGAAATTGACCGCGTCCCCGCGTACTGGCCCGACGAAGAAACCGTGCGTCATGATCTGCTGGATTACGCATTCGAAGTGGAGCATACCGATCGCCATCTTGGTCAGATGCTCCACGAACTCGAATCCCGCGGAATGCTCGACAACACGCTTGTGATTGTCACCAGCGATCACGGAATGCCGTTTCCCCGGGCCAAAGGTTATGCCTGGCCCGCTTCCTGCAATGTGCCGCTGGCTATTCGCTGGCCACGCGGGATTCCCGTCCCGGGTCGCGTCATCGATGACTTCATCAGCTTTGTGGATCTTGCTCCGACGATTCTCGATTACGCTGGATGCGATCCGGTGGCCTGTGGAATGCAGCCCGTGACCGGGCGCAGTCTCCGACCAATTCTGGAAAGCAGTCAGTCGGGTCGGATCGAGCCCTCCCGTGATCATGTTCTGGTGGGCAAGGAACGCACGGATGTCGGCCGCCCCGGCGATGCCGGCTATCCCATCCGCGGAATCGTCACACACTCGCACCTGCTGCTCAAAAATTACGAACCTTCACGCTGGCCTGCCGGAAACCCGGAATCCGGTTACCCCGACACCGACGGCAGCCCCACAAAATCGCTCATCCTGCAGCGCGGTCGCATTGACCGCAGTGATCGCTTCTGGATGCTCAATTTTGGAATGCAGCCGGCAGAGTCACTCTTTGATCTGCAGAACGACCCTGACTGTATTCATAACCTCGCCGGTCTCGCGGAACATCAGGCACTGCAGACAGCGCTCCTGCGGCAGCTGGAAGCCGAACTGCGGTCTCAGGGAGACCCGCGCATGTTTGGCAAAGGCGGCATCTTCGATGCGTATCGCCCGACAAGCGGTGCTGGATTTCACGAATTGATTCTGCAGGGAAAAAGACCACCTGCCGGATGGCTGACCCCGTCAGACTTTGAACCCGTTCCGCTGAAGCCGGAGCCGTAAGCGGACATGAGTGTGGCATAGCGGTTCCCTGTCATCCGGCTGCAGTGCACTTTCAAATTCCACTCGCTACCATGCGGGTTCCTGCAGTGGTACGCAGGGAATCTGGAACAGGAAGGGTAGTGGAATGTCGGACGCGGGGGCGCTGCTTGCGGCGTTTGAAGATTTTCGGCGGGATTTTCGGCGATTGCAGCAGGAAATTTCGCGAGTGATCGTGGGGCAGACGGAGATTCTGGAAGACACGCTGATCGCGCTCACTGCTGGCGGACATGTGCTGCTGGAGGGTGTGCCGGGTCTTGGCAAGACGCTCACCGTCAGAACGCTTGCCAGCGCTCTGCAGCTGCAGTTTCATCGCATCCAGTTTACGCCGGATCTGATGCCTGCCGACCTGACCGGGACACAGGTGATCGCGGAGGACGCCGACGGTCGGCGGCGTTTTGAATTTCAGCGTGGACCGCTCTTTGCCAATGTTCTGCTGGCCGACGAGATCAATCGCGCCACCCCCAAAACTCAGTCTGCACTGCTGGAAGCGATGCAGGAGCATTCGGTGACTGTCGCCGGTGTTACGCATCGGCTCACGGAACCATTCTTCGTGATGGCCACTCAGAATCCGCTCGAAATGGAAGGCACTTATCCACTCCCCGAAGCCCAGCTCGACCGTTTTTTCGTGAAGCTGCTTGTCCGCTACCCGGGAGTGCGTGATCTCGAACAGATCCTTGATCGCACAACCGGTACAAGCATTCCCGCCGCCTCAAAAGTGCTCAGCGGGGACCGCATCCAACAGATGTCGCTGCTGGCCCGCGAGGCTGTGATTGCGGCCGACGTGCGGCGGTATGCGATTCGCCTTGTGGTGGCGACACATCCCGAACACGAACAGGCCTCCGCGTCCGCTCGAAGATATGTCCGTTACGGTGCCAGCCCTCGTGGCCTGCAGGCGCTGATTCTGGGTGGCAAGATCCGGGCGATTCTGGATGGTCGCGTGCACGTGTCGCGGGACGATCTGCGGCAGATGGCATTGCCGGTGCTGCGGCATCGCGTGCTGCTCAATTTCGAAGGCCAGGCAGAAGGCATCACTCCGGATGACGTGATCACGCGAATCCTGTCAGAAGTGCCGACGACGGACGGGGAGTGATTCCGGGCCATGCTGTTTCCTCCCGACTTCCTGACTCGCCTTGAATATCTGTCGATGATGTCGAAGCGAGTCTTCCGTGGACGACTGCTTGCTCAGCGCCGTTCCCTGCAGACAGGCGCGGGGCTCGAGTTTTCGGATCATCGCGAATACGCGCCCGGTGAAGACCTGCGGTATCTGGACTGGAACATCTACGCCCGTCACGGGCAGATGCTGGTGAAGCGATTTCAGGAAGAGCAGGACCTGCAGGTTTCGGTGCTGCTGGATGCATCGCGAAGCATGAGCATTGGCCAGCCGCCGAAATTCGACCGGGCACGACAGCTGGCCGCGGCCTTTGCATGGCTGGCACTCGCGGACCTTGATCGAGCCGGTATCTCGGTGTTTGCAGACGGTCTTGTACAGGAACTTCCGGGTGGCCGTGGTCGCGAACGCATTCTCACGCTGATGCGGTTTCTGGAGGGTCTTCCGGCTGCGGGTCAGGGAACTCGTTTCGCCCGTTCTGTGCAGGACTTTCTGCAGCGATCACCTCGCCCCGGACTCGCAATCGTGCTCAGTGATCTGCTCGACCCCAGCGGCGTCTCCGAGGGACTCGATCAGCTGCGATATCGCCGTTTTGATCTGCATGTCGTGCAGCTGTTTGATCCCCGCGACGCGCGCCCGGAGCTGCTGGGGGATGTGGAACTTGAGGATCCGGAAACCGGTGAGGTGCAGCAGGTGCGAATTACGGAACGGGTGGCGGCGGATTACCGCCGCGCGTTTCTTGAGCATCAGGAATCAGTTCGCAGTTACTGTCTGCGGTATGGCTTCCGCTGGACCGCTGCAGACTCCTCTGTGCCGTACGATCAGCTGATGCTGCAGATGATGAAGGCCGCAGGCATGGATGCGGCTGCAGAGAACGGACCGGCCCCATGAGTCTGCTCAATCCCGCCGCATTATTCCTGCTGCTGATCGCTCTGCCGATTACGCTGCTGTACGTGCTGCGGGTGCGTCTGCGTCGCGTTCCCATCTCGTCGCTCATGTTCTGGCAAAAGGCACTGGCGGATCAGCCTCCGCGGGCATTCTGGCAGCGATTCAGGCATCTTGCCAGCTGGCTGATGACGCTGCTCCTGCTGGTCCTGCTGACTCTCAGCGCTGTCGATATCCGCATGAGCAGTCGTTCAAGCCGCTCGCAGCGACTCGTGCTGGTGCTTGACGTGTCCTCCAGCATGGCGGCCCGTTCGCGCGGTACTTCACGACTCGACGCCGCCCGGCAGGCAGCACTGCAGCAAATTGCAGAACTGTCAGATGACGACGAAGCTGCCGTAATCGCAGCCGGCAGCGCACCGGTGATCCTTTGCGGTATCACCAGTCACCAGCCGACACTGCGAAGGGCAATCGCCCAGGCAGAGCAGACGCCTGGCACCGGGCAGCTGCAGGACGCGATCCAGCTGGCACAACGCATCGCCGCCGGTGCAGCGCGGACCAGCACAGGAGCGTCTTCCGGCGAGGGCACCGGTCGGGTCGTGGTGTTCAGTGATGGGTGTGGAGAGTTTCAGCCACACGAGTCGGTGGATTGGCAGACTTTCGGCGAGCTACAGCCCAACGTCGGCTTCACGGCCTTTCAGGTGCGTCGCAGCCCCTCAGACCCGCTCGGATACGAACTCCTGCTGCGCGTGCAGAACGCTGCTGACGTCAGTGTGACGGGCCGGGTTGAAGTGGAACGCGACGGAGTGCCGCTGGATGTGATTCCGATTTCCATCGCAGCCAACGGGGAGTGGACGCAGGTCATTTCAAAGCTCTCGGCAGAAGGTGGTCAGCTGCGGGCAGAGCTGACAGCGCTGCAGTTTCAGGTGGCCCCGGGTGTCACAGCCCCGGAAGATGGGCTGGTGGCCGACAACACCGCCTGGGCACTCCTGCCAGCCCGACCGCGGCAGCAGGTGCTGCTGGTGTCCCCCGGCAGTCTCTTTGTGCAGAAGGTGCTGGAAGCAAATCCGCTCGTGGACCTCACCGTCTGGAGTGAGCTTCCGGAACGACCGGTCTGGCCGGCAGATACGCTGGTGGTGCTGCATGAACTGGTGCCAGCGGTGCTGCCGCCGAACCCGCTGCTGGTGCTGGATCCGCGCAGTGGCTGTGACCTCTGGACGCTCAGCGGAGAAGTGAGCGATCCTGTTCTGGAAACGACTCAGTCGGAGTCGGCATGGATGCGGAATGTGCGACTTGAACAGGTGCTGATACCGTCAGCCTCAGTTCTGGATTTTGCAACCCCTCCGCAGGTGCTCGCAGAAGCCACAGGTGGAGTGCCGCTCTATGCTGCCGTCAGGCGTGCGAATGCGGGTCCTGTGCTGGTGCTGTCGATTCGTTTCGGCGGCAGTGACCTTGCGTATCGGACGGTGTTTCCGATTCTGGTGGCGAATGCCTTCAATGAATTTGCTGGTCAACGGCGGGAAGTCACCAGTGCGTTTGCGGCAGGCGAAACAGCTCGTCTGGTTCTGCAGGACGACAAGTCCCCACTGCCGGAGGGAAACTCATGGTCTGCCACGCGGCTGTTTTCACTGCGAGCTCCTTCGGGCAATCTTCAGCAGCTTCGCGCGACGGCGACCAGCGGCGAATGGCAGCTTGTGACAGAACCGCTGCAGGAAACGGGTATCTGGGAAGTTTCAAAGCTGACCGAATTTGCCGTCAACGCCGCCCATCAGAGTGAAGTGGATCTGCGACCAGCAGTGGCAGTTTCAGTTGCCGACAAGCCGAAGACAGCCTCTTCGTGGCTCTCAGGCAGCACCGTCACCCGCTGGCTCAGCCTGCTGGTCCTGGTCGTAATGGCCGTTGAATGGGCCCTGCACCAGCGTCGCTGGCTGGCGTGAAGAGGCCGGCATGGAAGCGAATCGTGCAAAGATGCGAACAACGGCTTCGTCGCCCGCATTTTCGACACTTTAGAGGTCGGCATTTCACGGCGAATCGCAGTGCGATTTTCAAAGGATGAGTGCTGGGATCCGGCCGCTGACGTGTCGGCGACGCAGTCTTCCCTACGCTGTCCCCGGGCCGCTGCGTTTGAAATATTCGTAGACCTGCTGCATCATGATTTCCAGTGCCACCGCCCGCAACTGTTCGTTCGACATGAACTGGTTGGCGATGTTTTTGTTGCGATCCATGCGGGACAGCATGGCGATCATGCCTTTCGGATCAAACGCCAGTCTGAATTGATCCATGCTGTTATTCCGCGCCTGATCCCCAAGTTGACCGTCGTGCTTCAGGTCGCCGATGATCTGGTCAAAAAACAGCTGGTCCTCGGCACTGAAGTTCGTGCCGAACTTTTCGTTCAGCACCTGCACAAGCTCAGACAACTGGACAACATCCTCCTGCTTCGCACGCCCCGTTCCCGCGTTGGTCGGGCCATAGACAAAGCCCGACTCGCCGACCTGCAGAGACGCCGAACGTTAGTGACAAAAGTGCCATGCACCGAAAACAGAATTGCCAGCGTTTTTCCTTGCGGCGATGCGTATGGTGTGCGGTCGTGTGTGTTGCGGGCCCGTCTGACCAGTACACGTTGTTGCCATTGATGGATGTGCAAATCACTCATCGCTGCGTGTTTTCCCTTTCGGTTTCTTCGCCGCTTTCTTCTTTGCCTCCTTCGCCTGCGACTCGATCGTCTTCAACTTATCAAGCGA
>JBJTOP010000011.1:0-2842 GCA_046074645.1 Planctomycetaceae bacterium | reverse complement strand
GCGAAAACCAAGTCCAGGTCAATTTTCAAAAATTCTGGCTACATTGTGCATTTTAACAACCCTTGTTTTGCGTGCGCGGCCAGCAATTTCACTTGCCGGCCCCCAAAATGGGCCTTTCAAGTTCGGGTTAGTTTCGACCCGAATTCGCAGCAAGGTGGCTCAGTCCTTCGACGACCAGCCCCACCGCTTTGCGAATGTTACTCTCTTTCAGGCAATCCATCACGATTCCACGGGGGATTTTATGGATTGGTTGATTGCTGTCGTGGCCGGCGTGCAGGAGAGTTCTCCAGGATTGGAGTGCTTCGAGCATATTGGTGTGGAAACCGGCAATGGCTTCGAGACCGGCCGGTGGCATATCGGCGGCTTTTCGGAGTATCCAGTCGGACGAATACTGCAGCGATTCGGGAAGCGGAGCCGTGGAGCTGCTGAGGAATTCGGCGACGTCTGCGGCAGCGCCGCCGAAGCCCCCGAGGATCAGCAGTGGCTGTTGCCTCTGAATGGACAGTCCGGCTTCTTCAAGGGCTCCGGGCATCCAGCCACGGGTGCTTTTCTGACGCCCTCCGAAGATGACTCGAAGGTCGGCAAGTTCGGTGGTTCTGGTCCTGAGTATTCTGGTGGAATCGGCTCCGTAACGCAGTTGACTGGTGTCGTCCAGTTTTCGGATGACAGAGGCGGTGGGCAGTCCGGGCGGGTAGACGGCCTGGAGGCGGCAGATTCCGGCCAGCGATGCGTGATGTTCGGGTGTGAGTTGTTCACAATCGGGCCATTGCAGGTAGTTCTGCAGGGGCCAGGAGTCAGGGTTTGCGAGTGAGATGCTTTTCAGGGTTTTTTCGGGCATCCACGTTTGTGCGATTTCGAGAAGTCTGGACGTGGCGGCTCGGTCGATATTTGCAAGAGTGCCTCCGAGGATCAGCTGACAGTTCTGTCCCAGCAGAGCGATGGTGAGTCGAGTCAGGAGTTCTTCAAGATGTTCGGTACCCAGACCGTGGGACTGCAGTTCCCGGTCATCCCCGATCCCGGAAACGGCAATCCGGAACGATCTGGCTATCTGACGAACAGCCGGTGGACCAGAACGGGCTGCTGTGCGGGGAATGGACTGAAAGGCTTCTTCGAAGCTGATCAGTTTTGTCTGACTGCCGAAAGTTTCCAGCACCGCCTGCAGTTCTTTGATCTCTGCTGTGCGCAGATCATACCCCGGGTAGACAATCCGGCTGATCTGATCGAGTCTGTCTTTGCCGTCGGTGTCGTGAATGGTGTTTCGCAGGACAGCCAGCGTCCATGGGCATGGCGTCCACGTGACATAAAGTGTGCTGGACGCACTTGCTGCGCCCGCTTTGTCTTCCTGTTTTTTAAGATCTTTGGCGACTTGTCGATGAGCGTAACCGAGAAGTGTTTCAAGCATCAGGCGGTCAACAATATCAGCGATGCAGACGTCCGGCTGTTGAGACTGCCAGCCAATGCGGGGCAGTCCTGCGAGTGCCTGCATGGTGCGACTCCAGCGAGTTCCCGGGAGATGCACGGCGACGGCGGGCTGAAGTTTCCAGATGCACCGCGTCCGACGATCCACGGGCTGCGGTGTGCGTGCGGCGACGACTTCCATGCGACACCAGGGGCGTGAGGAGTAGTGATCAGTGACGATGGAAATCATGGCAGCGGTATCGTTGCCTGCAGCGTTCAGGATCTTTTTTTGCCACTTGTCTCCGACGGCCAGTTCATTGGCGTCAAACCAGGCGTCAAGTTGTCCATAGCGGCCGAGGGAGTCGCGGATGCGTTCGGCGATTTCCCGTCCGTCAGCCTTGGCATGGCTGAGGAAGACTTCCAGTTTTTCAGGTTCTTCGTTGCGTGATTTTCGCCGCAGACGGCGGGTGATGGCTTCGCTGGCGAGCCTGCGGAGTGTAATGGCTGCCGCTTCGGCGGTGCCGGCGTCCAGCAGTCGAATGGGGTTGAACGCCTCATAAAGGCCGGTCATGCGATAGAAGGAGTCGTGCAGTGCGACGGGCAGGACGAGTGTGCTGCCTTTCCGGTCGGCGGACTCGCGCATCAGCTGTTCAATGGCACTGCACCATTCAATTGAAGAGACAAGGTGCTGGTCCACGAGGATCATGACGACGTTAAGAACTGCCGCATCCCAGTCAATGGCCGGCTGAATGCTGAAACTGGTGACTGCAGCGGAGCGACCGCGTAAGTTTTTCGAGACAGCCGCCGGGCCTGCCGGCGTAATTTCACGGCGATACCAGACCGGCAGACCGGCATCACTTTGAGCACCAGTGGCGTCACTGAGTCGAAACCATCTGAGCAGATTCTGACTGACGCTGCGCGTAAAATCAGACTGCGGATGATGCACAATATAGATGGTAACGGCAGAAGGCATCGGGCATCACTTCACGGTGAATTCCACAAATACGCGATTGACATTTGGTTTTCGCGCTGTCGTCGGCGTGAATGGTCCGTGACGATTCGTGCCGACCACATTACCGGCCGCCCCAGCGCCTCTTCGAAGTTGGCGATCATGGTCATGATGACCGCATATCCGCGCAGCCAGCGATACGAGGGACGCATTTCGGGACTGACCACGGCGGTGGCCCCTGGAAGCAGGAAGGGAATGTGCAACTGACGCGAAACAGGCACTCAGATTGACCCTGTTTATTCACGATCCTGCCCATCTTTGTTCGGATCAAGTGAAAACCCGGATGATTCGTCCGTGGTGTGGGCCAGCCATAGCGAATGTGATAGTTGTGACGGTGATGACAAGCTGCGTTTGTGTGGCGTTTGCGGGGCTGCGCAGGTGATAAGGTGTGAGTTTGTGCGTGTGGGGGGAGGAGTGGGGGGCACTCTCTGACAG
>JBJTOP010000010.1:0-8083 GCA_046074645.1 Planctomycetaceae bacterium | reverse complement strand
CGCAAGCCTCCAGTGCGCTGCTGCCGGAAATCGGCCCCCCCACGCTGCCGCAGATGTTCTCAGCAGTCGAACGGCAGTGCACGAGCGTGTAGGCTGATACTGTAAAAACACTGGCGATTCGTAACGAGGTGCATGGCACCGCCTTTTGCCCGGTTCCGACCGCATGCCTGCCGCACGCCCGCCGCATTCCAGCCGCATGGCGGCAGCCTGCGGGCAAAAGGCCCTGCCACCGCCCAGGTAACGCCTCGCCAGAGCGCGCACCTTCGGTGCGAAAACGCAGCCGGGGGCTTCCGCCCAACCGCTCAGCCGCGTGGCTGCCGCACAAGGGCCTTGAAGTTCTCTGGAATTCCGTGAAAGGACGGGTGAACGCACCTGAGGCTGCATTCCGGCGGTTTTTGCGGATCCATCACGCCTTCAGCGGACTCCGCTGCAAATCAGAACGGCTGACCGAGGGCCGTCATTCAGGCCGTTCCCAAAGGCTGGAGGCAGTGCAATTGGAAACTGAAAAAGAGCTTTTCAGGAGTATCGCAGGCGGAGTAGTATGATTAGTTCTGTTGCCGAATGGAAAAGGAACGTCGTATGCGTGTCGGACGATTAATGTTTCCAGGCCTGTTGCTGTTTGTCGCAGTAGGTTGCCGCTACGACGGCGCGTTCATGCAGATGGACAGCAACGCCCCCTTTCCATTTTTCGGGTTCCAGCTGGCAGTGGATTCCGGGGTTCGTCCTCCGCAATCTGCGGCTGGTGACGATTCGCGGGCAAAGTGGAGCACAGAGGAACGTGTGCCACTTCGAGACAGGTCTGCTGACAGTCTGGATGTGCCTGTACCGCGGCTGCAGAGACAGCCAGACGTCGGGATGGATCAGGGAATCCCTTCGCTGCTGGTTAAGGGCGGTGCGAGGTCCGGCAAAATCATCCGCTGATGGGGTGAGTGCGTCAAATCCATTCAGGGAATGACATTGGGCAGCACTGTTCGGCTGGACTTTGGCATTTTCACCGTAACAATAGCGGGTTGACAAGACTCCAGATTCAGTCATCAGGACAGCCTTGATACATGGCAGCAGCAGGCTCTAAAAAGCCCATCCGTGGAAACTCAGAGACCGAGCGACAGATCGTCTGCAGCAATCGCCGCGCGCGGCACGACTACGATGTGCTCGACGAACTGGACTGCGGCATCGTGCTGACGGGCAGCGAAGTCAAAAGCATCCGCAATCACAAGATCACGATCGAAGAAGCGCACGCGCGGGTCGAAAATGGGGAGGTCTGGCTGGTTGACTGTGATATCCCGGAATACGCTGAGGCCAGCATCTACAATCACGCCCGTCAGCGAACTCGAAAGCTGTTACTGAATCGCCGTGAGATACGCAAATTTGCGGAAACGGGCGAGAACGACGGTCTGACGCTCATTCCCCTCTCTGTGTTTTTCCAGCGTGGTTTCGTCAAGATCCGACTGGGGCTTTGCAAGGGACGTAAGCAGCATGACAAGCGGCAGCGATTGAAAGAGACGGCCGACCGACGGGAAATGCGTTCTGCCAGGATGAAATTCACGGGTGGGTCGGGCCGGGGGAAGGGCCGCTGACTGAAAATCCGCCTGTAATCTCCCCCTCTCTCCTCGATTTTTTCATTTTTCAAGCACAAACTATCCCCTGAACGCACTCGTTCTTCCATCTCAGATTTTCTGTTCTTCAGCCCGTCGGGGATTGCAATGACTGCTGCGTGGGCTCTGGTCTGCATACTCTGTCTGCCTCTGCTGACGGCTGATGATCCGCCACGGGTGCTCACCGAACAACAGACCGCCGACCAGATTGACCAGCTCTTCCAGCAACATTGGGAAGCGGTGGGAGTTCGGCCGGCCGAACCAGCCAGTGACGAAGAGTTCGTGCGGCGTGTCTATCTGGATCTCGCTGGCCGGATTCCGTCGATTTCAGAAGTCCGCCAGTTTCTCAGCGACACGGCCCCCGACCGTCGCCAGCAGCTTGTGCGGCAGCTCCTGGATGGCCCTGCATTTGTTCGGCATTTCACCATTCTCTGGCGAAACACGCTGATCCCGGAAGCCTTTGATGACATCCGTACGCGTCAGCTTGTGCCGGGTTTCGAAGCATGGTTGTGGACGCACTTTTCAGGCGGTACTCCCTGGGACCAGGTCGTACGGGAAATCATCACTGCTCCGCTGGCCACTGCCAACCCCCAGCAACCGCTTGACTCTGCCAGTTCCCCCGCCGCCTTTTTTCTTTTGCGTGACTTTAAACCTGAGGAACTTGCCTCTGGTACGTCTCGCGCATTTCTCGGCGTGCGACTGGACTGCGCCCAATGCCATGATCACCCCTTTGATCGCTGGAAACAGCACGAATTCTGGAGCCTCGCGGCGTTCTACAGTGGTCTCCAGCAGCCGGAAATGACCACTGAATCGCTCCCGGGACTCCTGCGACCGGAAAACCTCAAAAGTCACTCCATCGTTGTTCCGGCCACCGGTGCCACGGTCGAAGCGAAATTCCTCACGGGGGCTGCCCCGGACTGGAAGCCGACAGACGCACCGCGACAGGTCCTCGCCAACTGGATCACAGCCCCCGACAATCCGTGGTTTGCCCGCATGGCCGCCAATCAGGTCTGGGCGCTGTTCATGGGCCAGGGAATCGTCCATCCGGTAAACGATTTTTCCGACGCTAACCCTCCCTCCCACCCCCAGGTCCTGCAGCTGCTCGCAGAGCAATTCACCGCCCATAACTTCGACCTGAGATTTCTCATTCGCACAATCACCGCCACACGGGTCTATCAGCTCAGCAGCCGCCAGTCCGATCCCTCGCAAAAAGAACCTTCCGACTTCTCCCGTGCAGCCCTCCGCGGACTCACCCCGGAACAGCTCTTCGACAGCCTCGCAGAAGCCACGGGGTTCTACCAGCCCTATCGCTCCGAGAACCCCTTTATCATCGCCGCAGATACTCCCCGCGGTCGTTTTCTGGAGCTCTTTCGCAGCAGTGCCGAATCACCATTGCGCAAGGAAACCACCATCCTGCAGGCGCTGGCTATGATGAACGGGGACTTCATCAACACCGCCACCGCACCGGAATCCAGCCGCACACTGCGATCAATCGTGGACTTTCCGCTGATGAGTCAGGACGAGCGACTGGAATCGCTGTTTCTGGCAGCACTCAGTCGCCGCCCGACAGCGGCCGAACAGGAACGCTGCCGAACTGTCCTCAAAGACATCTCAACACCCGCCGCAGAAGCCGCTGCCTTCGGTGACATCTTCTGGGTGCTCCTCAACAGCTCCGAATTCCTCCTCAATCACTGATTCCGCACCGTCAATCCATCCGGACGTGCCACTATGTTGAAATTTCCCCGCCGCAAACTGCACCTGCTCTCCGGCCTGTCACTCCTCGGCGCCAGTTCTTCCGGCTGGCTGCCGCAGCTGGCCGCCAGCATCGCAGGAACCGGCCGCAAACCACCCCGGTCCTGCATCCTGCTCTGGATGTCCGGTGGCCCCAGTCAGCTGGATACTTTTGACCCGAAAGAAGGCCACAAAAACGGTGGTCCGACGAAGTCAATAGAAACCCGAGTTCCCGGAGTGCGAATTGCCGAATCACTCCCCAAAATTGCAGGAATGACAGACCAGCTCGCCATCGTTCGCTCCATGGCCACAAAGGAAGGAGACCACTCACGGGCCACCTACAACCTCCGTACCGGCTACACGCCCGCAGGCCCGCTGCAGTACCCGGCGATGGGTGCTTTTCTCGGAAAGGAACTCCAGCCCAAAGACAGTGATCTGCCGGCATGGATCAGTATTAACCCATTCCAGGCGCTCAACCCAGCCGCCTGGAGCCCTGGTTTTCTTGGCCCATCCTGGTCCCCGCTGGTCGTCGCTTCCGAAGGTCCGCCTCCGGCTCCCGCTCCCACCGATTCTCAGGGTACCACCGCCAGTGCTTCACCACCGGACATTCGCTTTGAAGTCCGCAACCTGCGCCGCCCGGAAACGGTCAGCAGCGAACAGGCCCAGCGACGCCTCGAACTGCTCAGCGGTTTCGAACAGGATTTTGTCGCCTCACGCCCGGACCTGCCTGGAAAAAGTCATATCGACTCCTACGGTCGAGCCGTACGAATGATGAACTCCACCGGCATCGATGCTTTTGCCCTCGATCAGGAAACTGCGGCAGTCCGAGACACCTATGGACGCACGGCCTTTGGCCAGGGCTGCCTGCTTGCCCGTCGCCTTGTGGAACGTGGCGTGCCATTCGTGGAAGTCTCGCTCAGTTCCGATGAACGTGGTGGGCTCGGCTGGGATACCCATGCCGAAAACTTTGAAGGCGTCAAAAGCCTCTGCGGTGTTCTCGATCCTGCCTGGGCTGCTCTGCTGAATGATCTGAAGCAGCGGGGACTCCTGGAAACGACCCTCGTTGTGTGGATGGGTGAATTTGGCCGGACGCCGCAAATCAACGACAACGCAGGTCGGGATCACTGGCCCGCCAGCTGGAGCGTCGTGCTGGGCGGGGCCGGGATTCGGGGTGGGCAGGTGTATGGTGCCACCGAGGCCGACGGAGTTGCGGTCGCCGACAAGCCTCTGAAGGTTACTGGATTGATGGCCACGATCGTCCGCGCTCTGGCACTGGACCCGGAAACTTCCAACCCCAGCAATATCGGTCGCCCAATTCCGCTGGCCGATCACGGGGCTGAAGCGGCAGGGGAACTGCTGCTGTAACACGACTGCCTTCAAACATTCACAGCTTCTGCGGTGGCATTCAGCAGATCGTGATATCGCTTTCTCATCGGCTCCACATGCTCTGCGATCAGAGCATCGACCTGCTCGGGGGCGCGGCCGACGAATCTGGCGGCATCGAGGGTACCGCTGAGGTTCACTGAGCGAAATGCAGCATCCGACTGCAGGCGTTCAATCAGGTCATTTGGGCGCCCCTCCCGCTTGACCTGCTCTGCGGCGGCCTGACTGTGGGTGCGGATGACTTCATGGAGCTCCTGGCGGTCGCCACCGGCCTGAACACCGGCCATCAGGATTTCTTCAGTGGCCATAAACGGGAGTTCGGCCTGAAGGTGGGCTGCGATGACTTTGGGATAGACGACCATGCCGTCGGTAATGTTGCGATAAAGGATCAGGCACGCGTCCGCTGCAAGGAATGCCTGGGGAAGTGCAAGGCGGCGGATGGCGCTGTCGTCGAGCGATCGTTCGAGCCACTGGGTTGCCATAGTCGCATCGACACCGGACTGCTGGCTGATAACGAAACGAGCCAGCGAGCACATGCGTTCGCTGCGCATGGGGTTGCGTTTGTAGGCCATGGCGGACGAGCCAATCTGGGATTTTTCAAACGGTTCTTCGATTTCCTTGCGGTGCTGGAGGATGCGGATGTCGCTGCCGGCCTTGTGACAGGACTGAGCCAGCCCGTTCAGAAAGCTCATGACCTGCGAATCGGATTTGCGGGAATACGTCTGCCCAGTAACCGCGTGGGCCGCGGTGAAGCTCATGCGAGCGGTGACCATGCGGTCCAGCTGTTCGACTTTGGCGTGGTCGCCATGGAAGAGGGTGAGGAAGGATGCCTGCGTTCCAGTGGTGCCCTTGACGCCGCGGAAGCGGAGCGTCTGCAGGCGGTGTTCGAGCTCTTCGAGGTCGAGGAGCAGGTCCCAGCACCAGAGGGCCGCGCGTTTGCCGACTGTTGTGGGTTGTGCGGGCTGGAGGTGAGTAAAGCCGAGGCAGGGAAGGCTGCGGTGCGTGGCGGCAAAACGTGCCAGCTGGTCGATGACCTGAACAAGGCGTTTGCGAAGCAGCAGCAGGCTGTCGCGCATGAGGATCAGTTCGGAGTTGTCGGTGACGTAGCAGCTGGTGGCCCCGAGGTGAATGATGGGGCGTGCCGCGGGAATCTGGTCGCCCCAGGCGTAGACGTGGGCCATGACGTCGTGACGCAGCTGACGTTCGTAGCGGTCGGCGACAGCGAAATCGATCTGATCGACAGTCGCCCGCATTTGCTGAATTTGTTCGCTTGTAATTGCCAGTCCAAGCTCCTGCTGGCACTCGGCGAGCGCAATCCAGAGTCTTCGCCATGCGGAATGGCGATTCTGCGCGGACCAGATCCGCGCCATGTCGCGCGAGGCGTAACGGGTGATGAGCGGATTTTCGTAAAGATCGGCGGACATGCGACGGATTCCAGTTGAGGGTTTCCGTGGTGAGTAATGAATGGCGAGGCGGCGTATGGAACTCTGCTCAGGACTGCGTCGTGCGGAAACGCATCGTCAGGAATTCCCAGTCGGGATTCTGTTTCTGGCAGTGCTGTGCTTCCCATTCGGACTGGAAGAGCACCGCACGCTGGTCGTACTGGTCGATGACTTCGCGAGCGGAAGAGAGCAATTGCAGTTCGCGAGAGGAGGCTGTTTTCGGGACCACCCAACGCGCGACTTTGTAGTTGAGCCAGCGGACTTCTGTTTCGGTGTCGTATTCGGACTGAAGCCGAAAGCGGACGACGTCGAACTGCAGTTCTCCGACGGCCGCAAGCACAGTTTGGCGGACAGAGGTATTGGGAGTCTGGAAGACCTGGATGGCACCTTCTTCAAGCAACTGTGAGAGTCCGCGTTCGAATTGTTTGCGGCGACCGGTGTCGGTGCAGACCATCGTTGCAAAGAACTCGGGGGAGAACTGCGGAAGTGGTTCGAAGGCGACAGCAGGGCCTTCACAGATGGTATCACCCAGCAGAAATTCGCCGGGGTTGACTAACCCGATGATGTCACCAGGAAATGCTTCATCCATCGTTTCGCGTTCCTGGCCGAACAGCTTGTGGGCGCGCTTGATGCGGATGCGACGGCCAGTGCGGGGATGGAAGACTTCCATGTCGCGACGGAACAGACCTGAGCAAACGCGGACAAAGGCGATGCGGTCGCGGTGCCGCGGATCCAGGTTGGCCTGAATCTTGAAGACAAAGCCGGAGAATTCGGGTCGAGTTGCCGGTATTGGGCCGGAATCGCTGATTCGATCGCGAGGCGGGGGACAATATTTCAGGAAGCCGCGAAGGAATTGTTCCACTCCGTAGTTCGTCAGCGCGCTGCCGAAAAAGACAGGAGTGATTTCGCCTTTGAGGAACCTGGCGTGATCCCAGGTTGCGCCTGCTACGGCAAGCAGTTCGGATTCTTCCCGGGCCTGAGCAACCACGCCTTCAGGCATGGACTCAGGAGGAATCTCGGAAAGCGACTGCATACGGCCAGCAATGCGATGAACGTTGTCGCGAGTTTCGAAAATGGAGGCCTGCCGAGTATCCAGCTGGATCACTCCACGGAAGTCAAAGCCCGTCCCAAGAGGCCAGTTGACCGGCACAGGGACGATTCCCAGCCTGCTTTCGATGTCTTCCAGCACCTCAAGCGTCGCTTTGCCAGGACGGTCGACCTTGTTCACAAAAGTGATCACAGGGATTCTTCGAAGACGACAGACATTGAAAAGCTTTTCAGTCTGGCTTTCGACGCCATTGGCAAGGTCCAGCACCATCACCGCACAGTCGGCGGCAACAAGCGTGCGATAGGTGTCCTCGCTGAAATCCTTGTGCCCAGGAGTATCCAGCAGGTTGATCTGGACGCCGTCAAATCCAAACGCCAGCACCGTGGAACTGACGGAAATACCACGCTGCCGCTCCAGTTCCATCCAGTCAGATGTTGCCCCACGCTGATTCTTGCGACCCCGCACCGCACCCGCCGCTTCGATGCAGCCACCGTAAAGCAGCAGCTTTTCCGTCAGCGTGGTCTTGCCCGCGTCCGGGTGGGATATGATGGCAAATGTCCGCCTGCGGGCAGCTTCGCGGGCGACGACAGGATCGGGAAGAGTCATTGAGAGGAATTTGCGATGAGAACAAGGGCCGGAGCCGGCGACATCTGCTGAGCGATCAGCAACCGGGGAAAGTCGCGAATTGTACAGCAAATTCGGGGATTGTGGGGGCCAATTGAGGAAATTTGTGGCGCGGGATGGAAATGGGGAATGGCAACTAACGCCCACGCAAAGCTGCGCGTCAAACCACGACCGCAATGCAGTGGAACCACCACCAACGCAACTTGCACTCCACCCTCAAGGTGCATGGCACCCCGAAGTCGGTGTGGCGTGCGGTCGAT
>JBJTOP010000009.1:0-6216 GCA_046074645.1 Planctomycetaceae bacterium | reverse complement strand
CAAAGACGCAAAGGCAGGACAAAAGGTTCAAATTTCCAACATTTCCAGCTTTGCGCCTTGCCGCCTTTGCGTGAGGTAAGAGTTGCGACAGCAAGATGCCTGGCGGCGCGTCTGCATGAAATCCGATAGACGATCTCAAGTGTCCTTAACACCGTTTCGTCATCCCAGCCTCGCCGTGGGATGGTGAACCGATGTGAAGCCGGGCAAATTGGAATGTTCTCAGTGCTGTCTGCCAGTTGACATACCGCGGCTGGATCGAGCGGGCAAAAGGACACCGCAAACGCCCCAACAACGCCCTCGCCAGCGCGCGCACCTTTGGTGCGAAACACAGCCGGGGGCTCCCGCCCAACCGCTCAGCCGCATGATGCAGCCTGCGGGCAAAAGGACACTGCAGACAGTCCGCCAGCGCCTTCGCCAGCACTGCAGGTGCCATGCACCTCACGGCCGTTACGAGCCCTTTTTGCCGGCCACGGCCCACCTCATTTCCCCGGTGTCTGCGGCTGCGGGGACTGTCCCCGGCAATGGAACCGTCGTTGCGGTTACTGTGGACTCTGCGGTTTGTGACGATTCTAACGTCCAGCCAACCGCCACTGTCGCACGCCCGCCGCCGTGCCTGCGGGGACTGTCCCCGGTGTCATGCCAAATGATGCGGATACCAATAAATTCTCTGTGATTTTCGCTGCAGGTGCCATGCACTTCATTGCTGCAGGTGCCATGCACCTTGAGGCCGTGCGTGCACCTTGAGGCGGTGCGCGTTCCCAGTGGAGTAACATCCCCCACGCGACATTGCCGTACCGTTACCGGGGGATTGACATCCCCTGCACGCCTTGTCACGGTGGATCGGATCCAAAGAACGAAATCAGCTGTCCTTACCCCCGTTTCACCATCCCAGCCTCGCTCCCCCGGGTCTTCGCCTGTCTGTTCACAGGATTCCAGAGAACATCAAGGCCATTGGCCTGTCGCCGTTAAGTGCGGTCGTAGCCTTAACCTGCAATTGGGGCTGCGTTTTCTTACAGGACAGCCAGCAGGCGGTCGAGTACGTGGCTGGTGTTGGCGAGGTTGGTGAAGAGTTCATCCGGGTTGTGTGGATGAAGTTCATCAGCGGCGTAGATGCCGGTGGCGACGGCGGCGGCATTGGCGCCGATGGCGCGGGCGCAGCGGATATCGGAGGGGGTGTCGCCGATGACCCAGATGGCGTTTCCGGGGATTTGTTTTTGCAGAGCTGACTGGACGTGTGTGAGGGCATCCCGGGCGACGTCGTCGCGTTCGGGATGATGGTCCCCGTAGGCGCCGCCGGTGAAGAATTCGGCGATCTCGAAGTGCCGCAGTTTCATCCAGGCGCCTTCGGCGTAGTTGCCTGTCAGGAGGCTGAGGTGGACGCGGGGGTTGCGGCTGAGTTCTTCAAGGAGTGGTCGGACTCCGGGAAGGAGACCTCCGGGAAGATCGCGAAGGCACTGGGGCAGGCGATCGAGGTAGGCTCGCATGAATCGCTGGCGTTCACCGGGGGTAAGCGGAATTCCGCAGCGGGCGAAAACTTCGTTTTCGATGCCGCGGTCGGTTCGTCCTGCGGTGTGTACAGCTTCGAAGGGTTCGGGAACGCGGAATTCCTCGCAGAGTGCCCGTTCCATGGCTTTCTGACCAGCGCCACCGGTGTGCAGCATGGTGCCATCGATATCGAAGAACAGGACAAGATCGCTCATGGTTTGCGTTCCAGCAGGGCCTGATAGGCACCGTCGGCAGGTGCGCCGGGTTTGTGCAGGGTTTCCTGAATCAGCTGAAAATCCGGCAGGCTGTGGAGGGCTGTGTGAACAACGCCGGTGTTTTCTTCCGGTTCAAGGCTGCAGGTACTGTAGACGAGTCGTCCTCCGCGGCGAATGCGGCTGGCGGCGGTGAGCAGCAGTCGCGTCTGAAGGTGGTTGAGTTCAGCCAGGGCGGCTGCATCAAAGCGCCAGCGGGCTTCGGGGCGTCGATGCAGTACGCCGGTATTTGAACAGGGCACATCGACGAGGGCGGCATTAAAATCGCCGGTTGGGAGGCCTTCCCCGGAGCGTCCGATGAGGTGCAGTTCGATGCTGGTGAGTCCCAGTCGCTGCTGGTTCTGTTGAATGCGATCAAGTCGATGCCGGGAAACATCACAGGCGACAATTCTGGCGAGATCTCTGCTGAGTTCGGCAAGGTGTGTGGTTTTTCCGCCGGGTGCGGCGCAGAGATCGAGAATGGATTCGCCGGGGCGGGGGTTGAGCATTAGTGCGGCGTTCTGAGCGGATTCATCCTGAACGCTCCAGAGGCCTTCTGTGAAGCCCGGAAGTCTCTCCGGAGCACCTGCATGTGGGACGTGGAGGCTGTCTTCCAGCAACCCTGGCTGGCTGAGTATGCCGGCTGCCGTGAGTGCCTGCTGGAGATCGTTTCGAGTGGCGCGAAGTCGATTGATTCTGAGAGTTGTGCGTGGTGGTTCGTTGAAGAAGAAGCCGGCAGCGATGCGGTCGGCTTCATTGAGTTGCTGCACCCAGCGGCGGGCGAGTTCGGAAGGCAGAGAGAAGGCGTCAGCAAACCATTCTGCGGGCGCCAGCTGTGGGTCTGGCACGATGTCGGCGCTGAATTGAATCCAGCGTCCGTCGTCTGCGGGGAGCGAGGACGCGGAGGGTCCCTGCGCGGGTTGATCGATCTGCAGTCGACCGAGGCTGCGGAGGATTCCGTTGACGAAGCCGGTCCAGCGATCGCGGTGGAGCGAGCGGCAGAGTTCGACGGAGGAGCTGACTGCGGCATGTGGCGGAGTGCGGGCGAACAGCAGCTGGAAGACGCCCATGCGAAGGATCTGCCAGAGTTCAGGTTCGGTTTGCTGTCGTGGGCGAGTGAGGACTTTGGCGATGAGGCAGTCGAGTGTGCGTCGGCGTCGGATGACTCCGGAGGCGATATCGACAGCCAGAGCGCGTTCAGCGGACGGCAGCTGGTGGCAGTGTGCGAGATCGGCGAGGGTGTCCTGCAGAAAGCGATCGGTGCGTTCCATTTCCTGGAGTGCAGCCCACGCGAGCACTCGACCATTGGCGAAGGGAACGGGCGCCAGCAGCGGCGATGGTGATTGCTGATCGAAGTGGGGTATTGGCGAGCCTGATGGCCGTGATGGTCGCCGTGGATCGCCATGCCGCCTGCTCATGCGGCCTCGAGCTTCATTCCAGGCGTCGCTCATGACAGTTCCCCGCTGCAGAGCCGCTGCAGATCACGAAAGTAGCCTGGATAGGTCTTTGCGGTGCAGCCGGGATCGAGGATGTTGATTCCCGGCGTCCTGAGTCCCAGCAGAGAGAAGCTCATGGCCATGCGATGATCGTCGTAGGTGTGAATGCTGCAGGGCTGTGGTCTTCCCGGGTGAATGGTGAGACCATCGGGATGTTCTTCGGCATTGAGTCCGGCTCTTTGAAGTTCGGTGGCGACGGCGGCGATGCGATCCGTTTCCTTGTGCCGCGCATGGCCGACATTGCGGATGCGGGTGGGTGAAGAGGCGAAGACGGCAACGGCGGCGAGAGTCTGTGCGGTGTCGCTGATCGCGTTCATATCGATATCGATACCCTGAAGAGGGCGTCCATGAACGGTGATGCGATCGGGTTGCCAGACAACTTCGCAGCCCATGCGTTCGAGCGCATCGACGAAAGCCACGTCGCCCTGAAGCGAGTTGCGATGCAGGCCGGTGATGGTGACGCTGCCGCCTGTGATTGCCGCCGCGGCAAAGAAGTAGCTGGCGGCAGACGCGTCGGGTTCGATGTCGTAATGGCGTCCCTGAAGTGGCTGAGGAGAGATGTGGAATTCGGAGAGATCGGCGGGGGCGGCGATGACTGCGCCGAAGTCTCGGAGCATTTGAATGGTCATCTGGACGTATGGCTGGGAAACGAGTTCGCCAGAGACGGTCAGCTGTACGGCTTCGGGGCAGGCGGGAGCGGCCATCAGCAGACTGCTGAGGAACTGGCTGCTGATGTGACCGTTAACCGACGCGGTGCCACCGCGGAGTCTTTCGGTGGTTCCATTGATGCGGACAGGCGGGCAGGTGCTGTTGGGGTGTTCGAAGGAGATATTAGCGCCGAGTTGTCGGAGTGTTTGCACGAGGTCGCCGATGGGGCGCTGCCGCATGCGATCGACGCCATCGAGGCGATAGTGACCACGTCCGAGAGCACAGACGGAGGTCAGGAAGCGGATGCTGGTGCCGCTGTTTTCCAGCCAGAGGTCGGCGACATCGGCGGGAATGTGGCCTGCCTGCCCGACGACGGTGCAGCGGCAACCGGGGATATCCTGATCGACGGAGAATCGGAGCCGGCGAAGGCTTTCGACCATCACGCGGGTATCCTGGCTGTCAAGTACGCCGGTGAGGAGTGTGGGGCCACTGGCGAGTGCAGCGAGGACGAAAGCGCGATTGGTGATGCTTTTTGAGCCGGGTGGCCGCAGCGTTCCGTGCAGTGGATGATATACGGGAGTGATTTCAAGCGAGGACATGGTTGAATCCGTCAACAGAGACGGCCCGGCGGTCCCTGAGGAGGATCGCCGGGCCGCGTTATCGTGCGGCATATCAGCCGTGGATCAGACTTCCTTCGAGGAGATCCAGCTCATCATACGGCGGAGTTGTTTGCCGACCTTTTCGATGAGGTGGTTGCGTTCGCGGCGGCGGGTGGCGAGGAAGGAGGCCTGGCCGGCGCGGTTTTCGAGGAGCCAGTCGCGGGCGAACTGACCGGACTGAATTTCGCCGAGGATCTTTCGCATTTCGGCGCGAGTCTGATCGGTGATGATGCGCGGTCCGCGAGTGTAGTCGCCGTATTCAGCGGTGTTGGAGACGCTGTAGCGCATGTAGTTAAGGCCGCCCTGATAGAACAGGTCGACGATCAGCTTGAGTTCGTGCATGCACTCGAAGTAGGCCATTTCAGGCTGGTAACCGGCTTCGACGAGCGTATCGAAGGCAGCCTTGACGAGGGCGCTGACGCCACCGCAGAGAACGACCTGTTCGCCGAACAGGTCAGTTTCGGTTTCTTCGGCGAAAGTGGTTTCAATCACGCCGCCACGAGTGCCACCGATGCCTTTGGCATAAGCGAGGGCAAGGCTGCGGGAGGTTTCTGAGGCGCCTTCGTTCAGCGCGATCAGGGTGGGAACACCACCGCCTTTTTCGTACTCGCTGCGGACAAGATGACCTGGGCCCTTGGGGGCAACAAGCGCACAGTCAACACCGTGGGGGGGCTGGACCTGTCCGAAGTGCACGTTGAACCCGTGTGAGCACATCAGCAGGTTGCCGGGTTTGAGATTGGGGCGGATGTCATTGCGGTAGACGTCGCCCTGCAGTTCGTCCGGAAGCAGGATATTGACAAGGTCACCCTGAGCGGCAGCTTCGGCGGCGGAGACGGGTTTGAAGCCGTGGCTGACCGCGAGATCATAGTTGGCGCCGCCGGGACGCTGACCGACCACCACGGTGCAGCCGCTGTCACGCAGGTTCTGGGCCTGAGCGTGGCCCTGGCTGCCGTAGCCGATGATGGAAATGGTCTTGCCCTTCAGATGACTGAGATCGGCATCGTCGTCGTAGTAAACCTTAACCGCCATTCGTCGGGATCCTGTAGCTGTGGGAGTGTGAAATAAGGTAGTGCACCTTGAGCAGTCCATCTGACATTGGACAATGGGAGCGGAGAGAAAACAAGCGAGCGGAGGAAAAGGCCGCAGCGAGGCTCCAAAAATTGCCAAATTGCCCGTAAAGCCGGGAAAATCGTCTCAGCGGTCGGGAAATCAGACTCCCGCGGCTGAAATTGCCGATCCGAAAACGGCGTCCATGCTGCAGGCCAGACATCGAGTACAACCGACAGGAAGCAAAAAGATAGAAAGGCTTATCCAGCCGGCACGACCGATCCGATGTACTGCTTGTGTCTTTCTGCCGCGCCTTCATGCCACGAGTTCTTCAGGCAGCGACCCGGGGCGACAGCAGGACCGGGACCTGATGGAATTCCAACGCTGGCGTTCACAGGGGGCAGTCAGCGTCTGAGTATTCAAATGTGAACTACCGGGACGGTTTCCCAGCAAAACGAGCGCGGTCCGGAACGGAAGGTACCTCACGGAGGAGAGCTTTCATGCGAAAGTACGGTAAGTGGGTTCTCGTGCTGGGAGTGATTTCGGCTTGCCCGACCGTTGCCAGTGCAGACGGGTTCCTGTCGCGGCTGAAACCGCGGCTCCCGTTTTCCGAAGCTTCTGATCAGGAGC
>JBJTOP010000008.1:0-70094 GCA_046074645.1 Planctomycetaceae bacterium | reverse complement strand
ATGGGACGAATGGGACCCATGAGAAGTGGTAATCCAAGGGTCCACGGCACACAACCGGCCCCCCTTTACGGTACGACGGACTTCCAGTCCGTCGACCCCGACAGAAGTGCAAAAGTGCCATGCACTGCTTACCCGTGCCGCCCGGCCCGGGGGCCGCTGTTCCATCCCTGCGTCAGTGCCTTTCGGGGACTGTCCCCGGCGTCATGCCGTGTGATGCAAAACCAGTGAATTCTCTGAGGTTTTCGCTTAAGGTGCCATGCACCTTGATGCAATGCATTCGCTTAAGGTGCCATGCACCTTGATGCACTTACGACGGACTTCCAGTCCGTCGACCCCGGCCGGCGGCCGATGTCATCGGCCGGCGGCGAAGCTGCCACGAACTTCGGCCACGCACTGGCGGGGTGTTATGGGACGCATGGGACGAATGGGACCCATGAGAAGTGGTAATCCCAGGGTCCATGGCACGCGACCGGCTCTCTTTACGGTACGACGGACTTCCAGTCCGTCGATTCCGGCCTGCCACGAACTTCGGCCACGGACGACTGGTCCGGCAAAATCTGCTCTTCCAGCAACTCCAGATAGTGTTTAACCTGTGGACTTCCGGCAGTTTTCGCCGAAGCCACGATGGCTGCGACTCCTCTCGGATCGGCACCAAACTGCAATACCCTGGCATGGAAGCCAAACATGAAACTGTTGCTCCTGCTGACTCTGCTTGCAGACCCGGGCACACCAGCGGCCCCTCCGGACGTCGAACTTCTGGATTTCACTGCAAGTTACTGCCAGCCCTGTCGGCAAATGCTTCCGATTATTCAGCGGATGGAACAGGACCGTTTTCCTGTCCGTCGCGTGGATATCTCAGACGAACCGGATCTGTCTGCGAAGTTTCGGATCACGGGAGTCCCCACACTGATCGTGATGGTGGAAGGTCGGGAGGTGAAGCGTTTTGTGGGGCTCACCAGCGAATCTGTGCTTCGCGAGGCGATGCTCCGAGCCAGCCGGGAACTGCAGGAAAAGCGCGAGGCTCTGGCTCCACCCGCATCAGTTGCGCAAGTCGCCCCCGAGAAACCGGAGTCGGTGAAATCGGAGTCTCTTCAGACTTCGGACGAGGGGGATAATGAAAATTCTGATGCGAGCGGCGCGGCAGCACCACGACGGTCGCTGGCAGACGTTTTTCAGCGGGTGTTTGGTGGCGGCTCCAGGGCCCCCGGCGTGATTCGTGGCCAGTCGCCTTCGAATGATCTGCCCCAGTCCGGAATTGAGCTTGCAGAAAAGGCAACCGTCAGGATTCAGGTGGAAGGGCGTTCGACTGAAAGTGGGCGGGCGGTGAGGGAGGTGGGTACGGGCACCGTCTTCCACAGTGTTCCCGAGGAAACTTACGTGCTGACGTGCGCCCATTTTTTCCTTGACCTTCAGAAGTCGGGTTCCACGGTGACTGTGGAAGTATTTGAGAAGGGCAGGCCGGAGGCGTTTGCGGCCTCGGTGGTCGGGGGCAGTCACACTCTGGACCTTGCAGTGGTACGAATTACCCCAAAACGCGTACTGGCGGCCGTCAGGATTGAACCCACGGCTCTTGAAGTCAGTCCCGGTGAGAAAATGGTGAGTTTCGGCTGTGACGCGGGTAAAACGCCCAGCCGGCTTGAAACCGAACTGCTCGCTGTGAATCGATATCTTGGACCAGATAATCTGGTTTGTGCAAAGGACCCCGCCAGCGGACGATCCGGTGGCGGGTTGTACACCGACACAGGAGCACTCGCAGGCGTCTGCAGCTGTGCCGTTCGGGAAAAGTCTCAGGGGCTCTATATGGCCTCGAAATCAGTTCTGGCACTCCTGCAGGAACTGAAGCTCTCATACCTGCTTGAAGGTGGCGCTGCCGACAGCAAGTCGGAACCCGGCTCGGAACCACTTTTGGCGGATGCAGAACCGTGGGATTCCGGGAGTGAACCAGCGAGTGAGACAGGGACCGGCACAGAATCCGCGGCTGATTCGAAGGCAGTGACGGTGGAAACTTCTGTCCCTGAGCAAGAGCTGGAATTTGATCCTCTGGCCGCGGGTTCGGACGTAACCGAGGGTGGGATATCGAAGGAGTCGGAACCGTCGGCGGCGGGGGAATCAGCGGCAGCGGCCTTGTCTGCGGGTCCTGAGGTGACCATCATCATCGACGAGAAAACACCTGGATCGCAAAAGAAGGTGATTGTGATTCCTCGGGCGTCAGTCTGGCTGATGGAAATGCTGACGGGCGAGGGACTTGGGGAAGATTCGACGGGCGCTCGGCGTCGCGGAGGCACAGTTCGGCCGGCTGGTGCAGAATCGCCGGGCAGCGGCAGTCGAGGGGCGCCGCGTGCGACGTATCCGGAAGGACAGTAACAATTGTTTTGATTGTCTCGCGGCCAGAGGTGGTGGAAATTCGAGCTGCCGCGGGAAATCGGCAGAATTCAGGCCAACTTTTGTTGCATGTCCGCGAACCTGAACGCACAATAATGACTCAAAGGTCTGCAGCTTTCTGGCTGCTTTCGACCCGGAGAGATGGCAGAGTGGCCGAATGCGCATCATTGCTAATGATGTGACTCCAGAAATGGGGTCCGAGGGTTCGAATCCCTCTCTCTCCGCTTTGGCCCGCATTCAAGTGCGGGCCTTTTTTGTTTCCGTACCGTCCGGCTGGCTCCGTCATTTCTTTCGCAGGCTGCGTGCCTCCCGGTTCCTGCCATGTCCGGCTCTTCGTTTCATCGGCGTCTGACAGTCTCCCTGCAGGGGCTCGCTAAGGCTCATCACCTGCGTGTTCGCGGTGTTGCCCAGCGGACGGACGCGGTTCATTGTCAGGTCGGCGATCGCCGTCTGGTCAGCTTCGCCTCAAACGACTACCTCGGCCTCAGCTTTCACCCGCACGTCCTGCAGGCCTTTCAAGTTGCCGCCCAACTGCAGTCAGGCTCCGGCGCCAGTCCTCTGATTATTGGACGTTCACCAGCTCAGCAATTCCTGGAACAACAACTTTCGGACTGGGAAGCCGTGGAATCCGTCACTGTGTTTCCCTCCGGCTTTGCCGCGAATCTCGGCACGCTGGCGGCGCTGGCCGGTCCCCGGGATGCAATTTTCTGCGACCGCGAGAACCACGCCAGCCTGATTGATGGCTGTCGCAGTTCACAGGCAGGATTTCTGGTTTATGACCGCAGCCAGCTCGATCGACTGCACACAGCCATGCAGCGGCGTCGCCGCGACTACGAGCTGGTGTTCATCGTCACTGATACCGTCTTCAGCATGGACGGGACTCTTGCCGATCTCCCTGCGCTCGCCCGGATCGCCTCTGATCTTGATGCGGTGCTGGTTGCTGACGAGGCGCATGCTTCCGGAGTATTCGGTGATCGCGGCTGCGGTGTGTGTGAACTCCAGCACCAGACTTCACCTGTTCGTGTGGGTACTTTGAGCAAAGCCTTCGGGTGTCAGGGTGGTTTCACGGCAGGAAGTCGGGAGCTGGGAGAATGGCTCTGGAACGCCGGCCGCAGCCAGTTCTTTTCGACGGCCCTGCCACCTGCAGTACTGGCGGCCGCTGCCGCGGCGCTGGAGGTGATCATTCGGGAACCGCAGCGACGTGAGCGACTGCAGCACCGCAGTGCTCTCTTACGAATGCTGCTGCGAGAATTCCACGTGCCGCTCATCGGTCATCCGTCCGCCCCCCAGGACGCTCCCGCAGGACAGCTCAGCCCGGACGGCAGTCCCATCATTGCGGTGTCTGTTCCGGAATCTGCTCGCGCGGTTGCCGTGAGCCGGTTGTTGCTGGATGCAGGTTTTGTGATCCCAGCCATTCGCCCTCCCACAGTTCCAGCGGGAACTGCGAGATTGAGATTATCCGTTTGCAGTGAGCATACGGAAGATCAATTGCGTGGGGTAGCTGTTGCTGTACGTGATGCTTTGCGAACGGTGGCAAAGTAACGGGTCAGCTGCCCGCTGGTCGGTGGTTGGTGCTCGGTGATTCGCCAGCCGTCAGGTTAGTTTTTCAGGTATTCGGCATTTGCGGCGGCGACTCCGGCGCCGGGGGAGGGGTGGAAGTTTTGGGCGTTGAGGCACTGTTCGAGTGCTGCGAGGAACACCAGCACGCTGGATTTCTGTGCGGTTTCTCCCATGAGACCGATGCGCCAGACTTTGCCTTTCATAGGCCCAAGACCACCACCGATTTCGATGCCGAACTGATTGAGCAGTAGTCCGCGGACGGTGGCGTCATCGACGCCATCGGGGATGCGGACGGAATTGAGCATTGGCAGGCCACAGCCTGGGGCGGTGGAATAGGAAATGCCCATTGCGGCCAGTCCCGCGCGGAGTGCCTGATGATGTCGCAGATGTCGGGCGAAACGGGCATCGAGCCCCTCTTCAAGAACCAGCCGCAGAGCTTCGTGCAGCGCGTAATTCATGTTGATGGGTGCAGTATGGTGGTAAGCGCGATTGGATCCCCAGTAATTCCGGAGCAATCCGACATCGAGATACCAGCTGGAGACGCGGCGTGTGCGGCGATCCATGGCTTCGAGAGCCCGCGGGCCAAATGTGACGGGGGCCAGTCCGGGAGGACAGCTGAGGCATTTTTGGGAACCGCTGTAGGCGGCGTCAATTCCGAGGCGATCGACTTCGACGGGGACTCCGGCCAGCGAGGTTACGCAGTCGACAATCAGCAGGGAGCCGGCGTCATGGACGATGTCGGCGATTTCTTCGAGAGGTTGCCAGGCGCCGGTGCTGGTTTCTGCGTGAACAATCCCGAACGCTTTGGGCCGCACGCGCTGGACGACTTCGCGAATTTCGTCCGCTGAGAAGACTTCGCCGAACGGACGTTCGATCCGCGTCACTTCCGCCCCCAGACGCTCGGCCACTTCCGCCATTCGGCCTCCGAAAACGCCGTTAATGCAGGCCACCATCCGGTCGCCAGGTTCAATCAGATTGACCACGCAGGTTTCCATTCCCGCGCTTCCGGTGCCACTGATCGCCATGGTCATCGGATTGGACGTTTGAAAGACCTGTCGCAGCATTGACTGCAGTTCGTCCATGATTCGCAGGAAGTACGGGTCAAGATGGCCGACGGTTGGCGCGGCCAGGGCGGCGAGTACTGACGGGTGGATCGCACTGGGGCCTGGGCCCATGAGCAGACGCTGGGGCGGCTGAATTCGGGGGACTGTCATGGTGGATTCATCTCTCGATTGGGGGAATGGATGGCTCGTTATCGTATTCGGAATGACACTCGCGGGCAACTCGCGACGGGGCTCTGGATACCGACCAGCGTGCAAAAGTGCCCTCGACTCAGGAAACTCAATCTCTCTCGCTGGCTGTCCGGGGCTGGATGCCGCCTATAATTCACCATTTCCCGCGATTCCACCAAACCCGTGTCTGCGAAAAGTGTGGTTCATGAGCATTGCAAGAGTACCAATGGCAGTGATTCCCGGCCGCCGCGCAATTCTGGTGACGGTGGTTGTCTGCGTCTCCGCTTCACTCTTTGCCGCCGCATGGCACTGGCAAAGCAGCGGGATTTCCCGTCAAGGTGGATTACCCTCAGCTCCGGCATTGCAGGATGCAGAGCCTGAACGGGTAGCCGTGCATGCGCTTGGCAGGCTGGAACCGGCCAGCCGGATCCTTGAGTTGTCTCCGGAATCCGGCAATGAGGGTGCCACCATTCGTGAATTGCTGGTGCGGGAAGGTGATGACGTTGAAGCCGGTGCGGTACTGGCGGTTCTGGATAACTTTGTGCGTCGGGAAGCCAGTGTCGCCGAAGCCCGTGCGGCACTGGACGCTGCACGGGCCAAACTTGCTCAGGTGAAAGCAGGAGCGAAGGCTGGCGACATCGCCGCTCAGGAAGCCGCAGTAGCACTGACTCGTCAGCAGTCCACAGTCGTTCGCAGGGAGCTCGATCGGGCCCGGGAGCTTCATCAGCGAAAGGCCCTGTCGGACGACGATCTGGACGCCAAACAGTGGGAGCTGGATCGCCTGCTGATTGAAACCCAGCGAGGCTCCGGACTGCTCGACAGTCTCCGTGAAATCCGCGAGACGGACGTGCAGGCGGCCGCTGCGGAGGTCGCCCGAGCGGAGGCAGTTCTGGCTTCTGCCGAAACGCAGCTTGCTGCCTCTCGGATCCATGCCCCCGTAGCCGGCCGAATTCTGCGCATTCACATTCGCGTTGGAGAACGGCCTGGAAGCGACGGAGTGCTTGAACTGGGGGACGTACGGCAAATGCACGCTGTGGCGGAAGTGTTCGAAGCGGATGTCAGTCTGCTCCGCGAGGGCTTGAACGCCGAAGTCGTGGTCGATGGTTCCGGTGTGCGTCTGCAGGGGACAGTGGTGGAAATCGGTCAACTTGTGGCACGCAAGGTTGTGCTGACAAACGACCCCGTGAGCGATACGGACGCGCGGGTTGTGGAAGTTCGCGTTTCACTGGACGCAGACTCGTCCGGAAAAGTGGCGCGGCTGTCAAACGCCCGAGTGGAAGTGACCATCAACCTGAGTGAGGACTAGCGGCCAGTGGCAGTCACTTTCACCGTCGGGGGATGAGAAAGTCGTCTTTCGCTCCGCGAAAGAAGAGCATTTGAAGTCCTTTCGCAGAGCGAAAGGCGACAAAGTGACTGCGATTGGACTAGCGGCGTCCCGGTGGCCCTCCGGCCGGACGCTGTGGTGCGGGACAGCAGTCAGTCGGGCAGACGTCGTGGTTTGGCCCGAACAATCCTACACACTCACGTGCCGATCCCTGGAATCTTTCCTGAATCAGTTTTCTGACCATGCTGACGAAGGTGGGATGCGTGCCGGGGGTTCGAGCACGACTCATGTGGATACCCAGTTCGTCACACAGATGTTTTGCTGCGTCATCGAGGTCGTAGAGCACTTCCATGTGATCGGAGAGGAATCCAACCGGGGAAATCACGAGGCTGCGGCATCCGGTGCTGTGGAGTTCACGGATGAAGTCAAGAATGTCGGGCTCCAGCCATGGATCCTCCGGACGTCCGCTGCGGCTTTGGTAGACAAGTCTCCAGTGTGAGGTGTCAATGTTCAGACGTTCAGCAACGAGGCGACAGGATTCGCTGAGTTGTTTGACGTAGTCTGATGTGCTGGCCATGCCCATGGGAATGCTGTGAGCGGTGAATGCGACAAACGGCTGCTGGTTGGTTGCTGAGGCCTGTGTGACGGCGGCACCCACGCATTCAGAAAGCACTTCGATAAAGTCAGGGTGATTGTAGAACACTCGGATCTTATGCACTTCCATGCCGGCCAGTGCCGGATCAGCAATCGCAGCGGCGATGTTTTCCCGGTACTGACGGCAGCCTGAATAGCAGCTGAATCCGGAAGTCACGTAACAGAGTACTCGGCGAACACCGTCCTGATGCATCTGCCGCAGCGTTTCCGGGAGCAGGGGATGCCAGTTGCGGTTCCCCCAGTAGATCGGGAGGCTGACGCCGTGCTGATCCAGTTCGACACGCAGAGCCTGCAGAAGGTCACGGCACTGCTGGTTGATTGGGCTGACACCGTCGTAGTGATAGTAGTGTTCGGCGACTTCGAGGAGTCTTTCCCGGGGGACCGGCCTGCCTCGAAGAACATTTTCCAGAAACGGGATGACGTCATCGCGTTTTTCCGGACCGCCGAAGGAAAGCATCAGGATCGCATCGTAGGGACAGCCGGTTGACATCGATTGGGGGACCTGTGGAAACGAGTGCATGACAGCGAGGAAGTTGCTGTCGGAGTTTTAGAGTGTCGCGGGGATTTGTCCGTGGCGACGGCCACCTTATTCTGCACGTTCAATGCAGTAGAGGTGCGTGTCGGTGCGGAGGTAGATGGATTTATCAACGAAGGCGGGGGTGGCGAGCGTTCTTCCTTCGAGCGTATTGACGGCGACCTGTTCGAAGGTGGTGCCTGGTTTGAGGACGGTGGTTTTGCCGTTTTCGTCCAGAAACCACAGCAGTCCATCAGCGAAGGTGGGAGACGCTGAGAAATTTCCGCCCAGGCGTTCCTGCCAATGCTGAGTGCCGGACACAGCATCCAGACAAGTGACGATGCCGTTATCGCTGACGAGGTACAGTTCGCTGCCGACAGCCAGTGGTGAAGGGTTGAGCGGGGCTGCTTTTTTGAGGTTCCAGGCGAGATGCGACTGAGTGATGTCGTCTTTTGCCTCTGCCGTGCGGACGGCGAAGAACTCAGGGCGATCGTAGCCGGAACTAATGAATACCATGCCCTGGGACAGGACCGGGCGGGGAACGTTGGAATAGCCGTCATAGCGGAACCACCAGTTTTCGGAGCCGTTTTTGGGGTTGTAGGAGACGAGGCTGTCGCTGCCGCAGCTGAGCAGTTGAATGCGGCCGTCGATTTCGGCCAGCAGCGGAGTGCTGTAGGCCATGGGGACATTGGATTTACCCGTGCGGCGATCTTCGCTGATGTGCTGCCGGTCGGTTTTCCAGCGGACTTTTCCGGTGGATTTTTCGAGGGCCACGACGAACTGAATGTCAGATCCGTCGCAGTTCAGGATCAGCAGGTCTTCGAAGAGCACCGGGGAACCGCCTGGGCCGTGGCGGTGGTTGTAGGTGAGTTCGCGGTTGGTCCAGAGCACTTTTCCGGAGGTGTCAAGGCAGGCAGTACCGTGGGCACCAAAATTGACGTAGACCCGGTCACCTTCCAGAATGGGTGTGGGTGAAGCATGGCTGTTTTTGCTGTGGATCGGGCCGGGATCTTCCAGTTGAAAAACCACCACATTGTGGAGCAGTTCTCCGGAAGTCCGGTCGAATGCCATGGCGTGCAGCGATTTTCCGCCATCGACGGCAGATGTGAGCCAAATCTGGTTGTTCTGCAGTGCGGGGGAAGACCAGCCGCTGCCGGGGACAGCCACTTTCCAGCGAATATTAGCGGATTCACTCCATGTGGATGGGAGTCCGACAGCACTGGAGTGTCCCTGTCCACCCGGACCGCGAAACTGCGGCCAGTCTGAAGCGGGGGCTGCTGTGGAGGGAAGCAGGAGCAGCGTTGGGAGCAGAAACCGGAGGCAGCGGAAAGAGCGAGACTGCATATTGGTTGTCCTTTTGAAACAGCGACTGTTGCCAAAGGCGAATCCTCCGGCGATTTCTGGTGAAAAGCAAGGGAAACGGACCGGAAAAACAAATCTGCATTTGCCCGAATCAGGCCCTGTAATACACTCAACCGTCCCGGAGGTGCCTCAGGTCACCTCGTTTTTCGATTCCTCTGCGGCCCACTGAGCTGCTCAGTTTTGTAAGCCCTCAAGCCATGACGATGACGTACGTTCGCCCGGATGCCGCCGATATGATGCTGCGGGTGTTTCAGCGAACCGTGCATCCGGAACTCCTTGATATCGTGGGAGAAACACGACTAACAGCCGGCAGCGTGGTCGCCACCCTGCGAATCTGTGCCGACGGGCATGCCATCGAAGTGCGACACGGAAAAGCGGCCATCACAGAACTTGCGGTCAGTCGCCTGACACCAACACCCCGCCAGTGCTGTGCCGTCGAACGACGACTGATCGGCTATCGCACGCATACCGTCACTGCCGGTCGGTTGCAGTACAACTGCAGCTACCAGCTGGAAACCGTCGCGGCCGATGTTTTCCTGCAGCTTCACAGAGAACTGGAAGCCGATGCTCGCAAAGCCACACTCTCCATCTCACTCCCTGGCCTGCAAAAATCCAGCCCTCGATGTCTCAGTTTTCTCAGCTGTGATCTGTTGCGGAATGGCATTGTTGTGCATTCGTTCCATACCTTTCCTGACAATGGGGCTATTCTGAGAATTCAGAGTCTGTTTGAGCTGGCACCAGTCGCGATGCGCAAAGAAGCCTAGCTGGTCAGTACTCAGCTTTTCAGCGGTCGGGAGCAAGGGCAGGGACGTTCGAACGCAAACGGTTGAATGCGATTAGCCGTCTTCCTGCAGGGCCCCTTCCTGAATCTGTTTCCCGATGCCCAAAATCACCAGTTTTTCGAGCTTTGCGGAGGGCTGTGTGGGGTCGGGTGAAAAAAATATGCCCACAAGATTGCGGATGATGTAGAACGGCGTGAAGAGGACGCCCCAAGGTATGCCCCACCACCCAAGTACTCCTGACAGCAGTGCTCCACCAAGTTTCGCCTTAATGCCGCAACTGCGGCAGCTGATCTGAGGCCTGGATCTGGACGATGTGACAAGGATGACTGAGATTACCAGATGAGACGTGTAAACATCCACAGGCCCGGGGCCTCCACACCTTGGGCACGGTCCACCGTGCACGCTCCAAACGATCTCTGCAATCTCTTCTTCCGAGACCTGCATGCCGGCATTCATCAGTTGACTCTGTTCCCGGCAGTTGTCATCACAGAATCGCTGATCATTTTCCGAGACACCGCCGAACAGGATGGTTTTTCCGCACTGAGCACACTGTGCCATTGAAATCACTCGTCCTGAAAAGCGGACCGTTGGTCGGCCGACGCTGTTGGTAGAAAAGCAGAGCGCGAATTCTGAGGCAAGGATCGAGGAATGTCAACAAAAGCGGCCGCCGGTGGTGCGGTGGGTGGGCAGCAAGTGCGTCCGAATACGTATTGCTGCTCGACATCGGATCGTCTGACCCCAGGTGATTTGGTGTGAGTCCGTTTTAGCCGGCGAGTTTCGTGCAGCCTTTACTCGGCTGCCAATTCCTGTTCGATTCCGCGAATACTGCGGAACTGTGGGCTTAAGACAACTGGAATCAGAGCGGCGCTGATGCGGTAGTTGTTTTGTTCGAGTGATTTGAGCATTTCGGCCAGCAGGGGTTCGTCGGAGAGTTGTGTCGAGCGGCCGAGGGCATAACCCAGCAGGCGTCGGCAGAAGGTTTTCAAAAAATCTTCGCGACGGGTGTTCAGCAGATAGTTGCGGAGTCCATCGAGGCCAGCGATTGGGGTGCCATCGGGAAGTGTGGCCGAGGCGTTGACGGGATGGTTCTGGCTGTCGCGTTCTCTTCGTCGACCGATTGCATCGAAATGTTCCAGCGAGAATCCGAAGGGGTCAATTTTCGCATGACATTTGGCACAGGCGGGATCGCTGCTGTGCAGTTCAATCAACTGTCGCTCGGTCACTCCTGACGGCGTTTGTTCCGGGAGTATGGGGACACCTTTGGGTGGCTTTGGCAGGCGATCTCCGAGCAGAAATTCTGAGACCCAGTTGCCTCGGAGAATTGGGCTTGTGCGGGATGCGCCGGACTGTTTTGCAAGTGTGGAGGCCATCGTGAGAATTCCGCCTCTGGCGTGCGATTTGACCCCGTCCACTTTGCGCCATTCAGGGCCTTCAACACCCGGAATGCTGTAGAACCCGGCCAGTCGCCCGTTGACGAAAGTGTGATCTGCATCGAGAAGGCTCAGTACCGATCCGTCATTCGTCAACAGATCCTCAATAAAGCGAATGGTTTCTTCGTACATATCACTGCGGAGTTCGATGAATTCAGGGAATGTCTGTTCGCTTTTTTCATCCAGCTGATCAAAGTCGCGGACATGGAGCCACTGGCAGCCAAATTCGACGGCCATGCGGCGGATTTTCGGATCGGAAAGCATGCGTTGAAGCTGACTGCGAAGTTCTTCATCGCTGGTCAGTCTGCCGCTGGAGGCAGCATCCAGCAGCGGCTGATCGGGAATGGAGGACCACAGGAAGAAGCTGAGTCGACTGGCGAGTTCGTAAGAAGACACGGGCGCGGGGGTTCTGCCGGGTGCTGCAGCTTCGATACGGTACAGGAACTGTGGAGCTGCGAGCACGCGGGCCAGCGTCATTCGAGCTGCATCGTCATGGCCGAGTTCGGACTCGCGCAGCTGGCGATAGAAGCTGCGGAGCATTTGCTGTTCGGCTTCGCTGAGCGGTCGTCGCCACGCTCGACTGGCCAGATTGAGGATTGACTGCAGATGAATCGGCTCGGCGGCCTGCAGCTGCCGGCGAAATTCTTCTGCGCCTGCCATAATGCCTTCGCGCATCGGAGTGAAGGCGCTGGGGTCTGCATCCTGGGTTGCGAACTGCCACAGTTGTTCATAGGCATCCACGAGGGCGAAGGCAGAGCGACTGACGCAGTGCAGATCATTCCAAAGCTGCTCCAGTTCGCGGGTTTCGTCTTCACTGAGTATCAGTCGGCGGAGCTGGTCGTCTTCACGATAATAAAGTGTGAGAGTGACGACTTCATCGACAGGCACAATTCGGGTGTAGCACAGAGCGGCTGGGAAGAGTTCCCGGAAGCTGGCGAAGTCGTCAAGGACGCGTTTCTGAGCGGGGCTGTCGGGGAGTGTGAGGATGGGAGCATCGAAGGCGGGAGGTGCTTCGCCGTCAGACCAGCGGGCCTTGCCCTGACCGGGCTTTGCTGCGGCCGTGGCGACGCCACTGAGACTTTCCGGGCGTTCCGTCAGCACCTGCATCTGAACGCTGCCTTCGCTGCTGCCTTCGGGATGCAGTGTGGCATCGAGGACCAGTTCGCAGCCGGCGACGAGGTCTGCCGGAACGCGGATTTCGAACACAGACGGGGCCTTTACGCAGAGATCAGTCGGTGCAGTGCTGGCACCATCAGGATGGGTGCCGAACAGTGCGGGATCGGGGCCGGGAAGATCATCTGCGGGAGCAGGTGTCGCCGCGATCAGTTCGGGAAGATTTCGCTGCACGGATGAAAGGATCGGACCGCTGAGTGATATGAGCTGTTGCAGGAGTCGGGCGTCGGGAGTGTCACTGGCTGGCGGAGCGGGGGCGTTGAGCAGTTGCTGGAGCTGTTCCGCCAGGCGCGTTTTTTGTGCCGGATCTGCTGTGTCCAGCCACGCGGCAAGCAAGGACCCCGGCGGAATCACGCTGGCAGGAGCGTTTGTGGAGTCGGCTTCGCTGAAGAAATGCCAGACGTCCGGATTGCCTCTGCTGTCAGCGTGAGGGTTACCTGCGAGCAGATCACTGGAGACGTCTGTGGCGAGATTCCACGCGAGGACTGGCTGATCGGCAGCCGAGGTTGTGGTGATGCTGAGGTCGATAGCGGTGAGGTCACAGGAGTGATTGCCGTCGCGCGGAGAGATGACAAGTGCAACGACATCGCCTTTGCGCAGTCGCACAGATTCGAAGGGGCCGAAGGGGGCGTTATTCGGACCATCCGCTGTTCCCGAAGCCAGCGGTCGCCTTGAGTTGCCCTGACGCAGTTCCAGCACCCAGTTAACGCCGTTCCCACAGGCCATGTGGGCTCGTTGAACGCGGCCCTGAAACACATACGCAGCGTCAGCAGGTGACTTCCAGCCGACGATCACGCGGCGATTGGGTGCGGGATGCACAGCGACACTGTGGGGGGCCATGTCGCCGGGGACGCGAACCAGCATGTCGGAGGAGTTGGCGAGAATACTGAGGGCATCTGCGGCGACCCAGCCCTTGACGAAGTCGTAGTTCTCCATTTTTTCCTGTTTTTGCCGCATGTAGCCGTCAATTGTGACCGGACCACCGGCGATGCCGAGGTAGCTGAGCCAGGCATTGAGCAGAGTTGGGGAAATATTGTGGGATGCGGCGATGGCGGGGATATCGGGAGCTGTGTCTGCGTTTGCAGGAGCAGCGGCGACGTCGGCGGCGGCGGCGAGACAGGCCGCCGCGGTTTTTTGGAGCTGCAGTCGGTGCTGTTCAAGGTGCCAGGCAGCCGCTCTTACGTGCCGCAGTGGCAGGTCGGGGCGACCGGGTGCGGTGAATCGCGGGTTCTGCCAAAGTGCGAAATCGCCGGTATTGCCATCACCTGCATCTGCAGCCGCCAGATAGAGAGAGATCATCCCCTGATTGTCGGCTGCGGGAACTTTGAGTTTCAGAGATGTGCGGGACTGCAGTGGATTGATCGGGATCTGCCATGCTGCGGGGCCCCCGCGCTTGCCGATGTGGCCGATCGTGGAGAACTGCCAGAGAGACTGTTGCCAGCCGACGACGTAGCGAGCGAGTGTTGCCGCATCATCGGGTTTGGCAGACAGCCAGAGTTGCTGAAGGGGCAGCAGGACACGTGATGATGACGGGGTTTGCAGAGTTTTCCAGAGGCGTTCCAGATATCGCTGACTGAGACCGCTTGAACGTGCAAGATCGTTGAAGGAGAGGGAATTGGCAGCAAGAGACTCGCGGTTCTTAAGGAGTGCGCTGAAAAACCGTTCAAGCGGCAATCGTCCACCGCCGTTGGTTTCGAAGCGGATACCCTGCAGATTAACGGCTGTGCCCCCGCCGCTTTCGGAAAACCGGTCGTAAAACTGGCGAATGGCGGCCAGTTTTTCGTTGGTCCAGTCGCGCTGGGTTGTGGAGGGAGAGAATTCGATGCGATCGGGCAGCAGCATTGCGTGGCTGGAGATCTCGCGGGCTGCATCGAGATATTTCTGGATCAGGGCTGGTGACATCACCAGTGCGTTTCCGACATTTGTGAAACCTTCGCCGGCGGCACTGTCCACGGGAAATTCACGAGCGGGCTGCAGATCGACACCGGTGAGGTCTGCAATCGATGAGTTGAATTCGGCGTTATTGAGCCGCCGCAGAACAACGGGGCCCGGATCTCCGGAATTAGCGATCGCGTCTGCATCGAGAAGGGACCGGACCCAGTTGCGGAGGGCGGTTTTCTGAGCGGCGGAGGGTTGATGTTCGGCATCGGCCGGCGGCATTTCTCCGTCGTCCAGTACTTCGATCACGCGCTGCCAGGGAACAACATCGCTGCGAATGTCAGCAACGGAGTGGAAACGTTCGAGATCAAGATCGCCCTGCTGTTCGGCGGTGGAGTGACAGCTGAGGCAGTATTTCTGAAGCACTGTCTGCTGTGTCTGTTTGAATTGTTGTTCGAGGACAGTGAAGTCCGTGGGCTGCTGGGCAGTGAGCGACGCGCAGAACAGTAACGTTGCGATGGTTGCCAGCGTGTGAAGGAGGAGCGGTGCAGGCAGGGGCAGGCGAAGAGCCTGGGGCAGACGCATGGAAGACGCTCCGAGAGCTACATGGGGACGGTGATGCGGACTTCAGGATACTATCAGACTTCTGAGATGGAAAACAGCCCCTGTCGGTGTAAACGGTCGTTCGTGGATGTGCGGACGGCATGAAGCGGGCGGCAAATCCCGTGATGCTGAGGAAACTGCCGCCCGGCGAAGTGTTCTGGATTGGTCTGCAATTCGGCAAGTTCAGATGCGCAGATGTTTCAGGGCATCGGCGGGTTCCATGATATAGCCGACGTAGAAGGGGCCGAATTCGGCGTAGCGGGCGGAGGCACGGTCGAAACGCATGGAGTAGACGATGTCTTTGATGTGCTCCGGAGCCCGGCTCCACAAAGTGACTCCCCATTCCCAGTCATCGAAGCCTGTGGAGGCAGTGATCAGCTGCGAGACGCGTCCGGCGAAGCGGATGCCCGAAGTAGCGTGCTCAGCCATCAGTTCACTGCGGACGCTGAACGGTTCTGTATACCAGTTGGCCTGCGGGTGACGGATCTTGTTCATGGGATAGAAGGTGACGACGGGAAATGGCGGCAGGTCCGGGTAGAGGCGTTGTTGATTCATGGCAGGAAGTCGCTGCTGGTAGGCGTTGAGCTTCGCCTGGAATGCGGGGTCAGAGGGCAGCGTTCCTTCGCGCTGGAGTCGTTCGGCATATTGTTCAGGGGAGGGGACGTATTCGCTGACTTCGGTGATGGAGACAAAGGACCATGCTGGAATCAGCACGGTTCCAAGTCGGCTGGCGCGGATTCGCTGCTGGATGGAATTAATTTTGAGTGGATCGGGGTCCATGACCATGACGCCGAGGTCAGCGCGGTGTCCGGAGATGACGGATGTCTGCAGTCGCGCGGGAGCATCCGGCTGAGTGGGGTTGAGTATTTCAGTGACTTCGGCGCGGCCGTGGGCAATATCGACGGGATCGAGCAGTTTCAGGGCCTGCTGATCCACCCGGTAGTAGAGGTGCAGGCAGTGCCAGCCTTCGGACATACGGACGGTGGGTTCCGGCAGTGGAGCAGAGTGGCCGTGGGGGCGTTGCATGGCGGTCGGGTCCGAAAGAAGTGCGAGGGAATGATTTCAGACGTCTTCCACGCGACGGTTGAGCAGCGCGGCGTGGTCCTGGAAGAGATGGACAAGAAGATGTTCCAGTTTCTGACCGCCTGTCTGAGCGACGGCGATGATGCGAGCGATATCGGCAGGTTCGAGTGCATCGGGGAGGCACATGTCTGTAACGATGGAAAATGCAAGCACCTGCATACCGGCATGTACTGCCACGATGCATTCCGGGACGGTGGACATGCCAACCACGTCAGCTCCGAGTGTTCGCAGCATGCGGTATTCAGCGCGAGTTTCCAGATTGGGTCCGGGAACGGCTGCAAGTACGCCACGGTGGGCCGCGATGCCGTGCTGCAGTGCCGTGCGACATGCGGCATCGACCAGTGTTCGGGTGTAGGGCTGGCTCATATCCGGAAAACGCGGGCCCATGCGGTCATCATTGATACCGCGGAGTGGGTTGTCCGGCATGAGGTTGATGTGATCTTCGAGAACGATGATATCGGCGAGTTGAAAATGGGGGTTCATGCCGCCCACGGCGCTGGTGAGCAGCAACGTTTCTGCGCCGAGAGCGCGCATGACGCGGACGGGGAAGGTGACTTTCTGCAGCGAGTAACCTTCGTAGTAGTGAAAGCGGCCTTCCATGGCGATCACCGGCACGTTTTCAAATCGTCCCATGATCAGCCGGCCTGCATGGCTGGGGGCTGTGGAGCGAGGAAAATGCGGAATCTCTGAATATGGAATGTCGGCCTCGACGTGAATTCGCCGGGCAAGTCCGCCGAGTCCCGTGCCGAGTATCAGTCCGGCGCGGGGAACATGCGGCCAGCGATCGGCCAGAAACTGTCGGGCTTCCTGCACTTCGTCCCAGATTCCCAGCATCTACAGCTCCCTGTGGTTCAGCAGCCCGAATACGGGACGAAAAAAAAGGCACTTCGCTGTCGGAAGTGCCCGTCGTCAATCATGCAGCCGCGGACCAGCTGTCAGAATTCTTCTTCCTCCCCCTCGAACTCTTCCTCTTCTTCGTCGTCGTCATCGAAATCATCATCATCGAAATCATCATCGTCGTCATCTTCGAAATCGTCTTCGTCTTCGAATTCATCTTCTTCGAGTTCTTCATCGTCGTCAAAGTCATCGTCTTCATCGAGGTCTTCGTCGGCGAAGTCTTCGTCGAAGCCGTCGTCGTCCCCGTCTCCCCGAAGCACGGGGCTGACGGTGGCTGTGCTGGTCCCGGCAAACAGGAACCAGTTCTGGCTGTCTTCAAGTATGAGGGGATCGCGAGTCAGGAGCATGCCGGGCGCCTTGTGGTTGAATGTCATGGGCAGTATTAAATGGGGAGACCCCCCTGAATTTGTGCGAGTGATAATCGCACAAGGAATCTGTTGTCAACCCCGTGAATTCCCTGCAGTCCGACAAATTCCGGGGCTTTTCATGAACCGGAAGGAACAGACTGCCTTTTCGGAGCATTCACTGCGGGCAGAGATTCGGTTGCTGACCTGCATGAAACTGAGCCGTGTCAACAAAAATCCAGATATCACCTGTCGAAATCCCCAAATCGCTCGGATTTCAGCAGTTCCGCAAAATTCGCTGCGGCGCTGCGTTCCTTTCGACAGGAATTCTCCCCGTCGCTCCCGCGCAGTTGAACACACACGGGTTGCGCTGCTAAATTAATGCTCGGGGCGGGCCATCTGGATTGACCCTGCTTCACTCTGAATGCTGCTCGTTTTGTTTCCTGGAGACTCAAATGAAAAGTGTCGTTAAGCTGTTTTCCGTGTTCGGTCTCGGCCTCGTAATTGCCGGTTGCCAGGGCGAAGCCCCGGCACCTGCGGTATCTCCCGAAGCCACCGCTTCTACCTCCACAATGACCGCTCCGTCGGGCACTGCTCCGACCCACGACGCCGCTCCTGCTGGTGACGCTGCCGCCGCTCCTGCCGGTGATGCTCCTGCCGGTGATGCTCCTGCCGCTCCCGCTGGTGATGCTCCTGCTCCTGCCGGCGACGCTGCTGCCCCCGCTGGTGACGCTCCTGCTGCCCCGGCTCCTGCCGACGCTCCCAAGTAATCGCCAAACCCACTCAGCTGCAACCCAGCTGTTGGCTTCCATACCGAACGGCCCTTGTCCAAACACGCACGGACAAGGGCCGTTTGCGTTGCTCCTGTCACCTTCAGCAAAACTCATTTTCGAATGCAGTAGATCGACTCAACACCCCGCAGATAAATTGAACCGCCACTGACTGCAGGTGTCGCCCAGAAAACGTCGTCCAGACGACCTTCACCCACCTTCTCGAACGCCGGGCCAACCTTCACCAGACAGGCTCTGCCGTTTTCGTCCAGAAGAAGCAGTTTGTCTCCGACGATCAGCGGGCTGGCCGCCAGCATATCCAGACCAGGAATTCGAGTCTGGTACAGCTTGTCTCCCGATGCCGCGTCAAAACATCGCAGAATGTTGTTCTCGTTGGTGTACACGTACTTGCCTGTGGACACTGGCGACGCCATCCCGGGAGCCTGACGGTCCTGCAGCCATGCACAGTATTCAAAACGGCCGTTTTTCTCCTCAGGCACCAACTCCCCTTTGGCCCCTGCAGAAACAGCCACCAGCGGACCCTTCGAGAATGGATCGCTGCCACCAAAATACAGACGTTCTGAATCCGCACATGGTGAGCAGGCCGTTGCGGCCTTGACGTTTTTGATCGTCCAGTGGACTGTGCCAGTGGCGGGATCAAGGCTGTCAATCTGATCCCCGCCCGAAATGATCAGCTCCACTCGGCTGGCGTTGGTCCAGATCAGCGGAGTGCTCCACGATGTACCACTGCCGGCGCGTGCAAACTTCCATTTCACAGCCCCGGACTTTGTATCGAGGCACCAGACTTCTGACAGTTCTTCATTGAAATTCTGAACAAATACGGCACCGCCATGAATCGCCAGGGAGCTGCCGGTTCCAAAGCTGTTACTGGTCTTGTAGACCCCCACATCCTGCTTCCAGAGCTGCCTGCCGCTGTGGTCGAACCCCACAATAATGCCCGCAGCGCCGCTGTAGACATACACGCCGTCGGCATCCGCCGCCGGAGTCTCGGTGGCCCACGAATTTGAAGGATGAATGGGAAACTTTGCCTGACCCTCGGCTACCGTCTGCTCCCACAGCAACCGGCCATCCTCGGTACTCAGACAAAACAGTTTCCAGGTCATCTGCTCCTTTGGCGGGCGAGAAAACAGAGAAATTCCCATGCTCTGCGGAGCCTTGACTCCTTTGGCAAAGTTGGATGGCCGCAGGTCGGCCTGAGACACAGCGCCCGCCACGTAAAGTCGCTGCCCCACCACCAGTGGTTGTGCCCATCCTGCGGCCGGCGATGCAACCTTCCACGCCATATTTTTGTCCAGAGACCAATCCAGCGGAATGGGTTCGCTGTTCGCCGAACCGGCCGTCTGACCGCCACGAAACTGCAGGAAATCACCTCCCGCAGCACCATCCGCCAGCCCGGCAACAAGAAGACAGGGAGCCAGTCGGATCAGGGAATTCAGCAGCATCAGACGCGCCTTTCAGTCAGGGAGCCCGGGGATTTCCAGAGAATGCTGAGATGGTTATAGTCCGTCTGTCACGATCTTCGAGGGCGGAAATCAGCGGAGGCTGAATTCCCCGCCTGCCGTTTGCCACTCCACAGGTGTTCCATGAGGCCGAGACGTCTGACTCTGTGCCTGCTGTTCTTCGGTTCCATCGCCACCAGCCCGGCGTTGGCTGAAGACACCCCGGACTTTACCCGCGACGTGCTTCCCATCCTGCAAACCCGCTGCCTTGCATGCCACGGCACAAGCGACCACAGTGGCGGTCTGGATCTTGAATCCGGACTGGTCCACGGTGGTCACTCCGGTACCGTTATCGTTCCTGGTCAGCCGGACGAAAGTCTGCTGCTTCAACTGGTCGCTGCCGGCACCATGCCGCCCGAAAAATCCAGCCGTCTTCCGGCCGCCGAAGTGGAGACGCTGCGTTCCTGGATCGCTGCCGGAGCAGAACTTCCCGGACCGGACCAGTTTCCCACTGTCACGTGGGATCGCATCGAGGCACTGCTCCTGCTCCGCTGCACCGTGTGTCACGGTCATGATCGTCAGGAGGGCGGACTTGATCTGCGCACCCGCGAAAGTCTCCTCAAAGGGGGTACGTCCGGTCCGGCCGCTGTTCCTGGAAAACCTGAACAGAGCCTGTTACTGAAAAAAATCGCCGCTGCGGAGATGCCGCCAGCCCGCCGACTTGTTGCCGTCAGCATCAAACCCATCACTCCCGCCGAAACGAGTCTGCTGCAGACATGGATCGCAGCCGGAATGCCCCCTGCACCTGCTGCTCTGCCACCCACACCCACCGTCACTCCTGAAGATCGCCGCTTCCGGGCCTTCCAGCCGCCGCGGGCCGTGACACCTCCAGTCGTTCAGGCACAACACCGCGTGCAGACTCCCATCGATGCCTTCATCCTGCAACAGCTTGAACAACACCAGCTCACGCTGTCACCTCCCGCACCTGCAGAAGTGCTCATTCGACGCCTCTACCTCGATCTCATCGGTCTGCCACCGACCTTCGAACAACTGCAGCAGGTGCTTGCTGATCCCGCCCCTGATCGAATTGACAAGTTGATTGATCAGCTGCTCGATTCGCCGCACTATGGTGTTCGCTGGGGACGCTTCTGGCTCGACGCCGCCGGCTACGCCGATTCCGAAGGAGCTCAGAACGAAGATCGCGTTCGCCCTGAAATGTGGCGATACCGCGACTACGTAATTCGTTCCTTCAACGCTGACAAGCCATGGGACCGCTTCCTCCATGAACAACTCGCCGGCGACGAACTTGTCGATTACACATCCGCGACCGAGATTGATCAGACGCTTTACGATAATCTCACCGCCACAGGCTTCCTTCGCACCGCGCCCGATCGCACCTTCGCGAATATTACTGCCTTCGTCCCGGATCGTCTCGAAGTCATCGCCGACGAACTGCAGATTCTCGGTTCCGCCGTCATGGGCCTCACGATAGGCTGCGCCCGCTGCCATGCGCACAAGTTTGACCCCATCCCCCAGACTGACTACTACAGACTTGCTGCCGTCTTTCGTGATGCTCTCGACGAACATGACTGGCTCAAACCGGAAGACCAGCGCTCCTTGCCCTTCGTGACCACCACTGAACGCAAAGCATGGGAACTGACGAAGCAGAAAAACGAACAACAGATCGCCGAACTGCAGCAGAAACTGGCGTCCCTGTCGGGCGACGCGGCCAAATCACAGCAGCAGGAAATCGAACGGTTAAAAAAATCCATCCCTCCCGAACCCCGCATCCGCGCACTCTGGTCCCGCGGACGCCCATCCCCCACCTGGGTGCTGCTCCGTGGCGATTACCTCACACCCGGTAAACGAGTCGAACCCGGCGTCCCCGAAGTCCTCGCGTTGCCCGGCTTCCAATTCACATACACGCCACCGTGGCCCAACGCCCCGAAAACCGGCACCCGACTGGCTTTTGCCCGATGGCTCACTCACCCCGAACATCCGCTCACCGCTCGTGTCCTTGTCAATCGCATCTGGATGCACCACTTCGGACGCGGCATCGTGGAGACTCCCGGAAACTTTGGTACGGCCGGAAGTCCGCCTTCTCACCCCGAACTCCTTGACTGGCTCGCCGTCGAATTCATCCGCGGTGGCTGGAGTGTCAAAGACCTGCATCGACTGATCCTGAATTCCTCCGTCTGGCAGCAGTCATCCGCAATGCCAACGGCCGCAGCCGAAAAAACCAACGATGACTCGAACCGGGTCACCGATGCGGATGCCGACGGCAGACTGCTTTCACGAATGCCGCTTCGTCGCATGGACGCCGAAACACTTCGCGACTCTCTGCTGTTCACAGCAGGTGCTCTGAGCGACGAATTCTATGGCCCCGCTGATCCGCTCACCGTTCGCGCTGACGGGCTTGTCACCGTACAGCCCCGCGATGGCAAATGGCGTCGCAGCGTCTTCGCCCTCATGCGCCGCACTCAAATCCCCAGTCTGCTTGAGAGCTTCGACTATCCGCAGATGGGCCCCAACTGCCTGCAACGCAGCGAATCTCTGACGGCCACCCAGTCACTGCAGCTGCTCAACAGCAGTCAGGTTCACGACCTCGCAAAGCAGCTGGCGGATCAGGTTCTGCTCGCCGCCGCTCAGTCCCGGCCCCTTGCCAACGACACCATCTCACGCCGCATCCGCGTCCAGCGACTTGTCGAACGGGTACTCTGCCGCAGCCCGCTGCCCGAAGAAGAACAGACGCTCCTCGACAGCCTCGATGAACTCGCCACGGAATGGCAGCGGTCGGGGCAACTGCCAGCTGATGGTGCCGACACACCCGAATCCAGAGCGTTTGAAAATGTGTGTCACGCTCTGCTGAATTCCGCCGCCTTCTCCATAATCGAATGACATCAGCCATGCAAAACGCTGTGCAGAACACCATGCAGACATCCCGCCGCAGCTGGCTCAGCAGCATCTCTCAGGGACTCACTGCCACTGCCATGCTCGCTGTGGCCCGCGGTGAGGACAGTCCCGGTCGCCCCATGCGGCCCACCAGCCCGCCTGCCGCCACCAGTGTCATTCACCTGTTCATGAATGGTGGCCCCAGCCAGATGGACCTGTTCGACCCCAAACCGGAACTCAGCCGCCGACATGGCGAAGAACATTTCACACGGATTGCCGGAGAAGTGGAGTTTCCAGATGCTGCCGGTGCGCTCATGGGCAGCCCGTTTCGCTTTCGGCAGCATGGCGGCTGTGGTATGTGGGTTTCCGAGCTGCTGCCGCACTTCACCCGACACGTTGACAACGTCGCACTCGTCCGTTCCCTGCACACCACCAACCTCACACATGAACCTGCACTCTATAAGTATCACAGCGGCAGCGAATTCATCGGTCGACCGTCGCTGGGCGCATGGATTACGTGGGGGCTTGGGAGTGAAAACAACAACCTGCCCGGCTACGTCGTCCTCGAAGACCCGCTCGGTCTTCCCGTTAACGGCGTCGATAACTGGTCGGCCGGATTTCTGCCAGCCTCCTGTCAGGGCACTCGCTTCCGCGCCTCCGGTGCTCCTGTGCTGAATCTTGGCCCGGACTTCACTGAACCACCCCGCGTTACATCCGCCGAACGCAGCCTGATTCGCCGGCTGGATCGCATTCACCAGCAACAGCATCCCGGACATAGTCGCCTGGAAGCTCGAATTCAGGCCTGGGAACTCGCCGCCCGAATGCAGCTGGCCGCCACCGACGCTCTCGATCTGAACCAGGAGACTCAGGCCACCCTTGAACGATATGGCATCGGCCGTGACCCAACCGACTCCTACGGCCGTCGCTGCCTGATCGCACGCCGACTTGTCGAACGCGGAGTTCGCTTCGTCCAGCTGTTCATCAATGGGCAGATCTGGGACAACCACTCCGGCATCGGCTCCGCCCTGCGCGCAGCCTGTGATCGCACAGATCAGCCGATTGCCGCACTTCTTGACGACCTGAAACAGAGGGGTCTGCTGCAGCAGACTCTTGTCGTCTGGGGCGGCGAAATGGGACGCCTCCCCATCTCACAACTGACCCCGGACCGCAACCCCGCCAATTCCGGACGAGACCACAACAAGAATGCCATGGTCGCCTGGCTTGCCGGCGGCGGGATCCGTCCCGGCACCATCTTCGGTTCCACCGACGAGCTGGGCTTTGCCGCAGTAGAGAATAAGGTGAGCATCCCCGACTTCCACGCAACCCTGCTTCATCTGCTTGGCCTCGCGCCCGAAGACATCTACGTCGAACGCGCCGGACTCCGCGAAAAACTCACCGGCGTCGGCGAAGCCCGCGTCATCTCTGAACTTGTCGCAAAGTCCACAACTGACTGGCAAGTTCAGGAAGCCGGCGTACACTGAGCCATCTAGTTGGGACTGGATGTTTCACGAGGGCGAATCAGCTGGAAGTAACGGCGAATGAGCTGTTTCTGACCAGCGGGTACGGGTTCAGAATCGAGGCTGGATTCCTGCAGCGACTCGTAGCGTTGCAGATTGGCTCGATACTCGCGTTCGGCCGGTTGTTCCTCACGTTCACCCGCCAGCATTTCTGTTTCTGAATCACCCTGGCCGGAGTTTTCGCCTTTCAGCCGCAGCTCCTGCGCGGCCGCAGCTTTGCCGGAAACGTCCCCGCGAGGATCTCCGGAGGAGCCTTTGCCGGCCCTGCGACCACCTTTGCCCTGGCCCTGTGCAATATTACCGGCCTCGCTTTCCAGATCCGCTCGAAGCTGAGCAAGGCTTTCAGATTGCTGCTGAAGCATTTCTGAGAGCTTTTTCTGGCCGGCCTGGCGACGCGCTTCCGCCGCCAGATCCTGTGCGCCGTCCCGAAACGACTGCTGGCTGCCGCTCTCGAGCCCCTCTGCCATCTGCCCGGCAGCCTTGCCCGCCTGATCCGCCCTGCCCGACTGCTCCGCCTGCTGCTGAACCTTTCTGAGCTGTTCCGCGACAGCGCGGCGAGTTTGCCTGTCGGCGTTCGGCAGATTCATTTTCTGCAATTCGGCTTCTGCCTTCTGCAAATCGCCTTCGGACAACGCCCTCCCTGCTGGCTGCATGTCCTCTGAAAGCTGCATGGCCTCGCCAATGTCGGCCAGTGCTTTGGCAGAAGCGGGATTTCGCAGCTGTTGCTGCATCTGCTGTAAGGAACTCTCCAGTTGAGAGAGTTTTGCAAATGCTTCGCGAGGTGTTCCAGGGGCTTCAGCGAGCTCTGTCAGAGTCTGGTTCATGGCTTCGAGCGCGTCCTGCAGGCTTTTGTCTGCAGGCTGGTCCTGCTGCAGCTGTCGCAGTTCCTGCTGCAGGGCCTGAGCCGTCGCCGCCGTTACTGCTGCGTCGAGCTGTGGGGAGGGATCATCGGGACGCAGCTGCGGCCCGATGATGGCAAGCCACATCGCAGCGGCGGCAGCAATGAGTCCCTGCTTCCAGAGCAGAGGAGTATCGAGTGGAATCAGGCGACGTGAATCAAGTCCCAGCAAGTGATCGCAGGCCAGTTGCAGCTGCAACGCCTGTACGGGTGTCCGCTCCTTCAGGCCGCTGAACTGGAGTGCCGTCGATGTCCCGTCGTGCAATCGACAGACCGCGTCAAGCCACACTGCCGTACCGCTCAGCGTCTGACGGCGAAAAAGACTTTTGAGGCTTCCCAGCACAGTTCCGATAAACACGAATAACGCAGGCCAGTACACTGCCAGCCGAATGCCGCCAGCCCAAAGAACCGCGGCACACAGCACCCCCGCGACAGCTCCGGCAAACAGTCCTGCCGATGCGTCCGTCCAGACTTGCTGCAGCCGGAGCCGGCGATGAAATGGCTTCAGCAGAACGGGCAGCGAAGGTTGCATTGGTGAAGGACTTGCGAAGTGTGAAAACCTGAAAGGCTGCAGGCCGCTGGTCGTGGTCTACAGCGATGATTTCCAGCGGTTGCCTCGTCGTGGACTGCTGGACTGAGGTTTGGATTCCGGTCCGGCGGGAATTCCCTGGAATACTCGCTGCTCGGCGGCCCTGCGAACGGCCGTTCGTGGCCGGTCAAAGTCGCGAGGGTTGCCTTCGGTTGATGGGCCTGTGTCGGGATCGGGAAACGGATAATGCTGCTCAAAGGCCTGAGTTTCTGCGGAGCGGGACCAGACTTGCCAGGTGGGAAGCCGAGTGAACGCGGGGTTGAGACAGCCTGGCAGAGCGCAAAGCAGCAACAGCAGCGGCAATCGAGCATATTTTGCCCGGATTTCCGGCCGTTGAATCGGTTGCCCGTTGAAATACTCTCTCATGCCATCCTCCACGCCGTTGTCAGGCAGTGCTGAGGATATCAGCAAAATCTGCCGGAATGCAACAGACGTTTCGGTGGGTAGTGGTTTTGCCGGGCTTTTGGGTGAGCTGGAAAGCGATCTGCAAAGCGCACCTCCGAATTCCTGCTGGCAGAAGCAGTTATTGTAAATTTCGTTGATGGATGGAAATATGAATTCTCCCTGAAAAATCGACGAATGGTTTTCCTTTTTCCGTTGAGGCAGCTCAAGCTGCATTGCAGGCCACGTTTCAATTGACTGCAACAGCCCGATAAACTGCCGGAACTGGCAGCCATTGCAGGAAGGGTCTTTCCCGCGGCGTTTGCATTTGGGAGTCAAGAATGACGGGGCCAATACTGCTTCTGGGAATCGCTGGCGGGAGTGGTTCCGGGAAATCGACGATCGTGGAGCGACTGTTGCGGGGACCCGCGGGTGCTCATATCACACACGTCTGTCACGACTGGTACTACCATGACCTCAACTGCCTGCCAAAGTTTCCGGACGGCACTGGCAACTGGGATCATCCCGAGTCTCTGGACAATGCTCTGTTTGTTTCGCAGCTGGACAGTCTGCGGCGGGGAGAGTCGGTGCAGCGGCCGATCTATGACTTCGCAACGCATCGTCGAAAATCCGCCACCGAACATCTGCAACCGCGACGAATCCTGCTGCTGGAAGGTATCCTGCTGCTGGCAATCGCCGAAATTCGAACAAGGCTTGATCTGAAGGTCTTTGTGGACACTCCTGCCGATCTCCGCCTGCTTCGCCGCACACTCCGAGATATCCGGGAACGTGGTCGTTCGCTGGAATCCGTTGCCGAGCAGTATCAGCGGTCGGTGCGACCGATGCACGAAGAGCATGTGCAACCCAGCCGTCGCTATGCGGACATCTGGATTCCATGGAGCGAAGACAATCCAGTCGCGGTGGAATTGCTGACGGCGAAATTGTGTGCATGGCTGCAGGAGCGTCGATGAAGGCGACAGAGGTGACAAGCGTGAACGAAACCGCGGATCCGATTGAGCAGTTCTGCCGAACTCCGCTGCGGATCGGCCCCCGGGAATTTTCCTCGCGGTTCTTCCTCGCGCCGCTCGCTGGCTACACCCATCTGGCCTTTCGAACAGTCCTGCGGCGGCTGGGCGGGCTGGGACTGGCAACCACGGATCTGGTTCAGGCAACCATGCTGTGCTCACAGCGTCCGCGGTCTCTGGAACTGGTGGCGACCTCCGCCGAGGATCGGCCATTGTCAGTGCAGATTTTCAGCGGGAGTACTCCCGATCTGGTGCGTGCCGCCATCTGGCTGCAGGAACACGGCTACGAGGGCATCGATATCAATATGGGATGTCCGATGGCAAAGGTGAACGGTTCGGGTGGTGGCGCGAGGCTGATGTGCAATGTGACGGGGCGGTGCACATGGTGGAGGCCGTCATCACCGCGGTGAGCTTGCCGGTGACCGTAAAAATGCGACTCGGGTGGGATGCCAACAACCTGACCGCTCCGGTTCTTGCGGCAGCCTTCGAGGCCGCGGGAGTGGCGGCAGTCACCATTCACGGCCGCACGCGTGCTCAGGGGTTCCACGGAAGTGTCAATCGAGACGGTATTCGCGCCGTAGTGGCGGCGGTCAGGTCGATGCCGGTGATCGCAAACGGCGATGTCAGAACACCCGAAGATGCGTTCGCAATGATCCGTGAGACCGGCTGCGCCGCAGTGGCGATCGGACGCGGTGCAATGCTCGATCCATGGATCTTCCGGAGACTCAGGCAGAGAGTTTGGGGAAAAGAGGAGCTGCAGCCTGCTGCTGACGAGCAGGTGGAATTTCTGCGGCAGCATTTTGAATTGATGCGAGAACAGCACCACGAGCGGGCGTGTGTGTTGTTTCGGAAGTTCGTCGCCTGGTACGGGGCAAGGCTGGGGATTCCCGAAGATCTGGAAGATCGACTGAGAAGGTTTGAGTCGGCAGACGAGTTTGCGGAGTTGGTGGGGGCGATCCGGGAGCGACATGGGGAGCGGATCCGCCCGATTCCAACGGCACTGCTCAAAGTGCCAAACGGACCGGTTGAGCACTGGTAGAAATCCTGCAGTCCCGAAATTCCAGGCGTTTCAATCCCGTCTCCCCGAACGCCGTTGAACATCAGCCCTGCCCGCCTATACTCCAGCCTGGCAAGCGAGTCCAGCAGTCGCACTGTTTGCGACGGGTGGCTCGATGTGTTTTTTTTCCTTCAGAAGGCAAAAACGATGGGCATTCGCATCGGTCAACCTGCTCCGGGAGCCGAACTGGCACTGCAGGCGTATGATCGGACAAAGGACAACACGGATGGTCAGTTTCAGAATCTGAAGCTGTCCGATTACCACGGCAAATGGGTTTGCCTGTACTTCTATCCGCTGGACTTCACCTTTGTGTGTCCAACCGAAATCATCGCTTTCGATAAGGCTCTCGGTGAGTTCTCAGATCGCAGCACGGTTGTGCTCACCGCCAGCACCGACAGCGTATTCTCTCACAAAGGCTGGTGCGATTCCCACAAAGAACTGGGTGCTCTCAAACACCTGATGATCGGCGACACCAGCCATCAGCTGTCTGCGGCCTATGATGTCCTCGACTGCAGCAAGGGCATTGCCTACCGCGGTGTCTACCTGATTGATCCTCAGGGTGTCCTGCGATGGCTGGCCGTTCACGATCTGGGAGTGGGCCGCAACGTGGACGAAGTCCTGCGGGTGCTCGATGCCCTCCAGACAGACAAACTCTGCCCCTGCAACTGGAAACCCGGCCAGCAGACGCTGAACTGATCGCTCGCTCAACAAAGAATCAAATGCCAACAGAGGTCCCGGCAGTGCCTGCCAGGACCTCTGTTCGTTTTCAGGGGGTGGCGCAGAAAAAAGTCGCGGTTGCAGGCCGCGACGGTTGAATGCTGTTTCTGCTGAAACGGCGCTGGATTTCAGAATTCACCGACGACTTCGCCGTCGCCCGGATTACAGATGCGACGAATAATCTGCCTGTCCAGATTCTCTGAAAGGAACCGCACGGATCCATCGGCGAGGACTGCCTGACAACCACCGGTGTGCAGACTGAATGGTTCGTCGTTTGGACCGCAGTTATTGACATTCCATGGGCAATCGGCAGGTCCGCCTTTCGGGTTGTTGTTGTTGTTGATGATGTTCTTTGCGTTTGTGGCCGTCATGTTCGGCGGACCAGACACTCCGCTGCTGTTATCCGGGTCAGCCCAGCGATTCGGGGCGCTCACATTGCCGCCAAAGGTACCTGGAACCTGATTTGTCGCAGAGAACATCTGTGTTGTGTCGAGTCCCGGTGCTCCACCATAGGTGTAGGTAATCACGTTGTAACTGCCGGAAGCACACAGCCCGCAGCAAAACACATCAGGATCACCGTAAACACCTTTCACAAAGCCACTTCCGCTCAAAAGGTGCCATGCACCTTTTGACTCTGAGGACCCTGTATTTCTGTTGAAAGGCGGCGGTAATTGCCCATTGTTCCTTTCGACGGGGGTCTCTTCTTTTCTGTCGTGATCGGTAAATTCGGAAAATTCGATTCCGTGATGGGCGGGGAATGCTTGCCCAGTGGTCTCCTGCCGCGTATGCTGTGGCCACTTTGTGGGATTTCAGCCCAAAGTGATCTTTTAAAATACAACAAAAGTGGGATTTCAGCCCTTAAGTGCTCGCAATTGCCGCCAAACCGCGGCATGATGAGACAATGGCGGTGAAACGCGATTTCGCACAGCCGTGACCTTGAGGGTGGGCGATGTTTTTGACGGGTGAGTATTGGCGGACGATTGACGATCGGCATCGTCTGATGCTTCCTGCAGAGCTTGCGCAGGAGGTTTCGGACGAGGATGGTGGGGTTGTTGTGGCGAAGGAGCGTGCTGGTTGTTTGAGTTTGTGGCGACCTGAGGAATGGCAGCGGAAGCTGGACAGCGGCGTGAGCCTGCTGCGGCAAAAGCTGGAATCGGGCCGGATGGAGCAGCGGTCGAGCGAGGTGCAGCGGCTGGGGAGGTTGTTGTCCACGCGGCATCAGTCTGTGAAGCTGGCAAATCGTTCGCGGCTGTTGATACCAGAGGGATTTCGGCCATTTCTCGGGGTGGATGCGGGGCGCGAGGTCGTGGTAGTGGGGGCAGTGATTTGTGTGGAAATCTGGCAGCCGGGTGCGTGGAATGACGTGTTGCGAGCCGAGATGCCGGAGTTTGGCGAGCTGTTTCGTCAGCTGACGGAATAAAACGGAGTCAAACGGGATGGGAATTCGGTGCTGAAATCCTGCTTTTGGAATGGATGCAGAACGGATCGAAGCAGAAAAGAGCGCAGTTCAACGACATTCCCTCACGACAGTCACGGCTCACTCAACACGACCGCCGACTGGCCGAAAGCTTCCTCAGGGACGGTATTTTGGCAGGGACGCCGCTCTTTTCTCTTCGATCCGATTTTTTTACCTGTTCGCCCGTGCGAATCCTTCGACCTGTTCTGGTCAGGCAACCCCAAATCCATTATGCTCCTCGGTCCGCCGAACTCTGCGTTCGCCGTCAGGTGGGACAGGATGTCTCTGGTCCGTCGGTGATTTGTGGTGTGCGGGGGGGCAACTTCCAAACAGATTGAGGTGCTCTTTGCACCTCGGGTTTAACTGGACCAGCTGACGCAACCTATGACACTTGCAGAGCTTCTGCAGCAGCGTTTCCGGGCGGACATTCGGCATCGCGGTGCAGCATACGTGGAGGCAGAACGTGTTTCGCTGATTCGCGTGACGCCAGAGAATTTGTACGGACTGGTGCTGGACGGCACCGAGTACCAGACTCATTTGCGGTACCAGCCCGAAGACATCGGGTTGTTCTGTACCTGCGAACAGTTCGTAAAAAGCAAAGTCTGCCGACATCTGTGGGCAACAGTGCTCGCGGCCGACCAGAAGGGCTTCGTCAACCCCGCCCTGCGTCCCGGCAGGCTCACTCCGTTTGTTCCTCCGGCATCCACCCTTCCGGCGCTCCTTGACGACCTGGAAACTGGTACCGACCCCGACGGAGACTCCCGGATCCCTCGTGGCAAGGCCCGCCCCCGTACGGCCCCCGTACAGCGCGCACAGCGTCCCTGGGAACTCCGCCTCGCTTCACTCTCCGAAGACATGAACGGAGCTCCGGACGGCCGCAGCAAGTCGGATCCTGAAGAGCGTCAGATCTTTTACGAAGTCGATGTTGAAGCCAGCCGCAGCACTGACAGGCTGGTCGTTCAGGCCTCTCAGCGGCAGCGTCGGGCAGGCGGACAATGGGGCAAAATCAAGCCGCTCAAAGTTCGCCCCGGTGAACTCGATCACATCGAGCACGAGGATGATCGCACCTTCCTGTCCTACCTCGCCGGTGCCATCCCCGAACGCGCCAACTGGTCCACCCAACAGGCCGAACTGCGCACCTCCGCCCATCGATTTCAGATCCCTTTCGAACTCGGACAACTCCTGTTGCCGGATATGTGTCGCAGTCGGCGATTACGGATTCTGGGAAGCGACGAGGCCGGCGAACAATTGCTGGAATGGGACGCCGGCGAACCCTGGGAACTCACCATCCGCGTCCGACGCGACACCGACTCTGAAGGCTGGCGTGTCATAGGTCTGCTCGTTCGCAACGAAGAATCACTCGAACTGGCCGACGTGCCGCTCGTCATTTCCGGTGGCTTCGTGGTCACCAGCGACTCCATCGCCCTGCTTCGCGATTTCGGTGCCCCCGAATGGATGCGAATGCTGGCAACCGGCGGACCACTCATCATCCCCGAAAACGACCAGCACGACTTCGTCGATCGTCTGCTCGACATTCCTTCCCTGCCCCGGCTCGATCTGCCCAAAGAACTGCAGCTCGAAGAAGTCCGCACACAGCCCGCGCCAATGCTCCGCATTTCCGCGCCCCCAATGACTCGCTGGCGCAACGATTCGCTCAATGCCGAAGTCATCTTCGAATATCTCGGTACCCCCGTCTCCGGCAGCAGCGCCCGCTGGGCAGTCGTACAGCGCGAAAGCAATCGCTGCATCATTCGCGATCGCGCCACAGAATCTGCCTGCTGGGAAAAGCTGCGACAAGTGGGTTTCCGCAGACGTCTCGGAGATCTGAAGCAGACCGTCAATGTTGAAATCGCCCGTCGGGATCTCGGACGCGCCGTCCGGGAACTCGTGGAAACCGGCTGGAACGTCTTCGCAGACGGCAGTCGGGTTCGCCAGGCTGGTGGGCTGCGTTTTCGAGTCAGCACGGACGTGGACTGGTTCGATGTGCACACCGATGTGGACTTCGAAGGTCGCTCCGTGTCCTTCCCGGAACTCCTGCGAGCGCTCGAACGCGGCGATTCCACCGTCCGCCTCGACGACGGCTCGCTGGGCATTCTCCCCGAAGAATGGCTCGAACAGATCGGCATGATTTCAGGGCTCGGCACCAACACAGAAACCGGTATGCGGTTCGCCACCTCCCAGGCCGCACTGCTCGATGCACTCCTCGCCGCCCAGGACAACGTCGATCTCGATCAGGGCTTCGAATCGATGCGCGAACGGTTCCGCAGCTTCACAGGTCTCAGAGAAGTCACCGTTCCCACGTCCTTCATCGGTGAGCTGCGTCCCTACCAGCGAGAAGGACTTTCCTGGATGCAGTTCCTCAGCGACTTCAAGTTCGGTGGCTGCCTTGCTGACGACATGGGTCTCGGAAAAACCGTACAGTTCCTCGCGATGCTCCTGCGACGAATCGACGATGTCGGCAACCCGCTACCTTCTCTCGTCGTCGTCCCCCGATCGCTCATGTTCAACTGGTCCAGCGAATGCGGGCGGTTTGCCCCCAGCGTTCGCGTCATGGAATACACAGGACTCGAACGCGCTAACCTTCGCACCGAATTCAGCCGCCATCATCTGATACTCACCACCTACGGAACCATCCGTCGCGACATCGCGGTCCTCAAAGACATCGACTTCGACTACGTTGTGCTCGATGAAGCCCAAACCATCAAAAATCCATCTTCTCAGATCGCCCGCGCCTCCCGATTGCTCCGCTGCAACTTCCGACTGGCACTCAGCGGTACGCCCATCGAAAACAACGCCGGCGACCTCTGGTCCATCTTCGAATTCCTCAACCCCGGAATGCTCGGCCGCAGCGCCGCATTCCGCACACACATCGCCGATCCCGACAGCCGCGAATCACGCGAGGTCGTCGCCAAAGGTCTCCGCCCGTTTATTCTCCGCCGCACCAAAAAACAGGTCGCAGCAGAACTCCCCGATCGGCTCGAAGAAACCATCTACTGCGACATGGAATCGGAACAGCGTCGACTCTACGACGAACTGCAACTGCACTACCGCGATTCACTCCTCGGCATGGTGCAGGAACAGGGCATCGCCAGAACGCGAATGCACGTCCTCGAAGCACTCCTCCGCCTGCGCCAGGCCGCCTGCCACCCTGCTCTGCTCAAACGCGGCGACAGCATCGAACCCTACGCAAAACTCGATGTGCTCGTCCCCCACCTGCAGGAACTCATCTCTGAAGGTCACAAAGCCCTCGTCTTCTCACAGTTCACCAGCATGCTCAGCATCGTTCGTGAACACCTCGATCGCGAAAATGTCACCTACGAATACCTCGATGGCAAAACCCGCGACCGCAAAGCCCGCGTTAATCGCTTCCAGGATGATGCCGATTGCCCTGTGTTCCTCATCAGTCTCAAAGCCGGGGGCCTCGGTCTTAACCTCACCGCCGCTGACTACGTCTTTCTGCTCGACCCCTGGTGGAACCCCGCCGTGGAAGCTCAGGCCATCGACCGTGCTCACCGCGTCGGCCAAACCAAAACCGTCTTCGCCTATCGACTCATCTGCCGCGACACAGTGGAAGAAAAAATCGCCGAACTGCAGAAACAGAAACGAGAATTGGCGGATGCCATTCTTGCAGGGGACGAGAGCAGCAGTCTGCTGTCGGATCTGTCCGTCGAAGACCTGGAACTTTTATTCTCCTGACACCGTTTTCAGTCAACCCGTCATCATTTGTCGTCTGTCAGCAGCCTGGAAGGATCCGCGGCTGCGACGTCGATCACAGTCGTTGGTGCCGTTGTGGATGCGGATTTTCGGATGACGGGACCGGTGGACGTGACAACGATCCGACCGGAAAACTTCACGCCACTCTCAGCCGGATCGCCGGAAGTTTTGCCGGTAAGCGTCAACCAGAGATGCCGCACGGTCGCAACGATGACAATCAACACCAGTGCTGCAGCAAAAATCGCTGCAAAGACCACCGCAAACGACGCAAGCACCCCCACAACCGCGATGGCAGCAACCCCCGCAAGAATCCGGGTGATCAAGCCCGATCGACGTCCCGGCCCCGTCAGGTAAACAACGCGTGTCTGCTGACCGTGACTGTCGGCATGATGAAAATCTGAGCGATCAAACTGGGTATGGCTCACTTGAAGCTTCCTGTGGGCAGGCTCCGCGAACGGATGCAACGGGCGACGGGTGCGACGAAAATTCTACCCGGAATTGACGTCCGGTCAGCCCGAAATACCCAAAATCCATTATGGAAATTCCGGATCTCTGCTGTCAGTCAATCATCAGGACAATTTTGCCACTGAGCGTCCCGGCTCCGCGCAGAGTGTTGGCCTCCTGCAGCGCATGTGCTTCGGAAGTTTCCCGGAGTTTCATCCGCACGCCAATTGGAGGTTTCCAGGTGCCGATCGTCATGCGTGAATTGAGGTCCATCGCCGCTGTATGCTGTTCTTCTGGCGACGCATTGAACATTGCAAAACCGATTGCCCGCAGATCCTTCACGTAGAACGGGCCGACGGGAAAGATGGGGCGGGCGTCGCGCCCGGCCATCAGGATGATGCGGCCGCGCATCGCCATGAGCGGAATACAGCGTTCAAGTGATGGGGTGCGGAGCGTTTCGAACCAAAGCTGAACAGGGCCGGTGACGGCAGTGATTTCAGCAAGTCGGCGATCGAGATCTTCAGATCGATGCAGAATCACGTGCGCCGCACCAAACCTGCGGCACTGGTCTGCCTTATCTTCTGAGCCCGCAGTCGTGATGACTGTCGCTCCAGCCGCGTTCGCCAGCTGGACAACCGCTGAACCAACGCCGCCTGTACCTCCCGGAACAAACACAACTTCACCCGCCCGGAGTGCGCCATGGAGAAAGAGACCAAGATGAGCAGTGATGCCAACAAGAGCACCTGCGGCGGCAGTTTCGAAGGAAACGGACTCCGGAAGTTCGTAAAGCCAGTGCTCGTCAGCCGCACAGTACTCCGCGAATGATCCCTGCCGACCAAACAAACCCTGGTTACTGCCCCAGACTCGATCCCCCGGCCTGAAACGCTGACAGCCGTCACCAACAGCCTCCACGGTCCCTGCCAGATCGCAGCCAACAATCCATGGTGAAGGCAGAGCAAACCGGACATTGCCAGCACGAATATAGGTATCGATGGGATTGACGGACACAGCGGCCGTGCGGACGAGCACCTGTCCGGGGCCGGGGACCGGACGGGGCACGTCGATGTACTGCAGAACCTCCGGACCACCCGTAGCAGTCAGGCAGGCAGCTTTCATGAGCATGATGGGCTCCGGGAAGGCAGATGTGGAAGAGCTCTGGGCCTTGCTGCGATTTCTGATCGAATCGCCAATTGTAGCAATCCCATGATTCGGTGACAGGTCCGAAAGACTGCGTTTTCAGCTGAAAAATGCAGCGATCTGCACACGACTGCCGATTGACAATTCCCCTTCAGGGAGGCCAGAGTGATGAGATCTGTACTGCGCTGGCTGAGCTCGATGACTGGCGGATGCCAGCAATCCGTGAGTTGCGTTCGCTGAGTGACAATCTGGCTGGTGGACCGGAAAGCAAAAGAACCGAGAAAAAACGCGTCCGAATTCATCGCAAAAGCCCTGAAATCGAACCGAATTCACCAGAAAAAAGGGTTTCAGCCACTAAGCTTCATGGTACATTGAGGCGCCCGCGAACGAAAACACATCACCCCCCACCTTCACCAGCCCACCACTCCAGGCTTACCCGATGGACAGTGTGTGTCATCACCTTTCTCGTCGCAGATTGCTGCAAAGCGGTGGCAATACCTGGTTATCTGGCAGTATTTCACAACTGATCTGCGGTTCCGTCATCGCCGCTTCACCGCAAAGGCCTTCCCCTGCCCGCGGTGTCGTCCCGGATCCCATGCCTGTCTCGTTCGGCCGCGCGAAAAGTATCATCTGGCTGTATCTCAGTGGTGGCCCTTCTCAGTACGAAACCTTCGACCCCAAACCTCAGGCACCTGCCGAAATCCGCGGCAGCTTCAGTCCCATCGCCACCTCCGTCCCGGGTTTACACCTCTGCGAACTGCTCCCAAGGACCGCCACAATCGCGGATCGGCTCGCAGTCGTTCGCGCGTTCGCCACCGATGATCCCAACCACGAATCCGGCGGATACTGGGTGAATACCGGCCGCAGGTATGCCGGCCCCGACATGCGGGCACTGGCCCCGACCGACTGGCCGACCCTCGGCGCCATCCTGCGAATACTCAAACCCGCCGACCGCGGCCCTTTCACATCCGTGATGCTCCCGGAACCCATCATCGCCAACCCAAACGTATTCCTTCCTGGTCAGAATGCCGGCTTTCTCGGTCGTCGCTGGGACCCGGAGATTCTCCGCTGTGATCCCTCCTCGCCGGATTTTCGCATCGACAGCCTGTCTCTGCCTGACGACGTCGCTCCGCCGCGTATCCAGCGACGCCACCAACTCCTTGGCGGCATCAGCCGCGGTCAATCGCTCGCCTCCCAGCCAATCCGCGACTACGAACAACTTCAGCAGGACGCCATGGCGATGCTGCAGTCCGGCACCGGCAGTGGTGCGTTTGCCCTCGAAAGTGAATCCGCATCGTTGCGGGATCGCTACGGCCGCGGCAAATGGGCTCAGTCAGTACTCCTCGCCCGCAGACTCGTGGAAGCCGGTGTACGAATGGTATTTGTCAACTGGCCGCGAGAACCCGGAGATCTCAGCGCACCCAATCCGCTCTGGGACACGCACGCTCATAATGACCGCCGCATGAAAGATGTGCTCTGCCCACAGTTCGATCAGGGTTTCACCGCACTGATTGAAGACCTTGAGACCCGTGGACTGCTCGATGAGACGCTCGTCGTGGCTATTGGCGAAATGGGCCGAACGGCCAAATTCAACGGCAGTGGCGGCCGCGATCACTGGGGCAACGTCTTCAGCTTCGTGCTCGCTGGAGCTGGTATTCAGACTGGCCTCGCATACGGAAGCAGTGACCGTACAGGTGCCTGGCCCGACACGGACCGCACCACCCCGCCGCAGCTCACCGCCACCATTCTGCATTTGCTGGGAGTCGGTTATGAGGCGATGTTTCCCGATCCTGCCGGCAGGCCGCTCAGGGCTGTCGAAGCAGAACCCATCTCTGCATTGTTGTAGTGGCCGAAAAGCCCAGGCTTCAGATCCAAGGTTGTGGTTTGTATGAGTCCATTTCAGACAAGTCTTCCCGAAACTGACCGGCTGTCACGCCGAAGAACTCTGCAACTGGCCGCAGGCGCCGGACTGCTGCCCCTTGCAGCCATAACCTCTTCACCCGCATCCGCTCAGATCCCGGTAAAGCCCAAATCTGTCGCTGCCGTGATCACTGTCTACTTCCGCGGTTCCCACGCCGACGTGCTCCTCACCAAGATCCTTGAAGGCTGGAAACATGATGGTGGTCCCGGCCCGGCCCTGAAGCTCGAATCCATCTGCATCGATCAGCCACAGGGCAGCGAATTCGGCCTTGAGCTGCTCAGGAAACACAACATTCCCCAGTTCCGCACCATCGAACAGGCACTGACAGTTGGCGGCAACAGCATTCCCGTTGACGGTGTACTCAGCATCGGCGAACACGGCAGTTATCCGATCAATGAGTTCGAACAGCAGCTGTATCCCCGGAAACGCTTTTTCGAGGAGATCACGGATACGTTTCGCAAATACGACAAGGTAGTTCCGGTCTTCAACGATAAGCACATCAGCACAGTCTGGGACGACGCGAAATGGATGTATGACAGAGCTCTGCAGCTGCGGGTGCCGTTCATGGCTGGTTCGTCCCTGCCCGTATCATATCGCACCAAACCACTTGAACTCCCGCTCGACAGCGACATAGAGGCTGCCGTGGGCATTGGCTACAGTGGGCTCGACGTTTATGGGTTTCATGCGCTGGAGTGCTTCCAGACGATTGTTGAACGAAGGCGCGGTGCTGAGCAGGGTGTTCGCCGTGTTCGCTGCATCGAAGGCCCTGCAGTCTGGAAAACGGTTGAGGATGGCTGGGTGGACGCTGAGGTAATGGACACTGTCTACGCTGCCGTGCCCCATTCGAAGAGCAATATTCGTGAGGATCAGGGCGCGACATTGTTTCAGTTTGAGTATGTCGATGGCTTCCGAGGCTCACTGTTCATGCTGCCCACCGCAGGGCTCAGCGGAGTCGCCGTGCGACTTAAGGGACAACCAACTCTGGCAACCGCGTTTGAAGAGCGCCCGGACCCGAGTTACCCGCATTTCGCCTGGCTGCTCAAGGCCATCGAAACTATGGTGCATCGGGGCCGCCCACAGTGGCCGGTAGAGCGGACTCTGCTCACTGGAGGGATCCTTGATCGAGCTCTGCGTTCCCGACACGCTGGCGGAAGAATGCTCGAAACCCCGGAACTGCAGATCGCCTATAAGCCAGTCGCCTACCCCTGCGCACCTCTCCCCGATCTGCTCACGCCACCATGACTCCAGGTGCCCTATGCCGCTGAACCTGTTTACACAACTCCTGTCTTGTGGATCACTGCCGCGCCGTGCGCTGCTGCACGCCGGTGGACTCTCCCTGTTCAGCGGGCTGACGCTGCCACGACTGCTGCAGGCGAGGGCTGTGAATCCCGACAAGCCGGCTGGCCCAGCAAAGTCAGTGATCCTTTTCAATCTGCTGGGGGGCCCCAGTCAGCTGGACATGTTTGACATGAAGCCCCACGCACCGCTCGAAATTCGCGGTGAATTTCAGCCTGTCCAGACTTCACTGCCGGGACTGCAAATCTGCGAACACCTCCCAAACCTGGCAAGGTTGATGCATAAAGCAGCCCTGATTCGCACCGTGACTCATGGATACAACTCACATAACCCCCTGAATATCATGACCGGCTGGAGTCTCGGCAACGCGTCAGCCTTAAGCCCCGATCCGAATGATCCGCCGGATATCGGGGCTGTCTGCCAATACCTTGGAATGGGCCCACACGACCTGCCAGGGGCTGTTTGTCTGCCATGCTATCCCGGATGGGGTGAGAGCAGCATGTACCCGGGAATTCGTCGCCCCGGACCCTACGGAGGAATGCTCGGGAGTCAGTTTGACCCTATGTTCAGTCTCTGCGCTCCCACCTTCGATCGAAAACCTGATCGGCCGTTCTACGGAACCGCGGTTGCTTTGGGAGAGCCACGATTGCCTGGTGCCGACGGACTTCCAGACATGACTCCGGATCGACTCGATCGCCGTCGGGTTGTCCTGCGGCAGTTCGATTCAAAGTTTTCCCGACTCGCGGAAACAGCCGCGATTGAACGCTTTGATCATTTTCAGGATCAGGCCTTTCGAATTCTCACCTCAGGCCGCGTTCGTGATGCCTTTGATCTGTCACAGGAGCCGGAAGCACTGCGACAGCGCTACGGCCCATCGCTCTTTGCAAATTGCATGCTGGTCGCTCGCAGACTTGTGGAATCCGGAGTACCCTTCATCAGTGTACACGCCGAGAATTTTCTGCCACACGGTTCCTTCACCTACGACATGCACGAAAACAACTTCGCGATGCTGCGCGAACACAATCTCCCAGTCCTCGATCGAATTCTCCCTGCACTTGTGGAAGACCTGGACGAACGCGGGCTGCTCGATTCCACCCTGATTTATGTGATGGGCGAGATGGGACGATCACCAAAGATCAATGCGAAGGCCGGTCGAGACCACTGGCCACAGTGCGGCTTCTGCCTGCTGTTTGGTGGTGGCGTCAGGCCCGGAGTCGTCTACGGTTCCACTGATTCCACAGCCGCATACCCCGCATCAAACCCTGTGTCTCCAGCCGATATCGTTGCCACGATTTACCACCAGCTTGGAATCGATGCTCATACCATGCTGCCCGACCGCGCCGGACGCCCGTTTTCAATCACCCACGGTGGCCAGCCACTGACGGGTATCATTGGCTGATTGAGAAGGATTGGCACAGATGAGCAAGGCTTCGGCTGGATATCGAAATTCGGGTAGCCTGTTACCAGTCAACCTCGAAGACCTGCTTCATCATCGCAGGGTCGAGGGAGAAAGAATCGAGTATAAGAAAGGCTGGAACCCGGATGCCATCATCCGCACGATTTGCGCGTTTGCAAACGACTTCGGGAACCTCGGAGGCGGATACATTATCATTGGGCAGGAGTGCGATGCAGATGGGCAGCCCGCTTTTCCGCCAGTTGGTATCCCCAACAACCAGATTGATCGAATCCAGCGCGAACTCCTGCAGTCTTGTAATCTGATTCAGCCGACCTATCACCCTTTGCTCAGCGTGGAATCCATTGCCGACAGAAATCTGATCGTTATCTGGGCTCCAGGCGGGCAGAATCGCCCCTACACCGCACCTCGCGAAGTGACCAGCCGAATACGCTCGCAACATTATTTCATCCGGCGATACTCAAACACAATTGAAGCAAAGGGAGAAGTTCTTCGTGAACTGTTAAGCCTCACCGCGACAGTCCCGTTCGATGATCGCATGAACCAAAATGCGACACTTGATGATCTGCAGCTTTCCTTGATCAATGCCTATCTCAGGGAGGTTGGCAGTGGGCTGCATAGTGAACGAAAGGGTATTCAACTGCTGGATCTCGCAAGAAGGATGAATATTGTTGATGGTTCCGATGAAAACGTAAGACCGAGAAATGTTGGGTTGCTCTTTTTCAGCTATGCACCCGAAAAGTTTCTTCGAGGAGCACAGTTGGAAATTGTGATTTTTCCAGATGGGCCAGGTGGTGATCAGATCATCGAAAAGATTCTGAAGGGACCCATGCATCTGCAAATTCGTACGGCTCTTCAGTACATTCAGAATAATGTGATTGTAGAGAAAATCGTCAAGTCCCCTTCCAGTGCAAAAGCAAACCGGTTTTACAACTACCCCCTCGCTGCCATCGAAGAAGCTGTGGTCAATGCCGTTTATCATCGTGGCTATGACCAACGCGAGCCCGTGGAAATACGAGTCAATCCAGACTCCATCGAAATTTTGTCTTATCCAGGTCCTGATTCTTCAATCCGCACGGCCGATTTGAAGTCAGGTTCGATCACTGCTCGTCGATATCGAAACAGACGGATCGGAGAGTTCCTTAAGGAACTTAAGATGACGGAAGGACGGTGTACGGGAATTCCCAAGATCTATCGAGCAATGAAAACCAACGGGTCTCCCGCCCCTGTGTTTGACACGGATGAAGCTCGGCTCTGGTTTCTCACCATATTACCTATCCACAAGGGCTTCACAACTCCTGAAGTCCCCCCCGTAACCGACCAAGTAACCGACCAAGTAACCGACCAAGTAACCGACCAAGTAACCGACCAGGAAACCGACCAAGTAACCGACCAGGAAACCGACCAGGAAACTGACCAGGAAATCTTCAAGAAAAAGAAACAGAAAACCGTCGGTGTAAGCCATCAGGTCCTGCGCCTGCTGTTTGTCCTTTCCGCAAGAACACTCAGTGCATCAACGATCATGCGAAAGCTGAAACTGACACATCGGCCGACTCTGCGAGCAAATTATCTCAGACCGGCGTTGGCAATCGGCCTTGTGGAAATGACAATGCCGGAATTGCCTCGGCATCGTCGTCAAAAGTACCGCATCACAAAGCTCGGAAGATCGGTGCTCAGATCACATCCACAGAAATAGCCTCATTCATCACCCATGCTGGAATCAACCCATGTTGCAATTACTTGGAACTTCAAGGCGTTGTTGTGATGGTTTGACGCGCCGAGAGACTTTGCGAGCAGGTTCGCTGGCGGCACTGGGTGGTTTCGGCCTGCCCCAGTATCTGCAGGCGGAAGAGACTGGACTGCTCCGGGATGGTCCGGCGAAAAACGTGATTGTTCTGTACCTGCTCGGCGGTGCAGCAACTCAGGATATGGTGGATCTCAAACCAGACGCGCCATCGGAGGTCCGCGGGGAGTTCAGGCCGATCTCAACGAATGTCCCTGGAATACAAATTTGCGAACATTTGCCACGTATGGCAGAGTGGGCTCACAGGCTGGCAATTGTGCGATCCGTAAATCACAAGGCTGGCTGTCACAATTGCCTTCCAGGGTTTTCGGGATTTGACGTGCAGATGCCTGATCAGCATCCGCGGGACAGTGATCCACCAAGCATGGGTTCGATCTGTGAATGGCTGCGACAGGGGCGTGGAGACGTTCCGGGATACGTGTTCATGCCCTGCTGGCTGGGCTGGGGCCAGTCATTCCGACGAGCAGGGCCTTACGGTGGATATCTTGGCAGAAACTACGATGGGCTGACCACGGAAGTCATGCCGTACGCTCCGGAAGGAGCAAAGCCGCTCCCAGGTACACCTTCCGCGGTGCTCGGAGCTCCGCAGCTGCCCCATACAGAATTCAGTGAAGGTATGACGCTCGACAGGCTGAGCCGTCGCCGATCGCTGCTGACTCAATTCGACGATCAGCGCCGGCTGTACGATCAGGTTCAATCTCCGGATTCCTATAACCGCTATCAGTCGCAGGCATTTGATATCCTGACATCTTCGCCAGTGCGAACTGCGTTTGATTTGAGCGGTGAAGATCCGCGGACGGTGGAGCGATATGGCAATACCCTGTTCGGCAACAGCACGCTGATCGCGCGTCGACTTGTGGAACGCGGCGTGCGATTCGTGCATGTGACCTGGGACCTCTTCTGGGGGCCGGTGAATATCGACTACGACGCATGGGACACCCACAACAACAATTTTTCGATTCTGAAGAGCAATAAGCTGCCGGGTTTTGACCAGACATTTTCGGCACTGCTGGGTGACCTTGAGGAACGGGGACTCCTTGATGAAACGCTGATCTTCGTAACCAGCGAAATGGGCCGGACTCCGAAGATCAACGCCAATGCCGGCCGTGATCACTGGACGTTCTGCTATTCCTCCATGCTGGCAGGAGCGGGAATTCGTGGTGGCACCGTCTATGGCAGCTCAGATTCCCAGGCTGCTTACCCGGCCGAGAATCCGGTCCGGCCAGCCGATCTTTGCATGACGGTTCTTGATCGGCTGGGGATCAGCCCCGAACTGCGACTTCCGGATCGCAGCGGACGGCCGATGGATATTTCCTTCGGCGGTCGTCCAATTACCGAAATTCTGACAGGCTGAAGCAGGGAGCGACGGAAATGACGACACTGGACCTTACGGGCAGGACGGCGCTGGTGACGGGCGGTGGTCAGGGTCTGGGACAGGCGACAGCACGTCTGCTTCATGCCAGTGGTGCAGCCGTGGTGGTCAACTATCTGCAGGACGAATCGGGGCAGAACAGGCTTCGTGCAGAGGAAACAGCGGCGGAATTTGGTCCGCGCGGATTGGTTGTCGAAGCGGACGTGCGTGATCCTGTCGCAATTCAACGCGTGCTCGAAAAAACCCGCCTGCAGTTTGGTGGCCTCGACATTCTTGTGAACAACGCCGCGGTGCTTCGGGATCGCACGGCCAGGAATATGACGGATGCCGACTGGGATGTCGTCCTCGAAACAAACCTGTCTGCCGTGTTTCGTGTCTGCCGAACTGCAATGCCATATCTTCGTGATGGTGGCCGGATTGTGAATCTGGCCTCGATCTCCGGCGTTGTTGGCTTCTTTGGTCAGGCAAACTACGCATCCGCCAAGGCTGGCGTGATTGGTCTGACTAAAGTGCTCAGCCGCGAACTGGCCGGGCGGCGGATCACGGTCAACGCGGTTGCTCCAGGAGTTGTACTCACGGAAATGGGACAGTCCATCCCAGCGACCGCACGCGAACAGATGCTGAATCAGATTCCTCTCCGGCGATTTGGGGAACCAAAAGAGATTGCGGGGGCAATTCTGTTTTTGTGCAGCGACCTCGCCTCGTACATCACAGGACAAACGCTGCATGTCAACGGTGGCTGGTGGGGCTGATTTCGGAGCAGCGAGTGTTGTCTGAAAAAAAAATCTGCACGGCCGATGAAGCGATCGCATTGATTGACGATGGCTGCACTGTAGCCAGCAGTGGTTTCGTTGGCGCTGGACATCCTGAAGCACTCACCGCTGCACTCGAACGCCGCTTCATCAGCACCGGCCATCCTCGAGATCTCACGCTGGTTTATGCTGCGGGCCAGGGTGATGGCCGTTCACGCGGACTGAATCATCTCGCACATGACGGGCTCCTGAAACGCGTCATTGGTGGCCACTGGGGACTCGCGCCGGCTCTTGGGCGGATGGCACTTGAAGGCCGCATTGAAGCATGGAATTTGCCGCAGGGCGTGATCTGTCAACTGTTTCGCGACATCGCCTCTGGAAGGCCCGGTTGCATCACACGAATCGGGTTGGGCACGTTCATAGACCCAATCCATGGGGGTGGTCGGCTGAACGAACGTTCGCTGGAGGACCTCGTTGAGCGAATTGAAATTCGCGGTCGCACATGGCTGCTGTATCACGCATTCCCGATTCATGTTGCGCTTATTCGAGCCACGGCGGCTGATCCGCATGGAAACCTTATACTTGATGAGGAGGCCGTGATCGGTGACGTTCTGCCGATTGCGCAGGCGGCCCATAACCACAGTGGCCTCGTGATTGCTCAGGTTCGCAGACTCCTGCCCAAACCACTGCCGCCGCAGCAGGTCCGGGTTCCCGGAAGACTGATCTCGCAGATTGTGATCGCTGATTCTGCTCAACACTGGCAGACGTTCGCGGAACCGTTCAATACCACCTATTGCACCGCTTCACCCGGAAGTGATGCTCAGGGACTTCCTGGGGACGCTGAGATCCCGGAAGTCGTGCGGAAGGTGATTGCGGAGCGAGCCTGTGACGAACTGGCGGCCGGAAATCTGGTCAATCTCGGAATCGGCCTGCCGGAAGGTATTGCTGTGGTCGCGGCTTCCCGCGGATTACTGCAGAAGGTGACGCTGACAGTTGAAAGTGGTCCGATCGGTGGAATGCCCGCAGGTGGATTGAGTTTCGGGGCAGCTCGCTATCCGGAGGCAATCATCGATCAGCCATCTCAGTTTGATTTCTACGACGGCGGAGGGCTCGATTTTGCAGCGCTGGGGGCTGCAGAAGTCGATAGTTGTGGAAACGTTAACGTGTCAAGATTTGGCAGTCGCTTTGCCGGTGTGGGCGGCTTCGTGAATATTTCGCAAAGTGCGCGAAGTCTGGTCTTTTGCGGAACGCTGACAGCGGACGGTATGGAAGCGCGGCTGGAGTCGGGGAGACTGACAATTCATCGGGAAGGGCGCATTCGCAAGTTTGTGCGGCAGGTGCAACAGATTTCGTTTGCGGGACGAGACGCCGCAGCGACCGGCCAAAAAGTGCTTTTCATCACGGAACGAGCTGTGTTCAGGCTCACGTCGGAGGGGCTCGAACTGATCGAGGTGGCTCCCGGGGTTGATATTGATGTTGATATCCTGCAGCAGATGGAGTTCCGTCCGCTGATACGAACCGTAGCCTCCATGCGGTTACCGCAGGAGAGTCGCTGAATTCCCGTTAACGGCAGACTGTTCCGAAGCGTTTGCAACGGTGCCTTTGCCGGAACTACGGCGATGGAGTAGACTCAAGGGTCAGGTACCGGCTGTCGGCAATGTTTTTCAAGGCCTGCCGCCACCGAAAGTTCCTTCTGGAGTCCACGAATGCCCCATAGCGCCGAATCGCGAAATACCATTCTTGCCAAAGTGCGTTCTGCACTTCCCCAGTCCGCACCGCTCCCGGATGTGCTCACCCCCGGACGCTGGCAAACCTTCGAAAATCCAACTCAGCGTTTTCAGGAAGTCGTCGCTTCTGTAGGCGGTCAGGTAGTCTGTGTTCCAACCCTTGCCGATGCCGCTCGCCACCTCGAATCATTGGCCGTCTGGAACACAGCCACTGTGCGATGCAGTGTCATTCCGGGTCTGGGCGACAGCAGTTTTGATCTGAGTACCATCACAGATCCGCACGCGCTCGAGAATGTTGACTTCGCCGTTCTGAGGGGGCACCTCGCCGTTGCGGAAAACGGTGCCGTCTGGGTTCAGGACGACACACTAAAGCACCGAGTGCTGTATTTTATTCCACAGCACATGGCGCTCGCAGTACCCGCAGCTGCAGTCGTTCATAACCTGCACGAAGCCTACGGTCGGATCGCAATCGGCCGACACCGGTTCGCAGGCTTTATCTCCGGACCTTCCAAGACAGCCGATATCGAACAGTCCCTCGTGATTGGAGCTCATGGAGCGCGGTCACTGACGGTTTACCTGATTGAGGAGTTGACAGCGTAGTGACGCACCTCATTTTGAATTCTCGTACCCGTCGTCGACAACTTCTGCACCTGGCCACTGCTGTTGCAGCCCTCGAATTCGGCCTCCTCGCCGCAGACGAAGCCAGCCAGCCTCAGGAACCTGACATGAACAATTCCCGAATGCCGACTCTGGGAGGGCGTTTGTTCTGGGGAGACGTCCACTTTCGCCGCGGCTATCGAATTCAGCAAAACGTCTTTACCGGACACTTTCGACTTCTGGATCCCGGTGATCATCGCTGTGCCTCCGGAACACTCGCGGAATGCCTCGCTGCCCTCGATCAGATCATCCGCGAAAAGCAACTGACTCCGGAAACCGGCCACGTGGTGATCTGCCTCCACGGTATCGGACGCTCCTCCAAATCCATGCACCCTATTATCCAATCACTCGCATCCGAACCCGTTACGGCTGTGCCGTTCGACTACCCCGGCAACCGCAGCTCGCTGGCGGAATGTGCAGATTTTCTGCGACAGATGGTGAACTCGTTATCGGCAGCAGAGCAAATCAGTTTTGTGGTCCACAGCATGGGAGGACTGGTCGTCCGAAGATATCTCCAGGATCACTCAGATTCTCGACACTCACACATGGTAATGCTGGGAACTCCAAACCTCGGTGCTGATCTGGCCGCGATGCTGAAAAACTTCGCACTGTTCAAGGCTTTGTACGGCCCGGCAGGTCAGGCGCTGGCGGCAGGCGCAGACAACGTTGCGAGCTCCTTGCCCGTACCCAGCTTTCCGTTTGGTGTTATTGCCGGAGGACGGGGCGACGAACGTGGCTTCAATCCACTTTTGAAAGGAGACGATGACGGCACTGTCACTGTATCCTGCACACGGCTTCCCGGAGCTGCGGATTTTCTAAGAGTGAACCGGCTTCACAGCCTGCTGATGTCAGATCCGCAGGTTCACGCGGCAATCCGCTGCTTCCTGAAGAATCAGAGGTTTTCGCTGGAACGGCCTCCGGAGCCAATTTCGTCGAGCAAGTGACCCCGAAATCAGGAGTGCTGTTTTGAACTTCGGCAGCGGCGCCGAAGTCTTTGGACGGTCGCAAGTGTATCCGGACGACCGACTTCCGTGACGAAACGGCGACTGAAGTGCCTCATCAGGTCCAGCCACGATTCCGCGGTGCATTCAAGCCTGATAAGGATTGGATCGAGATGCGACGGAATCCGACCTGGCTTGTCGAGTCGAAACTGACGACCAGTCCAGTCGATCAGTTGCAGGTACTTATCAAGCGACATACTCAGACAGCCCCGGTCTGTCAGTCGTCGATTGCCTGCTGAAAACCGAGATTGCCCGCGATGGGGTTCGATCGCTATCGGCGCCAGCCAGCCAGCTCTGTGCCCCCCTTCGGCCTCGATATCCGGAGCCGCTGATGAAGAGGCTGAAGCAGCAGCCTGACGGTCTGCGATGCGGTCCTGAAGACTGGTAAATTCGCTGGTTTCCGGAGTTTGAGCAACTGCGGCACGGATCGGGTTGAGATCGACATAAGCCATACACGTCGCGAGCGCGGTTTCGTCGAGCAGTGGTTGAGCCTTGAATCGGGCTTCCCAGAAGTGACCAGTCACGTTGTCTTCACGATTTGCACGCTTCGCGATGGGTTCCGATATGCATTTCATAAACCAGGAAACACCACCCAGCCGTCGCCGTTTTTCTGCCAAACCAGCCGCGCTGTCACGGAGCTGACTCAATTCCTCAGCGGTTGGTTCTTCCGGGTAACCCTGAGGAGTACGACGCTGCGGAAAAAGCAGCCACCAGCGAAGTGCAACTTCGTCGTCCGACCAGTCCCGAGCAACGTCAGGCCGAGTACGGATCACAAGATGCATGTGGTTTTCCATGAGCGCATAAGCCAGCACCTCAACAGCAAAAATGCCAGCCAACTCCTCAAGCCGACTGCGGATCCATTCACGGCGATGGGAATAATCACGCCCGGACCTGCGATCGTGCCCGCAAAGATGATTGCGACGCACGCAGCGACTGATCACATGAAACGCCTGAATGTCAGTTTCGGAAAAGATTTCACGCCTGTTCACACGCGGCATCGGAGTCTCTCAATACATCCACGTCAGCAATAAAAAAACAAAACAACTCACATTAAGGTACATGGCACCTTTGGGGATTTCAAGTTCGAATTGCTGCCGTTCGGGACGATTTCACGCATCTCGTTTGGCGCCCTCCGCTGACCCGCTTAACATACGTAAGTCCCGTTCCGGGTTTTAGGGTTTGGCAATTTGTGTGAGTCATCAGTCCATGATCAAAATTGGCATTAATGGTTTCGGCCGTATCGGTCGGATGGTGTTTCGTGCCGCCATCCAGAACTTCGCCTCAGATGTCGAAATCGTTGGCATCAACGACCTGCTTGAGCCCGGCTATCTCGCCTACATGCTCAAGTTCGACTCAGTTCACGGTCGTTTTCGCGGTGAAGTCGAAATAGACGGAAATTCGCTTGTCGTGAACGGGAAGCGAATTCGACTGACCGCAATCAAGGATCCAACAACTCTGGCCTGGGATAAAGTCGGTGCAGACATCGTCGTGGAGTCCACCGGTCTGTTCCTCGATCACGACTCCGCCCACGCCCATATCAAGGCGGGGGCGAAAAAGGTGATCATGAGCGCTCCCTCCAAAGACAAAACGCCCATGTTCGTCTACGGAGTGAATCATGCATCCTACGCCGGCGAAGAGATTATCTCCAACGCGTCCTGCACCACGAACTGCCTCGCACCTCTGGCGTCGGTGCTGGACACTGCTTTCACCATTCGTCGCGGCCTGATGACTACCGTCCACGCCGCCACTGCAACGCAGAAAACCGTCGATGGTCCAAGCGCAAAGGACTGGCGCGGTGGTCGCGGCATTCTCGAAAATATCATCCCGTCATCAACCGGCGCGGCCAAGGCTGTCGGAGTCGTGATTCCCCACCTTGCCGGGAAACTCACAGGCATGGCTTTCCGAGTGCCCACTTCCGACGTTTCGGTCGTCGATCTCACCTGTGAACTGGAACGACCCGCCACTTACGACGGGATCTGCGACGCAATGAAAGCTGCCTCCGCCGGACCACTGAAGGGAGTGATGGCCTATACCAACGATAAGGTCGTCTCGACCGATTTTGTCGGAGACAGCCACACCTGCATCTTTGACGCCGAAGCTGGAATGTCTCTCGACAGCACCTTCGTCAAACTGGTCGCGTGGTACGACAATGAGTGGGGCTACTCCAACAAGGTCCTCGAAATGGCTCGCGTGATCGGTCGCTGATTCCTTCGACTGACAGTGGGTCGATCAACTGAAATATTCCAGGGCAGCCGAATCAAATTCGGCTGCCTTTTTCTGCTCAGGACTCGTCCTCAGTCTGCGGCAGAAACCGACCTCCGCTCAGGAACATTCCATTTTCACAGGGGCGGCACCACTCGATCCTGACCCTGTATACCAACTCCCGAGTGTCGCTGGTCATCCGCACGGTCACTTCTTCGGGACGGATTTCGCCTCGGTGAAGCAGGCCGATTCCCCCGCGACTGATCTCACGGCTCATCGCCTTGATTACGTTCCCACGGGACGTTCGGATTTCGGCGTGCACCGCCAACTCCAATCGCTCCGACTGTCGAGTTTCGGGTGCAGGCTGCTTCTGAAAGGATTCAAGCACCCTGCGAAGGTCTTCCATCGTCGGAGGCGCCCACGGATCAGTCGACATATTTTGCTCCGTTACTCCTGCAGATCAATGAACTCATCGGCCCGCTGATTATTTTCACGCGTGCCCGACAACCGTCTGCCGCAACGCCTCCCGACGCTTCGCCGGAAGAAACAGCAGTGCGATCACAACTGTTCCGGCGATCGCAAGGCCCCAACTGCGAGCGGAGAGCCCCAACAGCAGGTCGGTACGTCCCATTCCAGGGGAAGTGCCGCGAGATTCTTCAGAACCTCCTCCGCCGGTCTCGTCAGCGGCGGCACTTGAAACGTCTGGCATTTGCCGGGGGTCAGCCTGAGACGTCTGCAGCGAAGCGGCTGTACCTTCAAATGGGCCTGCCATAAAGGACTCGGTGTTTCCGACCCTGTCATCCGCTGTCGCAGCGCGCTGGTTCACGGCGGACACCGGCTGATCATCAAACTCAGGGCAAACAGTTGGGTTAGCGGTGCTGAGCTCTCGCTCCATGCCAACGAACTTCAGCGGATTAAATGTGGAAGAGCCTGCATCCCGCTGCCCTGGCGCAGCGGACGACTTCCAGCTGAATTCTGCGGACTTCGATGGTCGCTTCTCCTCGCTCTTTAGTGAAGCCGGGCGAAGGCTCCCAAAAAGCTCCTCGGCCGCGGCAACGCTGGTGTGTTCAGCAAGGTCATCAGCCTCTGCTTCTTCAGCGGCAGTCAGGGCTGATGATTGATTTAAACGGTTCCGAATCAGTGGTTCGGCGCGATCTTCGATCTCTTCATCCGGGGAGTCCTGAATAACACGTCCCGCATCAAGAGCAGTCTGTCGAGCAACAGCGACCGTTCGTTCGGCAGAGGCAACTGTATCCCGAGCGCGTGTCTCTGCAGTCTCCCGCGTGCGTCTCACGGACTCGACGACCTGACCAGCCTTGACTGTTGCTTCACTACTCAATCGTCGCGCACCGGCCAGCTCCCGCCCCTCCAGGAGCGCGTCCAGCTCAGCAAGCTTCTTCGCCTCCAGCGAGGATTTGCCAGACCTTTCGGACGGCTTGCCTGTCGCGGCCCTGGCGGCCTGCGCCACAATCAGCGGTTCCGCAGCTTCTGTCGGATCGGCCGAGAAAATTTCGGCAGATGCTCGTCGAATTGTGCTTCGAGTCCTTTCCGGCTGCGAGGCATCATCCTTCAGGAACGGATCCCCTGATACTGCCGCAATCGTGTTAGCCGGAACCCGTTTGCCTGACGTCTGATCCGCATCGCCTGACGAATCCGCCAAAGGAGATTCTGCCGACTTCACCGCGGCCTCAGTATTCCTTCTCAGGGGATTCCATGATGCCGTTTTTGCGGGCTCCTTAGTTTTCTTCCCGGACTGCTTTTCCAGTTCTTCCAGAGTGTGATAGTCACCCCTGCGATTCCACGAGAAGAGGTTTCGCAGCGATGTTGTGGAGCAACCGGCCTGCAAAAGCAGCAGCAGTCCGATAAGCGAAAGCCGGGACATTGAGTGTGAGTCTGGCATCCAACCACCTGAGTTATGCACTGCGAAATGAATGTCGCTGATACGACGGTTTCAACACACTTAGCGGTTGTATCGGCAGAAAGACCCCTGCGGCCGGTGGTTTACCGGTGGACAGGTAGGAATTGTACTTGAGATCTGATCTGCAGATACCGGTTTCGTAGAATGGATGAACTGCGTATCCGGCATTGAGTTGGTGTTTTGCACCGGAGTCTGCAGGCCACTGTCAGAGGTCCCTGTCAAACGGGGGAAAATGGGCCTGTCGTACGGATTATGCTCAGGAAATCACCTGCGTCCGGCCGATTCACGAACTGACAGTGCGGGCTTGTTCGGCAGAAACTGCCGGGTGGGCAGCAGACACAGAACGGATGCTGTATGTATCAGTCACATTTTGAGCTGCATCGAACGCTTTTTCACGGGGGCGACCGTTCGCGGCACTTTTTTCTGTCGCAGTCCGTACGTGAGATTCAGCCGCGTCTGTTAAGGATGCTGCGCGGAAGTCTGGGGCCAAGTCTCGTGACAGCGAGGCAGGGGTCCGGCAGAACGGCGCTGCTAAGAAGGCTCCAGGCCGAACTGGAGCACGATGGGCGAACAATCGTGGTTTCCGGCGCCACATTGAATTCCACCGCTTCGCTGCTCCAATTGCTGCTGCATTGCGCACATCGTCGCGCGGTGTCAGCTGCAACAGTCCCTGAAAAAGTGGAGCTCACACACTGGGGGGTCATTCAGTATCTGCAAAAAAGCGCCGATTTCTGGGGACCCGTGTTCCTGCTTCTCGACGACGCACATCTGATGGCTGCCGGCTTACTGAATGAGCTGCGGGCATTGAGCGAGGAGGAATGGCAGGGACGTGCGCTGGTTCGAATTCTGATCTCGGCACCTATGAGTTTCGAAATGGAGCTTGGTCGCTCCGAATACGCCAGTTTCGCCCAGGGGATCTGCTGCCATGAAGTGCTCCAGCCCCTGACGATGGTGGAATCGCTGGAACTTCTGCGTCTGGAGATCGAGGCCGCTGGCGGCCGACCCGAACATGTTTTTACAGAATCTGCGGCGGCGATCATCGCTACAACAAGTGAGGGACTGCCGCGGCAGTTGAGTCTGCTGGCCGGCGAATCGCTCGCGGCGGCTGCCGACGAAGGCCTTCGCCCGGCAGACGAACACTGTGTCAGAATTGCTCTGAAGCGACTGCGACACCTCCCACTTTCCTGGAATCTGCCCGCATCTCCGTTTGGTGAGGAGACTCCAGAGCTGTCCATCGCTGCAACTGCGGCATTTGATGAAAGCGATTCTCCCGGCCCGAAAAGTGCCAGCGTCGGGCATGGAGTGCTCGAAATTGGTGGCCCCACAGTCGCCGAAAGTCTCCGCATAAATCTGGTCACCCTGCCCGAATTCTACACGACAGCGCCGATTACTCCTGATCACGATGACAGCACCAGCACTGGCAGAGAAGCCAATGATGAAGCTGGGTGGCCTGGCCCTCTCGCGGAAGTTCAGGTGCGGATGTCTCTGGCCGAAGGTGATGTCGAAGTTCGATCGTTCTGGGATCCGGAGATGGCGGACTTTTCGTCCGTTATCCCGGTGCCTGAACGCTCTGGTGGACCACTGAACTATGGACTGATTTCAGGCGATACAGACTGGTATCTGTCGAAACCACCTGTCAGTTCTGTCTCTGCCCCGAAGAGCTCGGAGATACCCGAGTTCGGAGTGGTGGATGGAGATGTGCTGCTGAAACGCACAGCGCAGGATATTCCCATATTGCTTGTGAGCAACACCCCTGAACCCGACCTCGCAATCGCTCCTGAACTAACGCAGACAGATCTGAAGGCTGATCCGCAGGAAATGTCTGAAACGGCCAGCGATCTTTTCCGCGCGTTCACTGGTCGCCGGCTGGCGACCAGTGGCGTCTTTGTCACAGAGCGTCAGATTCAGGCGGTACCAGAGGGACCGATCAGTCTGCCACTGTGGCGCGATGGTCTTTTGTTCAGACAGCCTGGAATTCCTGTCGAACGAGCAAACGATCTGTTTGGGACTCCGGCAGTCAGCGGCAGGGAGCAGCTCGAGCCGACCGCTGGTTCAGCGGAGAAGCAGGAAAGCGGTGGCGCAGAAGACACGGCAGAATCGCGCTTTGCCAATCTGTTCACTCGTCTGCGTCGTCTGCAGGCGGACGCTGATCATCTGAATGCCGAACCGGGATGACAGGAACGCCGCCACGTGGCTGTTCCACCAGATGCTGCAACAGTATTCGACGGATTTCTCGGGCTGTGTCCGGATGGCGAACCACCTGGCTGTGCCCGGCACGAATCAGCGTTTCACTGCTGACATCGCTGCGGTGCGCACTGTTCCATGAGACGACGCCGTCCGTCCATGTCTCCGGATCCCGACCGCGTCTGATTGCAATAATGTTATGGTGACGAACGTCATCAGGCACCGAAGTTTCGCGTACCAGCCTCAGCAGCGGGGATCGGCTGGAAAGCGAGTCGAGGCTGGTCCGGGGAAATGATGACCAATCCGCACTGCGCGGATCGGTTTGATCAAAGGCTATACGGCTCAGTTCCAGTGTCCGATTCGGCAGCCAGATCACCGAACCAAGCAGTTGACGCGTGAACTGGTTTGCAAGCGAACTCCCCTCCCACGGACTGGCAATGGTCACGATCCGACCAACTGCCGGATTACGCTTGAAAAAGAAAACCCGACGGATCTCCGCCTGCTTCTCTGATGATGTTCGCAACTGTTCAACCGGTCGACGACTCACGGAATTCCAGAGCACATCGCCGCTGTCGATCGTAAGCATGTGCGAGAGCACGCCTCCCATGCTATGACCAACCACCACCATCTGATCAAACTTCGAATTCGCATGTTCCGGATCACAGACCTGCCGCACTGCCTGCAGCTCGTCCCGCAGGCGGGCTGCCGCAAACGCAACCGATTCCCCCGTTGGATAAAGATAAAACCAGAATTGATATCGCCGACGAATCTCCGGATCCGCCTGCAAATCATTGAACATCTCCATCCATGTCAGCGGACTGGACCAGAATCCATGCACCATAAGCACAGGGATGCGATCGGGGTCATAGGGCTGTACCATGTACAGACCTTCAACGTGTTCCGCCAGATCCGGACGGATCAAGCCCCAGGTGTCAAGCAAACTCAGATCCGGGTTACTCAGGAAACGCGCGAGTGGGGTGCTGGTGTCGGTTTCGAGCGGCAGCAGAGCGTCGTTCACTATCAGCCCGTCAGACTCGCCCGGGTCGTAAAACTCAATACTGGCCGGTGACTCATCCGCGGAAGTCTCCTCGAACCGCAGCACCGCCGTCGCTGCCAGACTCATCCCCTGCGTGTAATAGGCTGCCGGCGGATCTGCCGCAGGATCACTGCGACGAGCTACGATCAGTGGCACACCCAAACCAGCCCGCGTATGGCGATTCCGCAAATTGCGAACCTCGTAATCAGATACGAAGTCGATGGCCCCGAATTGACTGCCGTCCATGAGTACCGAAGGGAAGGGAATCTTCAGAGGTACGCTGCGACCGGTGATGGACAACTGAATGGTCCGCTCCGCTGACAGACCCTGCTGCTTTTGAGCCAGTCTCAGCAGCAGTTCCACACTGGCATTGTAAAGCTCCGCCGTATCGCGGGTGACCGGATCGGAAGGGTCAGTGTGCATACCCGCAGAGTCAGGCCGAGCAAAGCAACTCCACGCGTCCCCGGCTGCATCAAAAGCAAGTTCCATGGCGAGCGAAGGATCTCGATGCTGAGTCGCCTCTGCCGCGAGGTACTGCAGTTCGGCAAGCGCGTGCCCCCGGGAAAATGCGTCAGAATCACTCGACTGCCGACGGCAGTGCAAAAGCATACCCCTGATGTCTCGCTGGCCACGATAGCCAGTGCTTTCGAGAAACTGCAGGGTGCGATCCGTGGGCTGAAGACCCGAAAACACGGAATAGTTCAGGCGGGCTGTCAGGGGGTTCTGAGGATGCGGCCGCACACGAACGAAATTGGTGGTCGCGCAACCACTTGACACCAGGGCGCAGCCAAGAAGCAGCACCGGCAGCAACCACGCCAGCCGTTTGGGTCCTGTGTGCATACCGAAAACAACCCCCGGGCATCCTCTCCCGGCCAATCCTGAGCCTCCCTGAAAACACTGGCAGAATCTACCGGTTTTCAGGGAAATCGGTCAAGATGAAATCTCGCTGAAACCACGCCGCTCACCGGTCCGGCCACGAACCGATTTCCAGCCCTGAAACTCCGCTTTTCTCCTGAATGGCTTGCTTTTTACCCGCGTGGAGAGGGACAATACAGAAGTGCTGGAGCAAGGTCATGATCTCACAGTCAGAAACGCGGTGGGCTATGGGTGGTGTCAGTCTGCAGATAAAACTGTCCGCTGTCATGCGACGGATCATCCGACTGAGACTGCTCCGCCGGCAGGCTCTCGCCTGGCTCGCACTCCTCGTGCCCTCGATCGCCTGTGTACTCCTGCTCGGACGCAGCGTCGGCGGTTTTTCCAGCGAATTTATCGTGCTCCTGACGGCAACTCTTGCAGGCAGCCTGCTCGCCCGCGCACTCACTCAAACCCCCTCAATTACAGAAACCGCCCGTCTCGTCGAACGACAGGATCCGGGGCTCAATGATGCAGTGCTCACCGCCGTACAGGTTCTCAGTCAGCCTCAACTCCAAACCACTGTGCTCTCACAAATGGCCGTTGAAGATGCCGAATTGCTGGTACGGGGGCGAGACTGGTCGCGAATCGTTCCTCGTCGCCAGGTTTTCCTCTGGACAGTCATCAGCACCTGCTCATTCCTGCTGATGGTTGCCAGCGTGATGGCTGCTGGCCGATACGGAAAATCATGGATTCGCACCGCTGAGACTTCCCGCGACAACCGCTCCGAAAATCCCGCCGCCCCGGAAATCGCTGATCTCGTCGTCGAGCCCGGTGATACCGAACTGGAACTCGGTACAGCCCTCACTGTCGTCGCGCGGTTCCCCGGCACATCGCCGGACCGCGCAGTGCTGGAGTTCACCGGCGCCGATGGTCAGAACCGCGAACTCGCCATGTCCGAGACCGTCGATGCCGGAGTGTTTGCGGCCCGTATGGAACAGATTGGTCAGCCCGGTGTTTATCGAGTCCGCTATTTGCAGCCAGGTCACTCGGCCACCGGAACTGCTTCTCGTGATTTTACAATTCGCACCTATGAACGTCCGCGGCTGCTCCAGCTTGACGCCATCGTCACTCCACCAACATGGTCGGGGCGTGAACAGGAATCGTACGAAGACGTGCTGCGAATGACCGTCGCCGAAGGCTCCCACGTCCTGCTCAGATTCCGACTCAACAAACCCGTACCCGAGGTCCAGCTGCGTTCCGAATCCGGGCCACCTCTCATTCCGCTGCCGTCCCCCGCTGATGCTTCCATCGTCGAAACAGCTCTTACTGCCGTCAGCAGCGTCACACTGCAGCTGCATCTGAAAGATGCCGAAGGACGCACACCTGCAGACGAAACGCAGGTGTCGATTCGCGTCACTCAAAACCAGCCAGCGGTCGTCAAAGCTCTGTTCCCCGGTAAAGATACCAGCGTCTCCCCGCTGCAGGAATTTCAAGTTCAGGCGCAGGCTTCGGACGACTTTGGACTCCTCGATTACGGCATCGAATACAGCATTTCCGGCGGGCCGTCGCAACAGCTGTCGCTCCGCACAACAGCACCCAACGTCGCCCCCGCCACCACCGCTGCCGAAACTCCAGCTCCGCTTACAGCAGACTTTTCTCATCGACTCGATCTCGAAGCCGCCAACGCAGCGCCCGATGACGTCGTTGTGTATTCATTCTGGGCCGACGATCAAGCTGCCGATGGTTCCCAGCGTCGAACCTCCGGAGATCTGCTCTTCGCTGAAGTACGCCGCTTCGAAGAGATCTTTCGTGAAGGTCAACAGCAGGGACAGCAACAACAACAACAGCAACAGCAGCAACAACAGCAGCAACAGGGCAGCGCCGTCGATGGAGTGCTCAACCTGCAGAAAGAAATCATCTCCGCAACATGGAATGTTGCTCGTGATGAATCTGCCCGCCGCGCCTCCGGTACATTACCTGAGGACGCTGCAGCGATCGCTCAGTCTCAGCGACAAGCCATCGAACAACTCCAGCAGGCTCTCGAAGAAGCTCCCCAAACACCGCAAATTGCCGCTCTCGCAGAACGTGCACGCACCGATATGCAGGCCGCCGCTGAAATCCTCGACACAACCGCAAAACAGCCCTCCACAAAGCCCGGATCCGCACTTCCCTCCGAACAGAAAGCACTGCAGGCACTCCTGAAAATGCGCGCAGCCGAGTTTCAGGTACAGCAACAGCAACAACAGCAGGGCGGTGGTGGTGGCGGCGGTAACAGTGCCTCTCAACAGCAACTTCAGCAACTGGAACTTGACAATAATCGCAACCGTTACGAATCCGAACGACAGGCTCAACAACAGCAGGAAGCAGACGCCAGTCAACGCGAACAACTTCAGGTGCTCAACCGTCTTAAGGAACTCGCCCGACGCCAGCAAACCGTCAATGAAAGACTCAGGCAGCTCGAATCCGAACTTCGAGCCGCTCGCACCGATCAGGAACGTGAAGAACTGGAACGCGAACTCAAACGACTCCGCGACGAACAACGCGAAATGCTCCGTGATGTCGATGAACTCAACGAACGAATGCAGCAATCCAGCTCCCAACAAAACCAGCAGCCACGCAATCGCGAAGATCAGCAACAGCTCCAGCAGCAAATGCAGGAGGCACGCAACAATGTTCAGCAGGCCTCACAAGCAATGGATGAAGGCCGACTCTCTGAAGCCATCGCCGAAGGTACCCGAGCCGAACGCCAGTTCGAAAACCTCCGCGAAGATTTCCGCAACTCCACCTCCTCCCGCTTCGACGAAGCCGTGCGAAACCTCCGACAGCAGGCCCGAGATCTCAACGAAAAACAACAGGAACTCTCTCGACAAATCTCCGGCGAAAAGCCCTCCGAATCACCCGCCACTGCCCCCTCACTACGCTCAGAACGCAATCGCGAAGGCATCTCTCAGGAACTTCAGCAACAACAGGATCGACTCAGCCAGGTTCTTGATCAGTCCAGACAACTCATCGAACAGGCAGAACAAAGTGAGCCACTGCTGTCGGAACGTCTCTACAATACCCTCAGGGAAGTCCGCGAACAAAAACCCCAGGAAGCTCTCGAAGCCGCAGAAATGCTCGCCGAACGCGGCCTCTGGCCGCAAACTCAGGAAGCTGACCAAATCGCACGCAATGGGCTCCAGCAGCTGCAGCAGGGCATCGAACAGGCCGCTGATGCAGTGCTCGGAAGCGAAGCCGAATCCCTCCGCCGCGCACAGGCGCGACTTCAGCAGGCTTCAGAACAGCTCGAACAGGAAGTGCAGGACGCCGAACAGCGACAGCAGGGAGAACAGACCAAACAACAGTCGGCTCCTGAACAGACTCGCCAGGGAAACACTCCAAATGAAACTCAGTCAAATGGACAACAGGGCGAGCAGCCGGGACAGCAGTCGTCCCAACGTGCGGGTGAACAACCGGCCAGAGAAACAACGCAGCAACCCGGGCAGCAATCTGGTCAACAACCCGGTCAACAACCCGGTCAACAATCTGGCCAACAATCTGGTCAGCAATCTGGCCAACAATCAAAGCAACAATCTGGTCAACAATCTGGTCAGCAGCCCGGCCAACAGCCCGGTGACCAGCCCGATCAGCAACGCTCTGAGCGATCCGGACCACGATCAACTGCGTCAGCCGGACCACAGGACGGCCGGCAAAGCGGCGAACAGCAGGGGCAGCAAACTGGCGAGCAGCAGGAACAGCGATCGGGGCAACCGCAGCAGGATCAGCAATCCGGTCAAAGCAGCTCACTGCTTCGAGAAGGTGGTCGAGAAGGTGGTCGGCGCGCGGCCGGCAACGCTCCCGGTCGACCACTCACAGGAAACGAATTTTCAGAGTGGTCTGATCAGTTGCGGGATGTCGAAGAAATGCTTGAAGATCCGGATTTGCGCAATCGCGTTGCTCAGGTTCGTGATCGTGCTCGTGCGATCCGCGCAGAATTTCGTCGGCACGGCACTGAACCCCAGTGGAATCTGGTACGTTCACAGTTACTGAATGAAATGCAGCAGCTTGAGCAGAGACTGGCGGAGGAATTGCGCAAGCGGGAGTCAAACAGGGCAATGGTTCCAATTGACCGTGAGCCGGTACCGGAGGAATTCGATGGACTGGTACAAAGGTACTATGAATTACTTGGTCAGGAACGCACGAAGGACAAAGCGCCGGATTCCGGGTCAGGTGGTCAGCGACCATAGCTGACCTGAGCATTGAGTTTCCAAATCCTCATGTGCACCAGGGACTGGCAGAGGGATCACCGATGATTTCAAACGAGCTGGAGCGACTGACAGAACTGCATCGCGAGGGTGCGCTGACGGCGGACGAATTTGAGGCAGCCAAGAAGAAGGTGCTGGATTCTGCAGGTCCAGTTTCCGGGATGGCTGACGAGATTTATGGTGTCAGTCCGAAGGTTTGGTGCACGGTGATGCACATGGCCGCGATGGTCTGGTGGATGGGTGGCCTTGGCGTGTTCACAGCTGTGGTGATGTGGTTGATCAGCCGGGAAAAGTCGCAGATGGCCGACCGACACGGCCGTGTCGTTGTGAACTGGCTGCTTTCAGAGATGGTTTACTCTCTGATCAGTTTTTTTCTCACTTTTCTGCTCATCGGCATTCCCATGCTTTGGTTACTTGCTGCAGTCTCCGTGATCTTCCCGGTCATCGGTGCCGTGCGCGCATCGGAGGGGCGTTTGTGGCCTTACCCGCTGTCGATTGAGTTTTTCTCGACGGCAGGCGAGCAGCAGGCGGAAAAAACTTAGAGTGGGCGTTCCTTAGTCGATCCATGCGTGCACTGCGAGCACCGGGCAGGGGGCCTGCTCAAGTACCTGTTCTGTGGTGGATCCGCGGAGGGCATCAAGGAAGCCATGGCGACCGGCGGTCGTCATGGCGATCAGGTCGGCCGACTGAGCCTGGGCCTCGGCAATGATGGCGCTGGCCGCAGGTCCTGTCGCAAACGTCCAGTGATAAAGAATCGACTCATGCCGCGGGAGACGCAGCTTAGGAGCGGAGGATGGTTCACCGACGTGCAGCAGCTGGATTCGGCAGGAGCCGGGGTGCAGGGCTCTCACGAGATCGCTGACCGTCTCAACGGCTGCTGCCGGATCCGGCTCGTGGTCGATCGGGCAGAGGATTCGATGAAGTGAGCAGATACCGGTTTCGCTGTCGACAAAACCAGGAGAATCCCCGGGAATAAAAAGCGCGGCACCTCCGGCACGACTGCTGATCTGTCCCGCGGTGGTTTTGTGGAGCCAGCGATCGAGACCGTGCCGCCGTTGAGTGGACATGACCAGCAGATCTGCCGGGTGACGTTCGAGAAACTCAAGCACACCAGCGACAGGGTCATCAGAGGTTACGGAAGATTTGGAAATACGAACACCAAGGTCTGCGACTTCAGAACGCAATGCACCACGGGGAAGTTGATTCCAGCGAGTCAATGTGTCTCGAACGGGCGGGTACTGATCCCAGTCGGGCGGTCCGGGACTGCGTTCCACATGCAGGATGCCCAGCGAACCGTGCGTTTCACAGGCGAGGCGGAGTGCGTGTGCGAAAGCGATGTCACTCCCGGCACTGAAATCCGTCGGGTGCAGAATATGAGCAAGTGAGAGACCATAGCGTCCGGACATCAACGACCCCAGTGCTGAACCTGCCTGAATTGATGGACTTGATTTTCGCGTGCCGAAGCGACTGGGGCGAGTCTGTTACTCGGCATTTCCGCGAAGAGGAATCCCGCAAACACCTCTGGACCGCTCAGACCGCATGTCCATCCACGTCCATCAGCGCCCGCTGCACCTGCTCGATCGGCTCCAGACAGGCCATGAATGCATCGACGACATCAGGGTCAAACTGTGTGCCACGCCCCTGACTGATAATTTCAAGACAGGCTTCGCGAGAGAAGGGTTCCTTGTACGGACGACGACTTGCCAGAGCATCAAAGACATCAGCAACGGCGACGATGCGACCTTCCAGTGGAATATCGGTACGGCTAAGCCCCAGTGGATATCCAGTGCCGTCCCAGCGTTCATGGTGGGAATGAGCGATTGTTGCAGCCAGAAACAGGAGAGGGGATGAGCTGGGGGTGCCATCGTAATTCAAAGCCCGACTTCCCGCTGGATCGATGATCTGCCGGCCGAGCGTACAGTGCTTCTTCATCAGTTCGTATTCATCTTCCGCCAGTCGTCCCGGCTTGAACAGAATCGCATCAGGAATACCAATCTTTCCGACATCATGCAGCTGTGCAGCCTGCTCCAGAAGATCGAGACGGTCTGACGGGTAGCCCATCTGTCTGGCAATCATCATCGCATAACGACCGACACGAATGACATGGTTTCCTGTATGCTGATCGCGGTGTTCCGCAGCCCGCGCAAGGCACAGAATTAACTGCCTGCGAGTGAACTCCAGCTCTTCGCTTTGCTGCTCCATCCGCAGCGCCTCGGCCATCTCCCTCTGGTAATGACGCCGCACAACAATTGCATTTCGTACTCGTGGAAACAATTCTTCTTCATCAAGCGGCTTTCGGAGAAAGTCACTGGCGCCAAGCTCCAGCGCCTGCCGCCGAACCTGTCCGTCCGAATCGAGTGAAATCAGCAGAATTGGAATGTGCTGCAGCACTGAATCCAGACCAGCAACACGCAGCAAGTTCAGACTTCCGTGACCGGGCAGGCTGGCATCCAGCAGCACGACGTCCGGATGCTCTTCACGCATCTTCAGCAGTGTCCCGCGACAGTCGGAAGTGGTGAAAAAAAAACGATAGCCCGCAGCGCGTAACTGCCGCCTCAAAAACTCTGCTTCAAGTGGATCAGCAGCCGCGATCAGAATTCGCGCAGAACAGTCAATCTGACGCCAGCACACCGCGGGACCCACGTCTGAAGGCTCGTCACATGCATCCTCTGACCATGGTTTTTCACGCATGATGCCCCGCAGGCCATGGCCACGAACGAACACAGCTTCTCCCTGAGCAGATGCAGGAATGCCCACGGAGCTTCGTTTTATGTCCATTAGGTTTTCCTATGTTGTGCGCCTGGAGCAGTCTTGTGGGCGCAGCAGGATCCTGTCGAGGGTCGGAAAACACCACTTCAAATTTCACCTTAGTTCAAGGAAATCACGCATGAAGCTTTCCGTCTCAACTTTTTGAACCCCACCCTCCAACTCGCCTCCACCACACACTTTTTCCAGCACACTCGCTATATTCATCACCCGCAGTCTCCTCACAATCAGAAAGCGAGTTCCCGTTGCCCATCGAATGCCGTAACCTTCAGATTCATCCCGACTCTCCTCTGATCAACGCTCGCGCTGATCGCGCTGTCCAGCAGTTGATCGGCCGTTCTCGAAGCTTCGTCACCGGGCTCTTTGACCACGACTGTGTGCAAATCAATGGGCAGCTGGAAATTCAGCCCGGCCGACCAGTTCGGTCCGGTGATCTCATTCAGGTCCGCTACGAACAGGGCCGCAACTACTCGCCCCGAAAACGACCTGAAATGCATCTCAATCGAGGTTTTCGAATTGTCTTCGAAGACCCCGATCTGATCGTTGTTGATAAAGAAGCAAAACTTCTCACCGTTCCCACCGATGGCCGTGAACCTCACACCCTCGTCTCCCGCGTCGGCGAATATCTTCGCCGCACCTCCTCTGCCCGCGCTGCACAACTTGTACACCGCCTCGATCGTGGTGTCTCCGGGCTGCTCGTCTTCGCAAAAACTCCCGCTGCCGCCGAACATCTGCAGGCACAGTTCTCAAAACATACGGCCGACCGTCGCTACGAAGCACTCACGGCCGGCAGCTTCCCCGAATCTTCAGGCTCCATCCGCAGCTACCTCACCACCGGCAAAAATCTCAGCCGCTACTCCACCCGAGACGCAAATCAGGGCGAAATTGCCATCACCCACTGGAAACTTCTGGCCCAATTCACGGTATCGACTCGCTGCCCGGCCGTCTCCAGACTCCAGATCAGACTTGAAACCGGCCGCCGAAATCAAATCCGCGTCCACCTCGCGGAAGCCGGACATCCGGTCCTCGGCGATCCTCGCTATCGTCCAGAATTACTTCAGGAAATCCCGTGGCGCGAAAAGCGGCTCGCTCTCCACGCTGCAGTGCTGGGATTCATTCACCCCCGCACACAACAACCACTCAATTTCGAGTCACCGCTGCCACCCGAATTCAACGCCTTTCTCAAATTCATCGCGAGATAATCTCAAAGCTCTCCACGTTCGCCTGCACTCCAGAACTCAACACCTCAGCCGTGCAGCGAAAGAAACCGGCCCGCACCGGACGCACCGTCAGCACCACCTGACGCGTCTCTCCTCGCCTCAGACGAGCAACATCAGCGACAATCGACCGATCAATCGAGTCAGCAGTCAATCGCGGATGCTCAAGAGCCTCATCCAGCGTCACTCGCAACTGAATCCCTGACAACTCAGATTCGCCCCGATTCTCAAGGTCGAAGAACACGCGGGTCCACGCACCCACTGCCGCCTCCTCCGACTCCCTTTCAACTCGCAAACGGATATTCAGGTCCTCAGACAGCTCCAGCGAGGAAATGTCCGGAAGCAACCGTCGTCGGTCAGAAGGCTGTTCATACAAACTCGGCCAGTCTGCTTCGCGTTCATCCGTTTCACCCCTCTCATCACCCCCGCGAGCCGGCTGCAGACGGTCACCAGTCACATCCGTGGGACTGGTCACCGCCAGCAACGCAGAGATGATTGTCTCCGTCACAAACACAGTATCCTCGCCCGCTCCAGGATCCACAGTCAGATCCGGATTCGGCTGCACTGTAAACTGCAGCAACCGCTGCTCGTCCGTTCGCAGGTCATCCAGCCGCCAAACCAGCTCATCATCACGATAAACCGCTAGAGGATCTGCAGATAACAGCTGCGTCCCCCGAGGCAGTCGCTCACGCACTATCAATCCGTCGATGATTTCCTGACCGGCATTCCGAATTCCCAGTTCAACTCGCACCAGACCGTCTTCCGACAGCTCCGGTGCCCGTTTGTCGATCTCGATGTCGCTTGAAGAGACAGCGCTTCCAGCGTAGACCTGCACCCCGCGTTCCACTTCACGCAGCTCAGCCACCGTCGACTCGCTCAGAATTTCCTGCCGCTCCGGTTCCGGACCTCCGGATAAATTCGGCCGCCAGCCATCAAAAGACAAGAGCCTCAGAGCACGCTCGATGACGGAGCTTTCAGGAAGTTCCTCCAGCAACACTCCCAGCGTTCGCTGCTCACCGTACCGCTCGATATCGCTCTGCTGCGTTCCCCGGCGACGAAACTCCATCAGCAATCGTGGTCTCAGCAATCCCGGGCCCACGTCCGTCTCGGGCATATCGCGTACGACGCCCTCCAGAGATCGCCGCGCCCGAGGCCGCTGCTGCAATGGTATGGCGTCCGGTACATTCAGCATCAGATAACGGCCACCACCAGACGAAAACAAATCAGAATCATCCCGATCCAGTCGCGCCAGATTCGAGAGCCTCGCATCTGCCGTCGTAGTCAACCCTGGTATCTGATCCAGTACCCCCCCCGACTTCAACGGTGCCCGCAGATCACTCATGAACACATCCGCGTCCGCCGCAATGCCGCCACCAAGCATGAATAAAATCAGCAGCAGCCCAATTCCCCCGGAACTGGCAGCCAGCACCCACGAAAGCTGGGAAAGTCCAAGCACCACGACGGCCGTCAGTGAATCCGCCAGTGTACCCCAAAAACGAGCAAATGCCCCAAAGAGCGGTCCCAGCCAGCGACCCTCGAACAGAAATCCCGCGTCCACATGATCTGCGTAGAGTGCCCCCAGAAAGAGCAGGCAGAGGATGCAGCCGCAAATAAAAAGTATGAGTGTAGACACGTCCCAACATCCTTGCGCTTCGGAACGGAGCGGGCTGCATACAGCACTCCCGCCGCGGAAAACCTCCTGAATCCGCTGAGGAGTGTATCGAATTCGCGACAACGGGGGAACTGAATTGTCAAATTCCGCCGAAATCCACACCGGCAACAGACTTACAGCCGCCGCAAACCGTCTTCCTTCATCGGGTTCGGAATCATTTCATCAATCTCGTTAATCCGCCTCAGAATTGTCTGGTCAAGGAGCAAATCAGTGCCGAGCAGGTTTTCTTCCAGCTGCGCCACATTCGTGGCACCGATGATTGTGGAGGCCACAAAGTCGTGCTGCTTGCTCCATGCCACCGCAAGGGCCGCAAGAGGAACATTCAGATCCGCAGCAATCAATTGCAACCGCTGTACCGTCTCCCGGGTTCTGTCATTCAAAAAGCGTTCCGCCAACCTCTGCTGACGCTCGCCCAGCCGCCGATATTCCGTAAACCTGGCTCCTGGTGGGTCCTGCTTTTGGTATTTGCCCGTGAGCACTCCGCCACCCAGCGGCGAAAATGGAAGCAACGACACATTCTCGCGACGGCAAACCTGAGCCAACTCACTCTCACAGCGACGATTGATCAGACTGAAATTGTTCTGCACTGAGTCGTAACGACACAGTCCCCCTCGCTCTGCCGCTGCCAGACTTTTCATCAGACCCCAGCAGGTTTCGTTGCTGCACCCAAGGGCGCGAATCTTGCCCTGCTGCACAAGTCTCGTCAGGGGCTCCAGAATGTCCTCGTAACGCATCCCATGATCTGGCCAGTGCGTTTGATACAAGTCGATATAGTCTGTCTGAAGGCGTCGCAGACTGGCCTCGACCGCGCGGATGATCTGGAGGCGATCCAGCGCGGAATGACCGTGCCGCACGGGAGGCACAAACCAGCCGTGCGCCGGGCCCGTGATTTTGGTCGCCACAATCACCGCCTCACGCGGCTTTGTCTTTAGCCACCGTCCCACGATCTCCTCGGTCCGACCAAAGGCCTCGACCGTTGGTGGCACAGGATACATTTCCGCCGCGTCATAAAAATCAATCCCCGCATCGAACGCCCGATCCATGATTCGAAATGACAGCGACTCGTCACACTGACTGCCAAAAGTCATTGTGCCCATGCAGATTTCAGAAACCGTGATCCCGCTGCCGCCCAGCCGTCGTCGCTTCATTGAGCTTTCTCCTGTTCAATCTTTGCCTTCATTGCCTCACCGAAGGCGTCCTTCTCCTGCATTTCACCTTCGTCACCGTTCTCTCCGTCACCCTCGCTCATACCCTTTTTATCGTCCTCCATTATTGAGCCGTCGCTCTTCTCAGAATCTGACTTCGAGTTTTCAACGGGGGCGGCCGGAGTACTGACAGCGGCAGGTGCTTCGAGCGTCACTTCATATCTGCCGGGGAATAACAGTCCGGAATTGCCGTGACTGCGACCTTCCAAAGTAAGCGTTTCCGTGTCGCCTGAGACGCAAAAGTAAATCCAGCCTGCGTCGTCCTCGGCCGCTGCCCGCACCAGTCGCTTTCCCGCACGCGCCTGCACCGCATAACCGAGACTGTCCACCGTGGCGTTCAGCACTCCATTGTCACGAGCCATTGCCGCGTCGATCGCAATTTGTTCGCCATTGATCTGCCGCACCTTGTCCTGGCACCAGGCAGAGAGTGTTGCGATCATCTCTGTACGACGCTGCTCACCCAGCCGAACACGCTGCTGCTTCAGCCAGATCGCAAGAGCCTTCTGACCGGCATCATGCGGGTTCACCGCGCACCACCGCGCGCCAGTCGCCGCTGTTAGCTGGATTTCAAGTCCTGTCGGAGTCCCCAGCAGACGACAAACGAGCAATTCACTGGAGAAAGTTTCAGGATTCTCTGCCAGCGCCGCCTGAAGGAGCTGCTGCTGCTCACTCGAAACCCCGGTATCTGACCACGGCACCACTGTTCGCGGCAACGATTTCTCTGCCAGAATCCGGCCTTTGATTTCACCCTGCATCTCAGGACCCGTCTGGATTGTCAGGGCGAGAATTGCCAGCAGCAGAAGAAACCCAATGACCGGTATACCAATGACAAGGGCTCGAGAAGGGCGACGACGGTTGAGCCGCGAAGAACGTGTTTTTGAGGAACGCGCCGCTGGTGTTGAATGGGCCGATGGAATTCCGGAAAAGCCACCGCCCCCGATGACTGGCGGGACCGCATTCGAGACAGAAACCTGGCCGGCTCCATGGCTCGCGGACACTGCTGGATTTGCGGGAACTGTGGTTGCCGTGGTCGCTGTGGCGACCAACGCTCCCGGCATCACGTCCACTCCACCTGTTGTCATCGGAATCGACACCGAAACAGGCGGGGCAGCAGCAGATGAGGGCTGAAGTAAGGCTGGTTGCGGAGGGGGCGGCGTCTGGGAGACATCCGGTACAGCAACCAATGGCACCAGCAGCCGTTCGTTGCACTGGGGGCACCGTCCCTGACGCCCACTGTAGGCATCGGGCACTCGAATCGTCGCGGAACACCGCGGACAGTCAAACTCAATCGCCATCACACACCTCTGAGATCAACTTCACCGTTGCTGCCGGGAGGCACATTCTGCAGGCAAAGGGCGAGCCAATCTTGAAGAAAACCTGATGTTTTTTCGGAGAAAAGTGGAAAACAGTCCAGTCGTACCGGCCAGCTGTCCGATTCTTCTCAATATTTGCCGGTCAATCTCGCTTTGGATTCGAGACCGCAATGACGCTGACTGAGTACCGCCTTGAAACCGATTTGTTCGGAGGCCCGCTCGATCTCCTCCTGCACCTCGTGCGCCGCCACGAAATTGATGTATGCGAAGTCTCCATGGCGCGCATTACCAACGACTTTGACGTCTTTTTCAGCACTCATTCAAATCCCGATTACGAACTGGCAGGTGATTTTGCCGTCGTTGCTTCGACACTGCTGGAAATTAAGAGTCGGGAGGTTCTTCCTCAGGAACCAGTCGCGGAAGCTGACGAGCCCGATGACACTTCTGAAGATGGCTCAGATCTTGTCGCCCGGCTGATGCAGTACCGTCGTTACTGCGATGCCGCTGCCCAGCTGGAAGAACGCGGCGAAGAATGGCTTGAACGCTACCCACGACTGACACGCCACCGGCCCACATCCAGTCGTGACTATGCCGAAGACCGAATTCGCGAAGTTGAACTCTGGGACCTGGTCAGCGCTCTTGCCCGCATCGTTCAAATCCCGGATGTTCAGCAAACTATCGCCATCCGGATGGATGAAACACCGATGTCGGTGTTCCAGGAACAAATTCGAGAACGACTGCTGACGGAGGAACGCGTGGCGTTCAGTTGCTTCTTTGCCGGGGAAAAAATTCAGGCTCGCATCGTAGGTATTTTTCTGGCGATTCTTGAGCTGATTCGGCACGAAGGCTACCGCGCTCTGCAGCCCCTGGACTACGACGAAATCTGGATCCTGCCGCCGCCTGCCGATTTCACTCAGGTTACTTCCCCAAACCGCAGTACGACGATCTCCTGAACGCAATTTGCTGAAAATATCACTCTGCTGACAGCCATTTGCTCGGAATCAGAAGCTTTCATGGACGGCGATGCGTGCCACGACAATGTCGCCGCAAGCGAGAAATGGATTGCAGCGTTGCGGGACGGCCAGCCTCGGTGAGGAATCGTCGGCGAAAGTTTTTGACAAGGTCCATCCACGTCTCGATGCTGCAGTCGAGCCTTGAAATGATTGATTCGAGATGTGGAGGAATTTGGCCAGTCCTGTCCAGACGCAGCTGACGACCAGTCCAGTCAACCAACTGAAGATACTGATCAAGCGACATAAACAGACAGCCACGATTGGTGAGCCGACGATCAGTGCAATGGTCGCGGGATTGTTGACGCGGCGGTTCGAGCGCAATCGGGGCCAGCCAGCCGGCTTTGGGGCCGTGTTCGGTCTGGGTGTCGCGAACTGCCGCCGAAGTGGCCGGCGCGGCAGCCTGACGATCCGCAATCCGGTCATGCAGACTTGTGAATTCACTTGTTTCCGGCGTTTGAGCAACCGCGGCGCGAATGGGATTGAGATCGACATAAGCCATGCAGGTGGCAATGGCGGTTTCGTCGAGCAGCGGCTGAGCTTTGTAGCGGGCCTCCCAGAAGTGGCCGGTGACTTCATCCTCGCGGTTGGCTCGCTTGGCAATGGGCTCGGAAACGCACTTCATAAACCATGAAACACTGGCCAGTCGGCGACGCTTGTCAGCAAGACTGGCAGCGTCGTTTTTGATGTGATTCAGCTCTTCTGCGGTGGGTTGTTCCGCGGCACCGGACGATGTGCGACGCTGTGGGAAGAGCGTCCACCAGCGAAGGGCAACTTCGCCGTCAGTCCAGCCGGCAGCGACGTCCGGGCGAGTACGAATGACAAGGTGCATGTGGTTGCCCATGAGCGCATAACCAAGCACCTCGATGGCGAACATGCCAGCCAACTCTTCCAGACGACCGCGAACCCATTCGCGACGATGCGAATAATCACGCCCCGATCTGCGATCGCGACCACACAAATGATTGCGACGCACACACCGACTGATCAGATGGAAGACCTGAACGTCCGTTTCGGAAAAGATTTCACGACGATTGACGCGAGGCATAGAACACCTTTCAAAAAATGCTCGATCCATAATAAAAACACGTTCAGGATTTGTCAAGGTACATGGCACCTTAAGAGTGAATTTGAAAATGAGGTGCATGGCACCTTGCGCAGCAGTGGGAACGTGAGGTGCATGGCACCTTTGGAGCGGGAATTGGTGCTGGGGCTGCCGTTTGGTTGCGCTGGGCAACTGGTGAAATGCGAGC
>JBJTOP010000007.1:0-2513 GCA_046074645.1 Planctomycetaceae bacterium | reverse complement strand
GACCTCGCAGAATCCGGTTTGCTCAAAAAGACGCTGATCGTCATGTTGAGTGAATTCGGTCGCACGCCGGATGTCAACGTCGATGCCGGGCGCGATCACTGGTCTGAAGTGTTCAGTTGCTTCGTTGCCGGTGGCGGAATTGCAGGCGGGAAAGTGATTGGTTCGTCCGACGAAGACGGATACTCACCGAAGGACAACCCAGTTAAAGTGGCCGACCTGCACGCTTCATTCTGTCAGTCGCTCGGTATCGACCCCGCTAAGGAAGTCATGACACCGCTGCAGCGCCCGATGAAGCTGGTGGATAACGGAACACCAGTCGCAGAGTTGTTTGTCTGAGTGCTCAGGCATTCTGCAGGATGGAAAATCACTCAGAGCTGCTGAGCGATCGTCCACCCCTTGCAGAGGACTCTGACGGTCCGGTTGATAAGGAGAAAATTGCTGCCGGAGAGGAAGGAGATTCTTCGGCTCGGGGAATACCGGACACCTGATTCAGGGCCAGCTCGACTTTCCTGCCGGGCAAACCCTTTTTTGATACCCGATGTTGTTGTGTTCAGATTCCCGCCACATCGTGGCGTTCTCCATAAAAAGTAGTCGGACGTGAAAACATCTCTGAGATTTCACAGATCGCTGCTGATCCTCGCAGCCTTCGCCGTTACCGTGTTTTCAGATTTCAGCACGCAAGTCGCTGTCGGACAGGAATCGACAACGGAATCCTCCGGCGAAGGCGGACCTGCCAGTGGATTGCGGGGATCAATCGTTGAGGATCGAACAGCCTCCAGGCTGATCGAAGCGGGCGATGCCCGTATGGAGGCAAACGAACCCGATAAAGCGATCGAGATCTGGGACTCCGTTCTCGAACGATATCCTCGCAGCCGCTACCGCTTCGTGGCTCACATGCGGCTGGGACAATACTATCTGGAAAAGGATCGAGCATACGAGAAGGCTCGACTGCACTTCGAAGCTGCCGCCAGCGAAGAAAACTCCGACGAAGAGCAGCGGGCCGACGCCACGCTGCGACTGGGGATTTCACATTTTGAAGCTCGCAACCACGGTAAGTGCTTCCAGACGATGCGGGACGTGATCGAGAAGTTTCCGGTGAGCCCACAGGTCAATGAGGCGTACTACTACATCGGCCTCGCTCACTTTCAGCTGGGTCATTACAGTCGCGCCATTGCGGCCCTCGAAAACGTCGGCACAAATGTTTCAGAAACCGACGCGATGGTTCCCAAAGCGGAAGCCGGCAAACGATTCTTCATCAGAATCGAAGATGCCGACCTGGCAGTGCTCGAAACCAATCAGGCGATTGACGTGAAGTGCGAAACGCAATCCGGAGATGCAGAAATCGTCAGCTGCTACCCCGTTGGCAGGAATGTTCGGATTGCCCTCGGCAGCATCGCCACTGCCCTTGGAAAAACCAAGCCAGGAAATGGCCGGCTGGAAGTGCTCGGTAACGATGAGGTGCGGATTACGTATGTTGATTTGCACACCGCCGATCGGACTTTTGATCGACCGGTTTCGAAAACGGTGTCAGTCGTCAGCAATGCGATGGTTCAGGTGATGGACGGTGCGTTCAATGAAACTCTGCAGGGCGTCGTGCTGGACAAGTCAGTCAACCTTCAGATCATCGATCTGGACCGCGATCTTGGCGATGCCGCTGATTCTCTGACCGCAGTCGTGGAAGTCTATCGGACGAAAACCGATGAAGAGCTGGAAGAAGAGGCCATCGCCAGTCAACAGCCCGGTGCGCAAACGCCGCCAGCGACCGCAACTGAAAGTGCACCAGCCAGCGACGCGGGTGCTGAGAAGGAAATTCAGCGTCTGAAACGCGTGGACCGCATCGAGGTGACGTTTACGGAAGCGGGCATCATTCCAGGCCTGGCACCGACGTTACCCACCGTGGGAGACACAAAAGACGGCGGTGACTCGAACTCCCCTGCGACAGATAAAAAAGACACGACAGCTACACCTGGCGACAGTTCCCGCCAGACCGCGTCGGCTGTTCCGGAAGCCCCTTCGTCTGCAACCGCACCGGCAGAACCTGTGGACGACGGCACGATCCACAGCGGGATTTTTCGCGGGAGTATCCAGCTGACAAAATCTGCCGAGCCGGTTGAGAACAATGACCAGCTCGAAGCGATGCCCGGCGATATCCTGCGAATTACCTACACGGACGAGCGCAATCTTTCGACTGACCCCCGGATGGTCATCGCCGATGCTCGAACGATTGAAGGGAATCTGGGAGGCGTCCGCGTCACACGTGCGCAGATTTCTGATGAAGAGTTGCGCGTCCGAACCAAGCTCAAGACGGCCGATGCCCTGCTCAATATCGGCAATCGTTACAAGGAGTTCGGTCTTGGTGAAAACTCCGACTCCAAGTACCAGAGTGCTCTGCAGGTTTGCGAAGAAGTCATGCAGGAAGCCACTCAGACCGGCGGTCAGGTTCTGGAAGAAACCTACGTGCAGTTATGGCGGATCTACTTCGCGATGGATCAGCTCGATCTGGCCGCAGTGAT
>JBJTOP010000006.1:0-4481 GCA_046074645.1 Planctomycetaceae bacterium | reverse complement strand
CTGCCGCCATGCGGCTGACATAGTGAGCGGTTGGGCGGCAGCCCCCGGCGATGTTTCGCACCGAAGGTGCGCGCGCTGGCGAGGGTGTTGGCGTGGTGTTGGCAGTGCCGTTTGCCCGCAGGCTTCCGCCATGCGGCTGGCATAGTGAGCGGTTGGGCGGGAGCCCCCGGCTATGTTTCGCACCGAAGGTGTGCGCGCTGGTGAGTGTGTCGGCGTGGCGTTTGCAGGTCCTTTAGCCCGCAGGCTTCCGCCGTGCGGCTGTGGAGCATTCATTCAGGTGCATGGCACCTTCGTAATGCTCTTGGCACCTTCGTAATGCTCTTCCTCAAAACTGCCCCTTACAGGGCCACGGGGCTTGTGCACCGCCTGACCTGGCATTTCATGCCAGGCTGATGGAACTGGCCTTCCAAACCGGAAACGCAACAGCAATCAATCGGACGGCAAAAGCATTGTCGCTGCAATCGATCGCGTCACGGTTGGTTGAGGCGATTCCGGAAACAACAATTCAGGAGCACTTAACACCGTTTCACCATCCCACGCTGGCCCTCAGCAACCTGCCCGCCTATTCTTTCCGGCAGCGACTCGAAAAATCCGCCAGCAAATTCCGGAATGTCCAGTCATGTTTGTCTTGCTGACACCTGCCATGCCGCGTGCCTTGCACGTCGTCTCTGTGTCACTCCGTCTGCCGCGGTGGCTCATTGCCGGTGTGATCTTCTGGGCCGGTACCCTGCCTGTTTCCGCCGCGTCGGCGGCGGAAACGTTGGCCGAATGTCAGGCCATGTTTCAGACCGGGCGGTATGCCGAGTGTCTTGACGCGACTTCGAAAGCGATCGAAGCTCGCAGTTATGGTGAAGAGTGGCCGATTCTGAAGGCTCGTTCCGAACTTGCCCTTGGCAAATATCCTGAAGCATTGGCTTCTGTTGCCGCGGGAATTGAACGGTACACGTGGAGCGTGCGTTTGCGAGCGTTGCAGTACGAAGTGGCCAATTCCAATGGCAATGCGGAACTGGCGGCAATCGCGATCGCAGAAACTGAGAAACTTGCCTCCACCGCGGCCTGGCGATACACCGATGCGGATGACCTCGCAGCGCTCGGGCAGATTGCACTGGCAGTGGGAGCGGATCCGAAGGCGGTGCAGGAAGGTTTCTTTGAACGGGCTCGGCGGAACTACCCGAATCGCCCCGAGGGTTTCATCGCCTCCGCGTCGCTGGCGATTCAGAAGGGTGATGCAGCCCTGGCGGCCGATTTGATTCAGCCGGTGCTGAAGGACTTCCAGAGTGATCCCGATGTCCTGTTTCTGGCCTCCGAAGCGCTGGCCACTGCATCCCCGGAACGCTCGGCCGAACTTCTTCTGCAAACGCTGAAAGTCAACCCCAGCTACTTCCCGGCCCTTTTGAAAACCACTGATAAGCTTATTGACCGCGAGGAGTATGCGGCTGCAGAGGAAATGCTCCAGCAGGTGCTTTCGGTGAACCCCCATCATCCGGAGGCACACGCACGCCGTTCAGTTCTGTTCCTGCTGCAGAACAATGCGGCCGCTGCTGAAGAGAGTCGTGCGGCTGCCTTGAAGTTTGCTCCAAAGTCTCCACTGCCGGATCACATCATCGGTCGTCGGCTGTCACAGAAATATCGGTTCCGGGAAGGTGCCGAAGCGCAGCGAAGGGCGCTTGCCGCAGACCCGGCATTCGCCGACGCCCACGTACAACTCGCGCAGGATCTGCTGCGGCTGGGTGAGCTGACTGAAGGCTGGAATCTTGTCGAATCCGCTCAACGCAGGGACGGCTACAACACCACGCTCTTTAATCTCATGCAGCTGCGTGACAGTCTCAGTCGCTTCACCACTCTGCACTCCGAACACTTCGAAGTCCGCATGGAAAAGCAGGAAGCCGCGCTCTATGGCCCTCGTGTCCTCACTCTGCTCGAGAACGCATGGGCCACCTTCTCCGCGCGTTACGAATTCCAGCCGCAGGCCCCCGTGATTGTTGAAATTTATCCGCGGCAGGATGATTTCGCCGTCCGCACCTTCGGACTGCCGGATGTTGCCGGGTTTCTTGGGGTGTGTTTCGGAAAAGTGGTCACTGCCAACAGCCCCGCAAGCCGCCGCGATCAGCCTTCCAGCTGGGAATCCGTGCTCTGGCACGAATTCTGTCACGTTGTAACGCTGCAGAAAACCGGTAATCGCATTCCGCGCTGGCTGAGCGAGGGCATCTCGGTCTATGAAGAGCGTCTCCGCGATCCTCGCTGGGGCCAGAAAATGACGCCCGCGTTCCAAAAACGCATACGGGACGGCAAGTCCGTCCCAATCGCAAAACTCAGCAGTGCCTTTCTGAATGCGGAAACGGGTGAGGACATCAATTACGCCTATTTTCAGTCGTCACTGGCAGTGGAATACATCGCAACCGTGCACGGCCTCCCAGCACTCAATGCAGTGCTGACTGACCTTGGAAATGGACTAGCCATCAACGACGCCCTTGAACGCCACACCGGCGGGCTGACCGCGCTGGAAACCGGCTTCACTGAATTTCTCGGCAAACAGGCTGCCGCATTTTCACCGGACGCCCAGTTTTCAGCAGCGGAGCTTGAATCGATCCCCGCAGATGACCCCGCGGCACTTACCGCGTTCCTGCAACAGCACCCCAACAACATCCCGGCCCTGACGCGTCAGGCCGCGCTGCAGGCTGACACAAACCCCGCAGATGCCGAAAACACGCTGCGAACACTCATTAAACTCGTACCTGAGGACGACAGCCCCTCCAGTGCTCGCCGTACACTCGCTGAACTGCTCCGCAAACAAAACCGGACCGGCGAAGAAACAGAACTGCTCCGCGAACATCTCAAACGATCCGCAGACGACGTCGAAGCCGCCATCCGACTGCAGCAACTCTGCGTCGAGCAGAAGCTCCATGCCGAAGTCGTGCAACTCGGGCAGCTGATCTTTGCTGCGGATCCGTTTCGCACCGCTCCGCTGCTGTTGCTGACCGAATCTGCGATCGCGGACAACAACACCGTCGCTGCCATTGCAGCGCTCGAAGCTCTGCTGCAACTGCAGCAGGATGACGCTCCACGCCTGCGTTACCGAATCGCTCAACTCCTCAGAACAACCGATCCGAACTCCGCCCGCCGCCAGCTGCTGCTGGCACTCGAACAGGCGCCTCGATTTCGCGATGCCCATCGATTGCTGCTGGAACTGTCCCCGTAGCCCGTGGAATCTAACTGCGAACGGCTCGCAACGCTTCCACGGTTTGCCGGAAGTCGTCCGGCCACGGGGCTTCAAACTGCATCGATTCGCCGCTCACTGGATGACGAATCGTCAGCCGAAATGCGTGAAGTGCCTGGCGTGCGATGAGCAGCTGATCGTTTGCGGCAGGCTTGGTCACGCCCCCCTGAAGATCGCTCTGACGCAGTTCTCCCACACCAATATACAGCCTGTCAGCAATGATCGGGTGTCCAAGATGCAGCATGTGTACTCTAAGCTGATGCGTTCGTCCCGTACGCGGATGAAGCTCCATCAGGGAATAGCGACCGAGTCGTTCCGTGGTGCGATAGAAGGTGACAGCTTCGCGAGCATCCCCGCCGCGGGGGCAGACCATCATACGCTCGCGAACTTTAGGGTGAGTCGTCATCCACGTGCGAATGTAGTCGGAATCAAGCTGCGGACAGCCTCGCACGATCGCATGATACTCCTTCTTCACTTCGCGGCGTTCAAACTGCGCAGCGATCTTCTGATGCACCTGGTTATCTTTCGCAATCAGAATCACTCCAGTGGTGTCGCGGTCAAGCCGATGCACGATGCCGGGGCGATGGCGTCCGGCGACATCGCTGAGCTGATCAAAGTGAAACTGAAGCGCGGCGGCGAGTGTTCCGCGGGAAGAGCCTCGGCCGGGATGAACCACCATGCCGGCAGGTTTGTTCACGACAACAAGCGCGTCGTCCTCGTACACAATGCCCACCGGCAGATTTTCCGGCTCGATCCCCGGACGTTCCGCTGCAACCAGCCGAACCTGCAGGCGGTCGTTCACCCGCAGCCGCCTCGAGGCTTTGTGGTTGAGACCGTTCAGCAGCACGCCGCCGGATTCGATGATTCGCTGCAGCTGAGCTCGACTGTGATTCGGAAATAATCGTCCCAGATAATGGTCGAGTCTCCAGCCGTGCGCCCGAGCTTCCACGGTGATATCGACCGGCTCAGCGTCCGCTGCCAGCTGCGGCAAGTCGGGGGCTTTGACGTGGAAATCATCGTCGTCATCAGCGAGTTCGTCGGCCGTCATTCGCCTGACTTTGGGGCATCAGGAGCCGGAGCCGGAGCATCGGCTTTCGGTGCATCGGGGGCTGGCGCCGGAGCATCGGGTTTCGGTGCGTCGGGGGCTGGTGCCGGAGCATCGGGTTTCGGTGCGTCGGGGGCTGGCGCCGGAGCATCGGGTTTCGGTGCATCGGGGGCGGGCGCCGGAGCATCGGGTTTCGGTGCATCGGGGGCGGGCGCCGGA
>JBJTOP010000005.1:0-13875 GCA_046074645.1 Planctomycetaceae bacterium | reverse complement strand
CGGGCGTGTGTGCAGCTTGAGTGCTGGTGTCGCCTGATTCCTTCGCTGTTTTGCGTCTGGTTGGTTTTGCGGGGGTATCCATGAGATCGATGTTGCCTGCGGTGGCCCTGAGAGGGTGTTGGCAGCGGTCGCTGCGCTTTATTCTGCGCCCGGAATGGCGGGTGGTGAGCGAGGAAATCCGGGTAATGAACGGCTGTGGATGCGGACTCTTCCGGTCATAGCGGATCTGTGGACAGTGTGGGCTACCAGGGTCTGAGTGGCGATGATGTGTGGCGGTCGGTGGATTGCCAGAAGGAGTGTTTGTCGGACGGGTGGCGTTGCAGCGGGTCGTGTCGAAGGCATCTGAGCAGCAGTGCGATCGGGCAGACGAGTCCGGTAAAGATTGTCAGCAGCAGGAGTCTGGAGGTGAGCCACCTGAGGGGTGTTGTCGCCCAAATCAGGAACAGAAACAGAGGACGTGCGAGTGCTGGATAGACAATTGCGGGAATACTGAGGGCGGCGGCGGCGCTGAGGCACAGAGGCACCCAGGTCGGGCGCTGCTGAATGTGGGTGGTGACGACCGCAGAGATGTTGAGGAGCATCCACAGCAGGGCGAACTGTCTGAGCATTCGAAGATCGGGCTGTTGGCCGGACTGAGCGGTCAGTCGTGTGCGTTGCGGGGGAGTGAAGTGCTTATCAACGATCAGGCAATCTTCCATTACGAGCACATCAAGTCCGGTTGCCTGAAAGCAGGCAAGGGCATCTTCGGGGGTGCAGACGATGGGTTCACCGCGGACATTGAAACTGGTGTTTACCAGCACGGGGCAGCCGGTGAGATTTTCAAAGGCAGTGAGCAGTTGATGCAGTTTGGGGTGACGAATGTGATCGACGGTCTGGATTCGGGCTGAGGAGTCGACATGAGTGACGGCGGGAATCAGTGATCTGGGGATTCGGACGCGTTGCAGCAGGTCCGGGGAGTAGAGCAGAGTGTGGCGGTCTGTTGCGGACAGCTGCGTGAGTTTGTCGGGGCGAACCTGGGCTGTGAAGAGCATATAGGGGAGATCGGCGTCGGGTTCGGTTGTGAACCATTTATGTGCGTGTTCCCGAAGTACGACAGGGGCAAAGGGCCGGAAGCTTTCGCGGAATTTGACTTGCAGGTTGAGTGCAGTCTGGATGGAGTGTGAGCGGGCATCAGCGAGGATACTTCGGTGTCCGAGGGCGCGAGGGCCGAATTCCATGGCTCCCTGAAACCAGCCGACGGTTTTCCCCTGAGCGAGCAGCTGAGCGACGTGTTGTGTGAGGATTTTTTCGTCGGAGAAGTGTTGGTGGTTGACGCCGTATGTGCGCAACACGGACTGAATGTGCGGGGAATCGAAGGTGGGGCCTGTCAGGCTGGCGCGGCAGCCATCGGGAGTTGGGGGTTTTCGTGGCTTTCCGAGCAGTTGATGCCAGACGAAGAGAGCGGCTCCCAGTGCTGCGCCGGCATCACCGGCGGCGGGCTGCACCCAGACGCGATTGAAGGGACCTTCGCGCTGCAGTCGGGAATTGGCGACACAGTTCAGAGCGACGCCGCCGGCCATGACAAGATTTTCAAGCTGCGTCTGCTGATGAACGTGACGCGCCATGTCGAGGAGCAAGTCTTCAGCGACCACCTGGATACTGGCAGCCAGATCCATGTGGCACTGCAGGAGTGGCGATTCCGGAGTGCGGGGCGGGATGCCGAACAGGCGCGTGAATCGCCGATTTGTCATTCGGAGTCCGTGGCAGTATTGGAAGAATTCCTGTCGCAGGCGAAAGCTGCCATCACTTCGACGGTCCAGCAGCTGCTGACGGATGATGTCTGCATGGACCGGCTGGCCGTAGGGTGCCAGTCCCATGACTTTGTATTCGCCGCTGTTCACTCGGAAGCCGAGGTGTCCGGTGAAGGCGGAGTAGAGCAGTCCGAGCGAGTGCGGGAAGTGGAGTTCTCTGATCAGTTGGATGCGATTGCCTTCGGCGGTACCCCAGCTAGCGGTGGCCCATTCACCAACGCCATCGACAGTGAGCACAGCGGCTTTTTGGAAGGGTGACGGAAAAAACGCGCTGGCGGCATGACTTTGGTGATGTTCGAGAAAGGCGAGCGCGGCGTTGGTGGCCCTGGGGAAGTGGCGGCGGATGACGGACGGCATCCAGAGTTTTTCTTCGAGCCAGGGGGGCATGGCTGCTGTGAAGCTGCGGAGACCGCGGGGTGCGAAGGCGGTGGCTGTTTCGAGCAGCCGTTCGAAGTGTCGCAGTGGTTTTTCGAACCAGACGATAAAGTCGAGCTGTGACTGATCGATGCCGGCCTGCTGCAGGCACCATGTTGCGGCCTGAGCGGGGAAGGCGGGGTCATGTCGGATTCTGGAGAAGCGTTCTTCGTGGGCGGCCGCAACGAGCTGCCCGTCTGCGATGAGGGCTGCTGCGCTATCGTGAAAGAAACCGGAGAGACCAAGAATCAGCATGATGAGCTGTCAATCGCGAAGAAACGGAATGCCAGGTTTTCAGGCGTCACCGGTCGTTTGCAGCGGCAATCGACCGGTGCTGTCGCCGAAGCTTTGGAGTGGCACCTGCATGCGATCGAGCATGGAGAGGTAGAGATTGCAGAGCGGTGTTCGGGAGGAGCCGGCGGCGATGTGGCGCCCGGAGTGAATGGTATGTCCAGCGCGTCCGCCGAGCAGGATTGGCAGATTCGATGGATCGTGGCTGTTTCCGTCGGACATTCCTGAGCCGAGCATGATCATGCAGTAATCGAGCAGTGAGCCGGGGCCTTCCGGAATGCTGTGGAGTCTTTGCAGCAGTTCGGCGAACTGCCCGACGTACCAGCTGGTGATGGCGTCGTACTGAGCAATCCTGAGCGGGCTGTGTTCATGGTGCGACAATTCGTGATGTTCGCCACGGACTCCGTCAAGGAAGGAGAAGCTTTGGCTGGAGATTCCTCCGGCGAGCATCAGTGAAACGACGCGTGTGGCATCAGCGCGGAAGGCGAGGACTATGAGGTCCAGCATGAGTCGAATATGTTCGCGGAAGTCGATGGCTGTTCCGACGGCCGGGAGTTTTTTCGAGCGGATTTCGTGCTGCAGGGACTGGATGTGGCGGCGTTGATTTTCGGACGGGACAAACTGCAGACGGGCCTCGACAGCGCGGACGGAATCGAGGTATTCATCGAGCTTATGTCCGTCATCGCGTCCCAGTCTGCGTCGGAGACTGCGGGCATCTTCAAGCAGGTAGTCGAGGAGAGGTTTTGAGGTTGCGGGCGTGCTGGCGGTGTCTGGGTCAAGGCCGAAGAGTGTCTGATAAACGACTGCCGGGGAGATTTCCGGGGTGACTGGCTGGTTTTCGGACTGCCATGAAATCCATGATGCGTAGGCATGTGTGAAACCGACGCTGCGGTCGATTCCGGGCATGACGGGAGAGACGCCGAGCACGAGCGAGGGCACCGGGGTTTGCCCTCTGCAGGCTTTGGCCATGAGCTGGTCTACGGAAATTCCGCCGGCACTGACGTCGTGGCCGATGGTTTTTCGAACGGGCATCCCGGTCAGGAAGTTGGCTGTTTTTGAATAATGTCCGTCCCCTGCTTTGCTGGCGGCTTTTTCGAGTCCGGTGAGAACGAGGACTTCGCTGCGAACGGGTGTGAGTGGTTTAAGGATCGGGGACAGTTCATAGTCTGTTCCGACGTTGCGAGGCACCCAGTGATCGGCGTACATGCCATTTGGGAAATGCAGAAATGCGGTCCGCAGCGGTGGTGCCGGGGCGGCGTCATCGGCCCACAGCGATCGGGGCTGAAGGGAACAGAACGAGGGCAGTCCGAGCGTGAGACCGGCATGTCGCAGACAGTGTCGTCGGCTGGGCAGGCTGATTTTTTGCGACATAGGAGATGGTTTCCGGGGGAAAAGAAGACCCTGAGTGTTCATTGGACCATGCGGCAGGTGCCTGGTCCAGCCTGATTCCGGCGGAATCCGGAAATCATGGTTCTGTGGCGGACTGCATCGAGTAGCGGTGCTGGAACGGGTAACTGAGGATGACTTCTTCCAGCAGGCTGTGGGCACGATTGTCACTGTCACGGAGTCGTTCGAGGCAGCGCTCGACGATACAGTCATCAATCGTGGTGAGGCTGCGTCCGAGGGCATAACCGAGGAATCTGCGTGTAAAGTGTCGCAGGAATTCGTTTTCTCTGGCGAGCAGTGCCTGTTTCAGGCCTTGCGGGCCATTGACGTCAGTGCCGTCCGGCAAACGGCCTGAGGCATCGACGGGAAGACCGTTGTCATGAGTCCGCCAGCGACCGATGGCATCGAAGTGCTCAAGGCTGAAACCCAGCGGATCCATCACTTCGTGGCAGGCTGCACAATCGGGGTCTCGACGATGTGCTTCGAGTCGGGCGCGCATGGTTGCCGGCTGATTGCCGACGTCGGCATTTTCGAGTGCCGGGATTCCTGGGGGCGGTGGTTCCACTGCTGTGCCCAGCAGATTCTGGAGCAGCCATTTTCCGCGCAGGACCGGGCTGGTTCGGCGGGCATAGGAAGTGGCGGTGAGTACTGCAGCCATGCCTGCCGTGCCACCCCGACTGCTGCCTGCTGTCGAGACGCGATGCCAGTCATCGGAGCTTTTTGCGGGTGGTTTGGCCAGACCGTAAAAATCGGCAAGCCGCTGATTGACCCAGACGGAATCTGCAGCGAGCAGTTCCGAGAGCGAGCGGTTTTCGCGAAAGACGGCAGCGATTGTCCGGATTGCTTCCTGGCGAAAGTCAGCGGCCAGTTCAGGCGAGTACTCGGGAAACAGCTGGGGATCCGGTTTCCGTTCGGCCGCTTCGTCCAATCCCAGCCATTGCACCCCGAAGGCTTCTCCGAGTGCCATGCTGCGGGGGTCGTCGAGCATGCGGAGCATCTGAGCGCGGAGTTCTGATGGCTGCAGCAGTTTCCCGGAATCGGCAGACTGTCTGAGCTGTGCGTCTGGAATTGAGGACCAGAGCAGCAGAGCGAGGCGAGTGGCAAGTTCATTGGCGGTCAGCCTGGCGATTTCTGAGCCATCTGCTGGTTTCGGTTCGACAATAAACAGAAAGTGTGGCGAGAGCAGGATGGCCTGCAGTGGCAGGACGACCGCTTCGAGCGTTGAGGGGGCCGATTCGGCGGCTGTCGTGTAGAGTGCGAGGAGTTGTGTGATTTCTTCGGCGGCAGGCGATCTTCTCCACGCCTGCGAGGCTGTTTTTGTGAGCAGGCTTCGAATCAGCTCAGGATCTGCAGCAGCTGGTGTTTCGGGTGGCGGCTGTGGTGCGAAGACCGACAGCAGTCGGCGATTTTCCGGAGCCTGTTCGGCGAGATCCTGCTGTAGTGCGCGGCGGACTGCGGCAGCGGTCGAGGACATCCAGGAATCAAGGTGACCTGGGGAGGTGAAAAGAACGTCGCCGACAGTGTCGAAGCCCTCTCCGCCGGACGCATCGGCCGGGGGCAGTTCTTCCGGCCGCAGCTGCACTCCGAGAAGATCTCGAATGGCATTGCGGTACTCAAGTCGGGTGAGTCGTCGCGTCCGTACGTAACCGGGGTAGTGCTGTTGATTCTGTTCGGTGGGGATCTGTTCGCAGAAGGCGGAGGGCGGGCGCGTCTTCCACCATCGAACGAGGATTCTGCGATCATATTCAGCGAGGGGAGGGTGGCCCGGAGGAGGCATTTGGCCTGTGGTGATTTGAGAAAACGCCCGTTCCCAGGCAGAGGCGGAGTTAGCTGCTGCAGGATGCTGCTGCAGTCGAGCCACGGTAAAGGCGTCCGGGTCGAACCCAGTGGAGTGACAGCCGCCGCAGCGATTCTGAAGAAGTGGGCGAACATGGCTTTCATAGTCATCCATCCAGCGTCCGGCGGTGAACTGCTGCAGGGCGGACTGGATCTGATCGGCTGCCTGTTGATCACCCGTGTAGTCCCGGCAGAGCGACCACTGGTCGGGTCTGTCGGCGGCGTGCTGAAGCCGCCAGTTTGGCTGGATTCCGAGTTTGATGCGAGTTGCTTCGTGGACTGCGAGCAATCTGAGGGAGTCGGGGGCAGAGGGATCAGCGGACAGGGATTCGAAGTCAGCCTGTGCTTTATCAAACTGTTCGAGTTGTCGCAGCATTTCTGCGCGGCGGATGGTGTGCAGAGCGGCGAGTTGCGAATTAGCTGGTTCTGCGAGGCGGAGATCAGTCTGGGGCAGTACGGAACTGTCGGGTTTGCCGGCAGCAAGACGTTCGCCGGCCATCAGCAGTGGCTGCAGCTGACGGTTGTTTGCGGGCAGTTCAGGCCATGTGAGCCGCGCGATTTCGGTTGCATCGAGGCAGCGATCGAACAGGGCAACTTCGTCAAATTCGAGGCAGCCGGCCAGACTGCCATTGCCTGCGAGCCCCAGTCGAAAGCGGCTGTGTGACTTTGGTGACATGTAAGGACCCTGCCATGGCACAGCGGCGTAGAGCAGGCCGTTGACGTAGAGCCGCAGTTCCCTGCCGTCGCATGTGCCGGCGACGGCGGTCCAGAGTCCCTCAGGGATTTGCACGCGGGACGATATCGAAACGGCTGGAGCTCCTTTTGGCTGGCCGATTGAAAACAGCAGCGTGTTGCAGGGGCGCAGGAGCTGGAGGCACCAGCCCACGTGGACGCCATCGCCCATGGACATGACGGAGCAAACGGTTCCATAGAAGCTGTCGGCTGGGTTGGCTTCACCGAAGTGTCTGAGCCAGGTGTGGAAGGAGAACGCCTGTCGAGTGGGGACGGAGAGTCTGGAGTGCAGGGCGGCATGTCGAAGTCGAACGGATTGTTTCCATGGCCAGCGACCTTCAGTGAGGCTGAATGCGTTGCTGTTTTTTTTCGGGTCTGGAAGTTCGAGTGTAAGCTGTCCGACGATTCCGGCATGATTTGAGAACGTGGCATCAGCGGCGGCTGTGTCCTGAAAATTGTACAGGCGATCAATGGCTGCCGTGGCGGCAGTGATCCGCTGCTGGCGGCGCCATTGCTGCCATTGCCTGCCTTCTCCCGGCAGTGTTGTCGGTGCCAGCCAGAGCACTGCAGCGACGGCCACGGCAGCAGCGCAGGCGAGTGAGCAGAGAAGGAACCGTTGGATATGCACCGGGAGACCTCAGGACGGGCGAGAATTCGATCAGAGCAATGGTTCGGCTCCATCGCCGAAGTGATCCAGATGAATGCCATGGCGGTGCAGCATGCTGAGATAAAGATTGCAGAGGGGCGTGGACCCTGAGCGAAAGCTGAGGTGTTGCCCCTGGGGCATATCGGCCGTTTTTCCGGCGAGGAGTATTGGGAGGTTGTCGGGGTCGTGGCGATTGCCATCTGAGAGTCCGGAGCCGAAGAGCACCTGCGTGCTGTCGAGCAGGGATCCATCGCCATCCGGGGTGTTTTTCAGTCGCTGGATAAAGCTGACAAACTGTTCGACGTACCAGCGGTTGATTTTCTGGTAGCTGCTGATTTTTTTGGGGTCCTGCTGATGGTGCGAAACTCCGTGATGTGTTTCCGGAATGCCGATGAAAGCAAAGCTTTGTGCAGAAGAGTCGTTGGCGAGCATGATGGAGGCGACGCGTGTGGCATCCGCTTTGAGAGCGAGTGTGAGCACATCGAACATTGCGGACATGCGAGAGGGAAAATCGAGTGATTCGGCTGGCTGCTGCGGGGCTTGTGCGGGGAGTTTGCTGGCGTGTGGATTGCCTGTGGCAGCGGCTTTATCGGCAAAGCGAATCCGTGATTCGACAGCTTCGACGGCCGCGAGATACTCGTCGAGCTTCACGCGATCATCGCGTCCGAGTGCGGGGCGAAGACTGCGAGCATCTTCGAGGACGAGGTTGAGCAGGCGGGCGTTGGATTTTCGGGCATCAGCGGAGGTGGCAGCGGATTGACCAAAGAGTCGTTCAAAAACGACGCGTGGACTGTTTTGCGGCATGGCGGGACGTTCTGAAGTTTCCCATGAGATCAGGGATGTATACAGCAGTGTCACGCCGGTCGGTCGATCAACGCCGGTGCGTACGGGTTCGACGCCGAGCACGAGGTTGCGAACGGGTGTCTGGTCTCCGATGTGTGATGCGATGAGCTGGTCAACGGAAACTCCGCCGGCGCTAAGCTGTTTTCCGCTGGTTTTGTGAACCGGCAGGCCTGTCAGGAAGTTGGCTGTCGCGGTTTGATGACCGCCCCCGTCATGACTGTGACGTTTGTCGAGTCCGGTGAGCACGAGAACATCGGAGCGGATGGATTCGAGTGGTTGCAGAGTGGGAGTGAGCGTGTAGGCGGGGCCTTCGTCGGAGGGTGTCCAGTCCTGTTCCCAGATCCCGTTGGGGAAGAACATGAAAACGCTTCGGGCTGGCGGCGAGGGATCACGGGCTGCGAAGCGTCGAGCGTGCAGGGAAGTAAGAAACGGCAGCGGCAGCGAAGCGCCTGTGCCATACAGAAAACGTCTGCGTGAATTGCTCATCGAACGGCCTGCCGGTTACGGAATGGATAGCTGAGTATAATCTCTTCGAAGACGGCGAACGAGCGATTTCCGGATTGCTGCAGTCGGCGCAGGCAGCGATCGACCACGCACAGGTCGAAGCGTTCGATTTCGCGTCCGAGTGCATATCCCAGCAAGCGGCGGCAGAACAGTCTGAGAAACTGTTGTTCGCGGGCTTTGAGTGCCAGTCGGAGCCCGGCGAGTCCTTCGATGCGTTCGCCGGATGGCAGGAGTCCGCTGGCATCGACGAGGCCGGTGCCATCGTGGGAGCGTCGTCTGCCTGTGGGGCCGAATTCCTCCAGTGCGAATCCCAGCTGGTCCATGGTCTGATGACAGCCGGCGCAGTCGGGATCGCTGCGATGTTGTTCAAGACGTTCGCGAAGGGTCAGCGGGGCATCGGAGTCAGCGTCTTCGGGAAGTGTTGGGATATCGGGTGGTGGAGGTTCGATTGTTTCGCCAAGGAGGGTTTCCATGATCCAGCGTCCGCGAAGCACGGGGCTGGTTCTGCGTGGCCGCGAGGTGGCCGTGAGTACGGCGGACAGCGACAGCAGTCCTCCCCGCGACCGGTCCTTGACAACAACTTGATCCCATTCTTCACCGCTATGCCCCGGCAGTCCATAGAAGGCCGCGAGGCGCTTATCTGCGATGACGTAATCGGCATCCAGCAGTTCGGTAAGCGGTCGATCTTCCCGGAGCACAAACGCGACAAATCGGGAGGCCTCTTCCTGCAGCAGTGAGGCAACTTCCGGGGTCCATTCCGGAAACAGCAGCGTATCAGGCTGGAGGCTGTCGGGGCGATCAAGTCCGAGCCACTGGAGTCCGAAGGTTTCTCCGAGAGCAGCCGCTCGGGGATCCTTCAGCATGCGGTGGATCTGCATGCGAATTTCCTGTGGACTGTCGAGCTTCCCATCGAGGGCGGCTGAGAGGAGTTCCGCGTCGGGGATCGAGGCCCAGAGAAAGAGGGCCATGCGAGTTGCGAGCTGTTCAGGACGCAGCGGATAATCGCCTTCGGTGCCTGTTTCAGGTTCCGCGACCATGAGAAAGGCGGGTGACAGCAGGATGGCCTTTGCGGATTCGCCGACGGCGATGGGAAAGCTGGTGTTTTCGCGAAAGGATTCGTCGAAGAGTGTGAGCAGTCGTTCGAGTTCCAGTGCCGAGGGATGTCGTCGCCAGGCGCGCATCGCGAGTTGCTGGAGGCAGGTTTGTGCTGCGTTGCGAGTCGTGCTGGGATTCGCTGGCAGCTGTCGCAGGATTGTGCGGTCGTCGAGTGATTTTGTGGCCATATCGCTTTCGATGGCGCGGTCAACTGCAAAGTGGACAGCCTGGAGCCACGATTCCAGCAGCGAGGAGGATGTGAACAGGGTGGAGGAACTGGTGTCAAAGCCTTCACCACCGGAACCTTCCGGCGGTGGCAGCTGATCATCGCTCAGTTTCACACGGAGCAGATCGCGGATGGCGTTGCGAAGTTCTGTACGTGTGAGGCGGCGTGCGGCAGCGAAGCCGATTCGCCAGCCGACCTCCTCGAAGTAACGTGGCTCGTCCGAGTCTTCCGGAATTTCCTCGCAGAGCCCCATGCGTGGACGACTGTTGATCCAGTGCAGAAGTCGTTGACGGTCGGCGTCTGACAGCAGCCGGTCGTGACTCGCATGGGCAGGCTGCTGGACGACAGAGGCGACCTGCTGCCAGAATTGCCTGCCGACTGAGATGGCATCTTCCGCGGAGCGGACTGCATCGAAGTTCGGAGTCGGACTGGTTCCGGACTTCTGTTGATGACAACGGAGGCATGAAGTCCGCAGGCTGGGCTGAACATGATCTTCGAACCGCTGAAGCCATGCATCTGCTTCATTCAATGCCAGCTGCCGTTGGGCGATTCTGTCGGAGGCCAGAAGTTTCATTTGCAGGGCTTCATCGTAGGTGACATTGGCCTGCAGGCTTTCGCTGTTCTTTCTCATTGTGGCAGAGGGAGGCTGCCGGGCTGCGGATTTGAGTGCCTGCAGTTCGGTGACGGCAGCACCGCGTATTGAGTCCGGTCGCGAGTCTGCGGCGGCTGCAGAGAACCAGTGTTCGGCCGCGGCGTACTCGCGCAGTTCTCGATGGGTCTCTCCGAGTCGGAATTCGGTGAGTGCCTGGAGCAGGGGGGGCGGAGAAGACCGGTGCAGTGTTGTGAGTTCCTCTGCGGCCTGCGCGGGCTCTCCTGCAGCGAGCGATCTTCCGGACTTGAGCAGAGCGAGTCTGCCTGACGAATCGCTCGACGGGATCGACCATACGGCATTGAGAATTTCTGCGTCAGACAGGCAGCGTGTGTAGAGGGCGAAATGTTCGATGTCGAAGCGAACGCAGCCGAGGCCGTTTCCGACATAGCCGACGCGCAGTCGGGATGATCGCGGCACGGGGAAGAACGGTCCGGCGCAGAGTCGTCGTCCGGCAAGCATTCCATTGACGTAAATTCGGACTTCGCTGCCATCCCAGGTGGCGGCAAGATGGGTCCAGACTTCGGCGGGGATTCTGGAAAGTGCAGTGACAGGCAGTGCTGGTTCGGGTTTAGGGTGTCCGAGCTGGAATGAGAGGGTATTGGAGGGGAAGTGCATGGAGAACAGGAATCCATTCCAGATTCCATCCCCCATGGCAGCGAGCGTACCGCTGTAGGTTGAATTTCCGCCGGCGATGAATCCCTGACCGTGGTGTCGCACGCGAAATTCGACGGTGAGTTGTCCGCCGACACTGGCGGGCATGGATTCCATCGGGATATCTTCGATGCGGACGGCCTGCAGAACATCTTCGCGGCCGGGGACGGTGCGAGGAAAGCGGCCTTTGGGTGCTGCTGCGGCTGAGAGTGAGCCGTGCCAGGCAGCAAGGTTTCTGGTGTGAATGTGTGCTGTTGGGCCGGTGAAGACGAAGCAGCGGGTCAGAAAAGGATCGCGGAGTCGCTGGCTGTGTTCGCGTTGCCATTCAGGGGATGCAAGTCGGGTTCCCGACGCGAGGAATCTTGGGAGGACGAGTACTGAGCAGACCGTCGCCATCGCTGCCAGGAGAACAGTTTTCCGGAGTGAAGATTTTTGTCTTTGAATATCCTTCACAGTGAGGCTCGCGGAAGGGTTTGCTGCCGTTCAGTTCAGCCGCGGAGTTTTTTCCAGTGTTCGCTCCAGTGTTGACGAAACAGTTCGCGGCTGGCGAGGTGCAGTCGAATCAGATCTCTCCGTGTCTTTGCGGGCAGATCGCCGGTCCATGCATAAAACACCTGGGTCTGAATCACGCGTTCAAATTCCTGTCGCTGCCAGCGACGGGCGGGGACTGGAGTTTGAGCGGTTGCCGGGGCATTATCATCAGGATCAGCACTGAGCCGTTCGAATGGCTTGCCTTCGTAAAGTGCTTCCATGGGAGTTCCATCGCTGCCGAAGAGTGAGAAGCAGAGCAGACCCCGATCGAAGGTGCCTTTCTGCAAATCCACAACGACGCAATGCCAGACGCCACCACGGGGATCATCAATCTCGTAGACTGTGCGATCAGCGATTGTCCAGCCATTTGCCACATAGCAGCCACTCAGTTCGTGCCATGCGACCCACTGAGCCTGATCGACGGAAACAAAAGCATTGCAGGGACCGAGAGAATAGTTCCATGAATGTACCCACCATGATTCGCGATCGGCGACTGCGATGGGGTCAGCGGCGGGGTTGAAGCGGATTTGTTTCCAGCCCGCAAGGTCTGTGGGAAGGGAATCTGCGGTGAGGACCATGTCACCGCGGTTTGGACCGGGAATAGCGCTGGCTCGGCCGGACGGCAGGATGTATTTGCCGGCGATCATGCAGAGCATGAGCAGTACGAGGCTGAGGAAGAGATTGGGTTCTCGTTTTCGCCGAGCAGTCGATGGTTTTTCTTGAGCGGGCATGTCAGTGGCCGTGTTGACGGGTGTCATTTTTGTGTGTGTGTCACATTCCGGTCAGAGCAGGGCGTTCGGCCACCAGTCGGACATCTTCATCAACCATCAGGTGAATGAGTTCCCGGAATGAGAGGGAGTGGGTCCAGCCAAGTTTTGCGCGGGCTCGCGAGGCATTTCCGAGCAACCCGTGGGCGTCTGCAGGGCGGATGAATCGCTGTTCTTCACGGACGTAATTTCGCCAGTCAAGTCCAACCCGTTCGAAGGCGATGCTGAGCAGTTGTCGGATTGTATGTTCCTGGCCAGTAGCGAGCACGTAGTCATCTGGGGTGTTTTGCTGAAGCATGAGCCACATGGCGTGAACGAAGTCGCCTGCGAATCCCCAATCGCGAGCGGCATCGAGATCACCGAGGCTGAGTTGCTTTTGGAGACCGGCGTGAATGCGTGCTGCGGCGAGTGTGACTTTGCGAGTGACAAAGTTTTCGCCGCGACGCGGGCTTTCGTGGTTGTAACAAATGGCATTGCAGAAGAACAATCCGTGTGCTTCGCGATAAATGCGAGTCATCTGGGTGGCGAAGGCTTTGGCACAGCCATAGGGCGAGACGGGTGCGAACGGAGTGGCCTCATCCTGTGGGCTGACGGCGGGACTTCCGAAGATCTCACGGCTGCTGGCGTGAAGGAAACGCGGAGGCTGCGGGAGATCTCTGAGGATTTCCATAATGCGCAGCGTGCCCATCGCTGTGAGGTCGCACGTGCTTTCGGGAATCTCGAAACTTAAGCCCACATGGCTTTGACCGGCGAGGTGATAGAATTCGACTGGCCGGATTTTGGAGATGATTCGCCGAATGGTCGTGATGTCTGAAAGATCCGCGTAGTGCAGAAACAGTCGTTTTCCGTAGACGCTGTCGTCTGAATAGAGGCGACTGAGGCGGATTCGTTCCAGAGAGCTGCTGCGGCGTACGATTCCGTGAACCTCATAACCCTTCTGAAGCAGAAGTTCAGTGAGATACGAGCCGTCCTGTCCAGTGATTCCTGTGATCAGAGCGATCATTGGGCAAGCCGTTGGTTGACAGAGTGAGCGGATCAGGCGAGTTATTTACGGGCAGCAGCGAGGATGGCTTCTTCGCGGGCCAGTGCGAGGTCGTGATCGACCATGAGAGCGGCGAGTTGTTCGAGCGTGGTTGTGGCCGTCCAGCCGAGCTGGTGAGTGGCTTTTGAGCAGTCACCGAGGAGGAGATCGACTTCGGCCGGACGGAAATAGCGTGCATCGATTTCGATATGGTCAGCCGAGTTTAATCCCAGTCGAGCAAAGACAAGATCGGCGAATTCCTGAACGGTCTGAGTTCTTCCGGTTGCGAGGACGAAATCGTCGGGTTCAGTATGCTGGAGCATTCTCCACATGCCTTCGACGTAGTCTTTTGCGTAGCCCCAGTCGCGTTTTGCGGCGAGGTTTCCGAGATAGAGTTTTTGCTGGAGACCGAGTTTGATGCGGGTTGCCGCGCGGGTGATTTTGCGGGTCACGAAGGTCTCGCCCCGGCGAGGACTTTCGTGGTTGAACA
>JBJTOP010000004.1:0-28880 GCA_046074645.1 Planctomycetaceae bacterium | reverse complement strand
CGTGACGCGATCGATTACGTCGATGATGCTTTTGTAGTCCCATTGATTGCCTCTGCACTTCCGGCGTGTAAGGCCAGTGCCCAATGGCGTTGAAGTTCTCTCTATCCTGGCGAAAATCGGCCTCAATCCCCCCTCGCCCCTTCGAGGGGAGAGGGGACGGGGGTGAGGGGTCAAAGAACACTGCCAGTCCCCTCGTCAACACTTCCACGTCCCTGTGAATCCAGCATCCTTCTGCACGGTCTGTGCTTCGCGTGGCAGGGGCGTGTCACCCCTCACTCCCGACCCCTCTCCCCGGTCAGGGGAGAGGGGAGCCAGATGCTCTTTCCGCAAGAAAGTCAACGCCATTAGGCTCCCGCCATGCGGCTGAGAAGCGGCTGATCTGTGCAACGCAGGGAGGTGCCCGATTCCGGGTTGTTCACAAGACGTCGGATGATGAAGGCTGACGGTGCTGCACTCTGTCTACTTCTTACTTTGCTGCAAACACCTTCAGAGCAGCTTTGGCCACGGCATGGCATTCCCGGATATCAGCAATCGGGTTCTTTTCGTTTTCTTCATATTCGAGCGACAGTGCGCCGTTGGCTGGGAAGCCGGCCTGCTGCAGCTCGGTGAAAACGGCTTCCACATCCAGATGCCCCTTGCCAAGAATCACACCTTTCGTTTTGTCCTGCATTTCAGCGAAGTCTTTGAGATGAATCCCGTAGAGTCGTCCTTTGAGCACTCGAATGACCTCAGGGCCACTTTGTCCGGAACGAATGTAGTGCCCCAGATCCGCACAGGCTCCGATCCGTTCGTCACGACGCTCGATCACTCTGAGGACATCAATCGCTTTGTTGTAGCGATGGGTGGGACCATGATTATGGATACCCACGCGAATGTCGAATTCCTTCACCAGTTCATCAAGGCTGTCGAAGGAATCAAAATCCGGGTCAGCCGTCAGACAGGCGATTCCAAGTTTTTTCGCGAATTCAAACATTTTTCGATTGGCAGCCGCGTCCTTTGTGAAGCGATTCACTCCGTGAGCGGAGATCGACATGCCGAGGTCTGTCACCTGTTTGCGAACGGCAGCGATTTCTTCGTCTGAGGCATTCAGAGCCAGCATTCCGCTGTAAAACTCAACGGACTCAAAACCGAGATCGCTGGCGTATTTCAGAGCTTCATCTCGTTTGTAACCGCGAAGAGAATACAGCTGGATGCCCAGTTTGGGTCTTTCAGCGGCAGCGGCGAGGGAGGTCAGAGGGCAGGTGCCGCAGGCAGCCATTGTTCCGACAAGCGAAGCGGTGCGGAGGAAAGTTCGTCGAGAATGAAGCGACATCGGGAACTCCGGAGTTGGTGATGGGTGGGAATCGAGCCAATCGACAGACGCTCCTAGTTTACGGAAGCGGATTGATGAACACAAACAAACCGTGGAATCGAAAGAAACCCCTTGTGCGGCTGCCCTGCAGTCACTGACACTTCGCCGGTGCTCTCGCTACACTCCTCTGTCTGACTGCGAGATCTTTACAGGAAAGGGCTGGGCATGAGACTCTTCGGGATGCAATCACGTGGAATTCTTTCAGCACTGCTGATCATTCAATGTGCCAGTTTCTCGAATGGTCAGCCCCCCGAAGCACTCCCGCACCTGTCTCCCGCAGCCGCGGGAATGAATACCGAGCGGCTGGAAGTCATCGATGAGATCGTCCGCGAGGGGCTCGGTCAGTCCAAAATGCCGGGCTGTGTGGTGGTGATTGGTCGCAGCAGTGGCATCGTGATGAAGCGGGCCTGGGGCTTTCGTCAAACCTCGCCAACTCAGGTGCCAATGACGGTGGACACGGTCTTTGATCTGGCATCGCTCACCAAACCAGTTGCGACCGCCACCAGCATTATGCTGCTGGCGAGTCGGGGCTTGCTGGATGTGGAGTCTCCTGTGTCCCGCTACTGGCCCGAATTCGCTCAGAACGGCAAGGAACGCGTCAGCATCCGTCACCTGCTGACTCACACCAGCGGCTTAATTGCTGACAACTCCATCAACGACTATGCCGGCGCACCCGCAGAAAGCCTGCAGAAAATCGCCGCGCTCAGGCTCACTGCAGAACCTGGAGCGGAGTTCATTTACAGCGATGTTGGGTTCATAGTTCTGGGACATCTGGTGCAGCGGATCAGTGGCGAGGATGTGAACAGGTTTTCGCGGAAGGCGATTTTCGAGCCTCTGGGGATGCTGGAGACCGGCTATCTTCCTGACGAACCTCTGAGAGCTCGCGCGGCAGTTACAGAGCAGCGTGAAAATCGCTGGATGCAGGGTGAAGTTCACGATCCGCGAGCGTGGAGACTGGGCGGAGTTGCCGGGCACGCTGGCTTATTTTCCACCGCGGATGATCTGGCTCGGTACGCCATAATGATGCTCGGCCGCGGTACTGCGGGACGAGTGCGAGTTCTGGAAGAGAGCACATGGACGCTGATGACAACCGCTGTCGAAGTTCCACGAGGTCGCCGCGCGCTCGGCTGGGACGCCCGCACCGGCTATTCCTCGAACCGCGGCGATCTGATGTCCTCAGCGGCCTTTGGACACGGTGGTTTCACCGGCACGGGCATCTGGATTGATCCGATTCGGGATGTATTTGTGATCTTTCTCAGCAATCGAGTGCATCCCGACGGCAAGGGGCTGGTGAATCCACTGATTGGCCGGGTGGGCACGATTGCCGCTGCGGCGCTGAAAGATTCGCCAGGGGAACGATTACCACAGCCAGCAGCGGGCTCAGGCAGTGTGCTGAACGGCATCGACGTTCTGGAACGCGACGGATTCGCCCGACTGCAGGGCCGAAAAGTCGGGCTGATTACCAATCAAACGGGATTGAACCGAACCGGCAGGGGCACGATTCGCCTGCTGGCCGAAGCACAGGGCGTGGAACTGCGGGCGTTGTTCAGCCCCGAGCATGGACTTGAAGGGAAGCTCGACATCCCCAAAATCGGAGACCAGCAGGAGGCATCCACCGGACTCAGGGTTTTCAGCCTCTACGGAGAAACTCGCACGCCCACGAAAGACAGCCTCGCCGGCCTCGATACGCTGGTCTTTGACATTCAGGACATTGGCTGTCGCTTCTACACTTATTTATCAACCATGCAGAATACCATGCGTGCGGCTTCGGAAAACGATCTGCGATTCGTGGTACTGGACCGCGTCAATCCGGTAGGGGGCTCGGCCGTGGCCGGTCCCGTTCTCGAAGACGGGCTGCAGTCCTTCGTGGGGTGTCATACAATTCCTGTTCGTCACGGCATGACAGCCGGAGAGCTCGCTCGGATGTTCCGGCAGGAACTGTTTCCTGACCTCGATCTGGACGTTGTCACCTGCGAGGGCTGGACAAGGTCACAGTTGTTCGACGAGACAGGCCTGACGTGGACCAACCCCTCACCGAACATGCGAAACCTGAACCAGGCGCTGCTGTATCCGGGCGTCGGGCTGATCGAGCTGACAAATGTGTCTGTGGGGCGAGGGACCGACACCCCTTTCGAGATCGTTGGGGCGCCATGGATTCAGGAGCGTCAGTTCGCAGCCGCACTGAATGCTTCGGGACTCCCCGGAATTCGCTTTGTCCCCGTTCGCTTCACTCCGTCAGCCACCAAATTTCCCGGCGAATCCTGCGGCGGGGTGCAGCTGATCATTACCAGTCGCACGGAACTCGAACCGATTGAAGTCGGAATTCAGCTGATGTGTGAGCTGAAGACACTCTATCCGCAGGACTGGGACACGAAGAACCTGAATAAGCTGCTTGCCAGCAATCGTATTCGGGACGCGATCGAGCTTGGCAAATCTCGGCCTGAGATACTCGGAATCTGGCAGGCGGAATTGCGGCGATTTGTGGATCGCCGCAGCAACTTCCTGCTGTATCCCTGAGTTCAGCCGAACTCAGGCCTGCGACGATCAAGCTGTTCCTTCAGTCGGGCAACGATGCTGGAATGCATCTGACTCACTCGGGACTCTGACAGCCCAAGAGTGCTGCCGATTTCCTTCATGGTGAGTTCTTCATAGTAGTACAGGATGATAATCAGCCGTTCGTTGCGGTTGAGTCCTTTGGTGACGAGCTTCATCACGTCGGTGCGCTGAATGCCGTCGGTGGGATCTTCGCACCGCACATCCTCGACCACGTCCACTTCACGGACATCTTTATAGCTGTCCGTCTCGTACCATTTCTTTTCAAGGCTGACGAGATTCACTGCACTCGCTTCGGATCTCAGGCGTTCAAATTCCTGGATCGAAAGGCTCATCTGTTCAGCGATTTCAGCTTCGCTTGCAGGTCTGCCAACGCGCGCTTCGACCGCTTTTCGAGCCGCTTCGACCTTGCTGGCTTTGCTGCGAACAAGTCGCGGAACCCAGTCCATAGTACGCAGCTCATCGAGCATGGCACCGCGAATTCGCGGCACGCAGTACGTCTCGAATTTCACGCCGCGATCCATGTCGAATGCCTCAATAGCATCCATCAGGCCGAACACTCCGGCCGACATCAGGTCGTTCAGGTCAACGCCTTCCGGCAGTTTGGCCCAGACCCGTTCGGCGTTGTATCTGACCAGCGGCAGATACCGCTCCATGAGGCGGTTCCGCAGTTCCTGATTGGTCTGGTCCTTTTTGTAGGCAATCCAGACGTCAGAAACGTCTTCACTGACCCTAGTAGCCATTCAATCCTCCGTGACGAACAGCAGTTGCGTCTGCAGCGATATGAACCGGTAACAACGAATATCGGCAGAGTCAGCCCGTCGGCATCAGCACAATCAGCACAAAGCTCAGGGTCGCCGTGTTTTTACCGGCGGCAAAATGCCTGTTCTGATTTCGCAGATGCCGAAGTGCGCGCACCGCAAAAATGTTCGTTGCTTCCTTTGTTGCGTTGTAATTATCGAATCCCGCATTCGCCCGCACTCCCTTCAGGCCTCGACACTGCAGCAGATTCTGCCGCAGCCCGCATTCGATGCTCTGAATTCAGCACGAACGATTTCCCAGCATCTGCTCGCTGAAACTCCATCAGAAGCATCAGACAACACAGCCACGTGGATAACCGGAAATCGGTGACGATGAATCCATTTGCTGCTGTGCCCTCCATGGCATCCAACAACAGCCGGATGTCCCGCTGTGGCATCCAACCCGCTTCCTGACGGGCCTCTGCTGCAACAGGACGGGCGGTTGATATCGAACGCACGTTTCCGAAGTCCAGACGGATGAAACACGGAAATTCTGCGATTTTGTGCTCAAACGACGCGTTCGGCATTTTCAACCGAAGCCATCGGGATCGGTCGGCAGAAAAACACACTCGTTCAATATTCATGCTGCAGAAGCCAGCAGCAAATTGCAGTTTCTGCAGAAGTAACCCACACCACTCCGACCAGACGCAGCCGCAAACAAACGCGGCACTCCGGGGGAGTGAGAAGTTCTCCCGGAGTGCCGCAGCCCGACCCAACGTCATTTTCAGAGAAGGCGTTCGCCTTCAGTGTGTTTCGTAAAATACTCCGTCTGTTCGCAAATGCAGGCCAGGTCGAATAATCTCCGGAGGCACCCCGAGGATTTCGAGGCGGACCATGCCCCCGCCTGCCACCTCACCGTGTACTGACACCAGCGAACGCAAACCGCGGGAACCTGTACCAGCACCGTCACACTGCGATGCAACCGAATACCACTCCAGCCGCGTTAATGTTGAAAACATCGCCTGAAGTCGCAGCAGATCCAGACAAAAACTCACGTGATCCACCTGGCCGTCACGAGGACCGCCGACGATCTCGGTCGTTCCCAGATAAAGGCTCACAAGCCAGCCACGTTCGTCCAGCTGACAATCGTAGCCCGCCCGGCCCACGGTGATCAGCGGTTCAAACAGCAGCGCAGCGCCTTCCACAAATCGTCGCAGCCATTCAGGCCGGTAATCTCGCTGTTCCCTGCGCAATCGATACTGCTCCATCTGCTCAAGCAGCTCTTCAATCGACATCGGGTAACCCTGACAAATGACTGACAGATTCCAGCAACCGCATCCATGACTCTACAACGCAGGTTCATTCTGCGGCAGCCAGTTCCCGACTGCAGACACCCGAAGTATCGAAAGTTAACTTCGAGGGGCTGAGCACTTTTTCGTGCATCAGGGAGGGAACAGCGGCTGACAGTCCTGTCCTTCCAGCCACGACCTGCAACGCCTGTTGAGCCTGTTTATCCAGACGTGCCGAATGCTCCGACTCTGCAGACGGTTCTGTCGGATCGACTCGAGGATGCCCCAATTCGACCTCCCGGGGAAAAAAATTATCAGCCGCGAGCCAAACGCAGTTTTTCCGCGGCCTCAATCGCAAAATATGTCAGGACACCGTCGGCACCGGCACGGCGAAAACACATCAGGCTCTCCAGCATCGCAGCGTCACGGCTGAGCCATCCATTGGCGGCCGCCGCCGAAATCATCGCGTACTCGCCACTCACCTGATACGCATACGTCGGCACCCCAAATCGCTCCTTAACACGCCGTAAAATGTCCAGATACGGCATTCCAGGCTTCACCATCACCATATCCGCACCCTCCTGCAGATCCAGCTCCACCTCCCGCAACGCCTCACAGCCGTTCGCTGGGTCCATCTGATACGTCTTCTTGTCACCACTCCCCAGATTACCCGCCGATCCCACCGCGTCCCGGAACGGCCCGTAAAACGCAGATGCGTATTTGGCCGAATAGGCCATGATCTGCACAAGCGGAAAACCCGCCGCGTCCAAAGCTTCCCGGATGGCCCGAACACGGCCGTCCATCATGTCCGAAGGCGCGATCACGTCACAGCCCGCCCTCGCCTGGTTCACTGACTGCCGACACAAGGCCTCCAGGGTCTCGTCATTCACCACATAGCCGTTTCTCACCAGACCGTCCTGGCCATGCGTCGTATATGGATCCAGCGCGGCATCCGCTATCAACCCCAGCTTCAGTCCCGCCGATCGGATTGCCCGCATCGCCTGACAAATCAAATTCTCAGAATTCCACGCTTCCTCTCCGTCCTCCGTTTTACGTTCCAGAGGCGTGACCGGGAAGATCGCCAGAGCCGGTATCCCCAGAGACTCTGCTCGCGCCGCCTCATCGACCAGCACGTCCACCGAATATCGCTCCACGCCTGGCATGGATGCAACCGGGACCCGCCGACCTGTTCCCTCCACCACAAACACCGGCCAGATCAGGTCGTTCACGGACAACTCGTGCTCACGCACCAGCCGACGCGACCAGTCGGTGCGACGATTTCGCCGCATCCGCGTCCACGGAAAACTGCCACCACTCGACATCTCACGCTCCCACAATTCTCAAGTCCAACTGAACACACCGGCCCGAATGATCATCCGGGCCAACGTTTTCCAACCAGACCACTCAGCCAGCACCCAGCTTCCGAATCCGCAGCTTCCGATAATGTGCTTCTCCCGGACCGCCGCCATGAATCTGCAGTGCCAGCAGCCCCCGCTGCTCAATCGCCGCGTCCTCCTCAACATAGTTCACCGTCTGGAAGTCGTTGATCCACAGCTGTATGCGGCGACCTTCGCAGTGGATTCGATAGTGATTCCAGTCGTTGAGTTTGAGCACCTTTGCGAGCTGTGCCTTGTCGGGCGCAGCCAGAATGCGATTGCGGCGAGACTCGTCGTAAAGTGCGCCCCAATAGTTCTGGCCGAGATCCGCCTGGTACCCGATCATCTCGTGGTGATCCGGAATCCGACGACTTCGCAGCTGAATTCCCGCATTTGTCGATTCACCCAGCAGCCGAAACTCAAGCTGCAGTTCGAAATCCCCATATTCCTGCTGCGACGACAGAAAGTAATTGTGCGGGATCTTTTCAGTCAGCCGCCCCCCCACGATCGCCCCGTCCTGCACGCGAAACAACGCGGCATCGCCGTCCCAGCCCCGCAGCGATTTGCCGTCGAAGAGTTCCTGCCAGCTGTCCGCAGCCGGTGTTTTCTCGTCCGCTGCCCGCAACAGCCCGCTTCCGGCCGCCAGCATCACACCGCAAAGGACACCCCGACGACTGAATACACGAGAACTCATCTCCACCATCCGAATGCTCCTTAAGGAATCGACTGCAGTTGCTTCTGAGCACACCAGGCGGGATCATATCGATTCCGGGAACAGGAACAACAAACAGGTCCGGCATCGCTCATGGATCGACAGACGGATTCAGCGGCCAGCACGTCATGGCTGTCACTTTGTCGCCTTTCGCTCTGCGAAAGGACATCCAATGCCGTTCTTTCGCAGAGCGAGAGACGACTATCGCAACCCACGACGGCGACAAAGTGACTGCCACTGGGCTGTCGCCTTCAGGACAGTCGCCAGATCCGTCGCAACGCCCATTCTGCCGCCAGCAGAAGAATGGCTGCGTACATCAGCGGAGCACGATCCCACAGAGTTCTCAGCTGTTCATCCACAATCACTGGCTGACTTTGGTCAGGAAGAAGAGCTGGAAGAGTGCTGACGTCAGACATCGGGAGATAGCGGCCCTGCGTTTCCTGGGTGAGGCGGGTCAGCGTCTCAATATCCTGAACAGGGTTTTCGGATTCGAGTCCCGGGACGACCACTTCAAGTGTCGTCGTGAGCACGTCCGGAGATTCCGGGATCGGCACCGTGATACGATGCAGACCAGGTTTCGCAGGTCTGAAACTGGTTTGGAACTGACCCGGCTGTCGAGCACCCGCGGTGAGTCGGTCTGGGATGGCGAGCGGTTGTCCGTCGGGGTCAGTGATGGTGATGGAAACTTCTTCGGCGGTGAGCGGCTGAAGGGCGGCGTTATAGAGCTGGGCACGGATCGCCACGGCCTCGCCCGGGGCAGCTTCGCTGCGATCAAGCAGCAGCTGTCCGCGGACCGAACCGCGACTGCGACGGCTCTGGCCGGCTTCCCGGATCAGGCTCGTCCAGAATCGCTGATGCCCCTGCGGTGAAATCGCTCGCAAACGCCATGTTTCCGCAGAACCCAGAAACACACAGCGACCGCTGCCGTAGAACTGACTGACCAGGAATGGCGGGAAACCCAGTTCCGTGCGCGATCGAGGATTGCTGTGTTCAAGGAGCACCACAGCACCGTCCCGCAGACCGCGGACCGGGAATGCTCGGTAGATGCCCCGAAACTTCTGCCAGAGTTCAATATCGGCGTTGCCCGAGGCATCGGCGATCTTGAGAAATTCAGCAACCTGACCTTCCGCCGTGGGTGTCACAGGCCACGCTTCTTCAGCCCGCTGCGGCGACTGCAGACCCGGAGCAACTCGGGATAACAGAACCGGGTAGAGCACGCTCACATCACGAACAGCATCAGGATTCTCGGCCAGTCGAGGTGTAAAAATTTCACCCGCCACAACCACGAGGCCGCCAGCATGTTCAGAGACCCAACGATTCAGAAAGGACTGCTGCTCGCCCGATAGACGAGACCAGTCCGGATCAAAGGCCACAATCACATCGTATTCGAACAGCTCTGCTTCAGTAGCCGGGAATTTCGTGAGCAGTCGTCGGGCTTCCTGTGAAACCATGCCGGAGTTTTCGTCGGTGACGGACTGCAGCCAGACGTCTGACGTGACTCCGCTGTGGCGGAACAGAGTATTCCGGACGAACTGATAATCACGCATCGGACCGCTGGAAATGATCAGCACCTGCATTCTGCGATCGGTCACCTCGATCGTCCGGCGACGTTCGTTGTCGGTGAGCGTGATCTCGGATGTGCCAGTCGCGGATTCGATTCGGGCAATAAAGTCGTAGCGGCCGGGGACATTGAGTGTCTGTGTGAAACGCAGCGTTGCCGGCAGCCCATCCGCGGGAATGGAGATTGTTTCTTCCGCTGCCTGGCGACGATCGGAACCACTGCTGCCAGCCGTCTGCTGGAACAATCGCACGACTGCCGTCTGTCCGGCGGCCGCGGATCCCTGCACAGACACCTGCAGATCAAACGGGTCACCCTGATGCACGTCCTCGGGCGACTGCATCCCGGCAAGTCGCAGATTCAGCTGCGGTCGAAGATCACCAACGCCAACGGAAAGCAGTCGAGTTCCGGAACGCTCTGCTCGCAGCCGGGCTGGTTCGACATCCAGCCCCGCGTTGCTGCGGCCATCTGAAACCACAACCACACCGGCGAGCGTCCGGCCGGCCATTTGCCCAACAATCTGGTACACGGATTCGCCCATCCGAGTTTCGATGCCGCGGGGCTGCAGCAACTGTTGCCAGCGCTGGACCAGCTGTGGTGTGTCGAGCGGAATTGGAGTGCTGGTGGCAGCAGGACTATTGAGTGAAACAGTGGCGACAGGAGCGGTTGCGGGGGCTGACGAAGTGTCCGGACTAACAAACCGAACTGTGCCGTCACTGACAATCGCCCAGGGCCCGGCAAGAGTCGAATCGAAGGTGTAGACTGAAATCGAGTGGTTGCGACTGAGTTCGCTGAGGACGGGTGAAGCAAGCAGATTTCGAATCACTGAGTCTGATCGGCTTTCACCGGCTGCAGCAGCCGGCCACTGCATTGACAGCGACGTGTCGAGTACGAGACCGATTCGGGATTTCTCGAGCCGGCTGATCTGGGTGCGAGTGCGGGGATTGAGCAGCACAATCAAAAGCAGCAGCAGCACCAGCAGTCGGGGAACGAGCAGCAGTGTGCGGGCAGAGCGGCTGAGAAACCGCGTGTCGCGGAGTGATGTGCGAATCGTGATGGTAAAGAGTGCCGCAAGGCCGACAACGGCGAAGAGAATGCCTGCTGTGGATTCGGGCAGGTCAAGTTCTGTGGAGGTGAAGGCGCGGGTGTCCGCTTCGACCACCGGTGCGGTCGGGACAGTATTTGCAGGAAGCACGGCATCCTGAGCAGCCGCTGGACCCGCAGGGGCGGGGGAATCGGCCGGAACGGTGGTGGATGCGGGTGAAGTCTCGTCGGCAGCAGGAGCTGACCAGATCATTGCGCTGCCTCCGGGTGATAGCTTAAACGCAGCGAGACGAGCTGTTCGGCGATGAGGACGACGGCGAGCAGTCCGAGGAGGATCCAGCGGAGTTCACGTCCGGCCGCGGAACCTCCGAGGGCCGTAGCAGCATCGGCGTTCAACACGCGCACGTGATCCAGTTCTGGACCGCTGATCACTCGCGGCGGATCAGCGATGGCCAGAGGACTTTCGGAAGGAGGCACATTGAGGGCCACAGCAAGGTCGCTCAGAGCACCGTCCGGTCGGAAGCGACGGATGCGATAGAGACCGGGCCTGCTGGCCTGGGGAACGGTCAGGCTGAGCATTTGCGGGGTGGCAGAGGAAGGAGCAGTACCGGCGGGGGCAGGCGGGGAAGCGGGGGTAACCGGGGTGGCCTGCAATCGCGCAAATGTGTCGGCAGCCGGTTCGTCGTCGCTCCCGGTCTCCGGCAGATAAACCTCCACAGAATCCGTGAACTCGCCTGCTGACCACTGGAGCTGCAGTGGTTCGGCCAGTTCCCGCAGCTGGATGCTGTCCACCGCCTTCTGCAGGTATTGGTGTGTGAGCAGGTGCATGACGACGTAGCCAGGGGCGGCAGGCGCGACGGGCCAGTTGGACCAGCGACGGCCGGCGCCGGTGAGGAAGGTCAGGATGCGGCCGCGGCCGAGCGTATGTTCGAAACCGACGGGCTCGCCGGATTTGAGCCGCATGATTGTGCGCACTCCGTCCCCGCGCTCCACGTCGTCGAACTTCCACGCGGGCTCCGTACGAAAATAACGGGAAATGCGGACAGTATCCGGGAAAGGGCTGTCAGGCGCATTATATATAGTGAAAATCGGATGCGGTCCGAAGACCGGGGAAACGAACGGAAGGCTGTCAGAGGGTGCTGTCAGCGGGGAATCCGGGAGCACGTCCTGGATGACGCCAAGCGGAACAGGGAACAGCAGATTACCGGGGTTGCGGAGCGTTTCTGAGTACCATGCGACGTTGGCCTGATCGCCGGGAAACCAGACGATCCCGCCCCCGGAACGGACGTAGTCAGCCAGCACAAGCAGTGTGTCGGCCGGCAGGTCGCGGATATTGAGCAGATACAGGCAGTCGTATCGTGGCAGTTCGGAGGCGTTCAGTCCCTGGGATGTGCGAATATCGGCTGCGAGTCCGGTGAGTGCCGGGTCGGCGCTGAGTGCGGCAGCAACGAAGGCAGCGTCTTCCTGCTGGCCGTCGTCGTCAAGAATGAGCACGGAGCGGCGTTCGGCAACTTCGACAGCGAAGACACGACGGTTGTCCTCCTGGAGGTTGTCTTCATCCAGTCGTACTTCAACCTGCTGGCGACCTTCGGTGTCGAATGCAAGGTCGTGCGAAACTTCGACCTGTGCATTGGGTTCGATTTCCGGAATGAGAATTTTGGCAGGAACCGGCGTACCGTTGATGAGCACAGAAGCGCGGAGTCCGGTGACTTTGGAATTGCCGTGGTTACGCAGCTGCAGGGTGACTCGCCATGGGACACCGCGGGCGGCAGCAAGCGATTCTGTGGTGATACCCGCGATGGAGATGTTGGGGTGTGAATCACCGCGGGAGATCTGAATGAGGTCCACCTGGGCGCGTGCAGCGCGGAGCGAGGCGAAAGCCGCGGTGATTTCCGGACGGTCGTTCCAGTCGATGGCGCGGAAATCAGTGAGAATATGAACGTGCGGGTCGGCAGACGCATCTGCTGCCAGCAGATCACGGGCGGTATTGAGAGCCGCGACGGGGGAACCGGAGCGGAAGGTGCAGGGAAGATTCCGCAGGCGCGGTATCAATTCCTGGACGAACGCCGAATCCAGCACACGGTCGGAGATGATGGGACGGCGAGGATCGGAAAGGGAGAGGATTGTGACGCGCGCGGAACCCGACTGGCGGACACCTTCGACAAGCATGGTTTCGAGAGTGGCAAGCGATCGCCTGAAAAGGTTGGAGTCGCCATCGCGTTCGCGGAGCGAAAGGGTGTCGTCAAGAAGTACGACGTGGTGACGACTGGCTCCGCGAAGCATCAGCAGGCGGCCGGGATCAAGCAGGAGCCGGGCGATCAGGAGGGTGATGAGCAGAACAGCGAGGATGCGAAGGAAGAGCTGCAGGAGTTGTTCGAGCAAAATGCGGCGGCGGTTGAGCTCTTCGCTTTCAAGCAGGAATTCCATGGCGGCGAATCGCACGCGGCGATAACGGAGCCGGCTGAGAATGTGTATCAGGATGGGCAGGAGCACCAGCGCAGCGCCCGGCAGGAAGAAGGCCGGGTTCAGGAAATACTGCGAGAGAAAGCCCATGGCGAAGGATCTGCCGGGGAAGATGGGACTGTTGGAATTCCGGAAGTTCTGTGAAGATTTTGCGAGTGGAGAATAGCAGATCGCGAAGAAGTTCCCAGACACCGGGCGTTGGCGTGGGAAATGTCTTCAATACGAACTATTCGATGGAACTGGCCTGCCCGCCACCAGCACCTTCCATGCGTTTGAGCACGTCGCGGTATTCGTAGTCCACTGCCAGTACTTCGCCGTAGTGATGTTCGGCCTGTTCGGATTTGCCGGCGGCTTCGTAGATGCGTCCGAGCAGATAGTGGGCGGATTTGAAGGAGTCGGGGCGATCGGTGAAGTTGAGTCCTTCGATGGCTTTTTCAAGCTGTCGGCGGGCAAGGTCGTTCTTGCCTTCGCGGGCGAAGCATTCTCCCAGCAGCACGAGAGCGTCGATTTTGAGCGTTGGATTGGCGGCGGCCTGCTGCAGGAGCGGTATGGCGCGGCTGAACTGTTTGATGTGCCGGGACGCAAGCCGCACAGCCAGCTCGTATTTGCGTTTGAGATCGGCGGGGTTGTTTTCGACACCGAGGGTGAAGAGTTCGACTTCCTTTCGAGCGAGATCGGCCTGAAGAGCTTTGGCTTTTTCCACGATGCGTTCTTTGGTGGGGTTGGCCTTGGCGCGAGCATCGGCTTCGGCCAGATCATCGCGAAGCATACTGATCTGGACCTCAAGAATCAGTTCGCGGATTTCGGGATTGCTGGGGGAAAGTTCGAGCGCTTTGTTGAGCTGGTCCTGGGACTTGCCAAATTCGCGGGCGAGCTTGTAGAGGTCGGCCAGACGCAGAATCAGTCCCACGTTCTGAGGGTCCTTGCGAATGGCGTGGATCAGGTCGGCTTCTGCTGATTCGCCCGGAGCATCGGCGGGACGCGACTGGCCTTTGCGAGCCCGGCGGTCTTCTTCATAGGCGTTGACTGGCTGAGCTGGTTGTTCGACGGCCACGTCGCGTGTTGATTCGGCGTCTTCAAGTCCCTTGCGGTCAAGTACCGAGACGGCGTCGATGCGGCTCATCATGCTGCGCGCCTCAGTGTCCGTCGGCACCAGCTTGTAGACGCGTTCAAAACAGGCGCGAGCCGGTTTGTAGTCGCGACGTTCGAACAGGAAGTTGCCGAGTCGACGGTTGTAATCGACGTTCTCGCGGTCCAGTTCCACCGCACGTTCGAGCGCATATCGGGCGACGCCGAGGTTATCAAGGGCCGCGGTGGCTTCGCCAAGGTCGAAGAACAGCTGAGCATCCCAGGGGTTGACCGCGAGGCCCTCTTCAGCGGCCGCCTCGATGCCCTTCCAGTCCTTCGAAAGACGGCCCTTCTTGATCTTTGTACGCACCCCCATCAGCCGCATTCCAGCCATCGTCGCACCCGTGCCGTTATCGCCGTAGGACTTACGGATGCAGCCGACCCGCGCCTGACGATACAGCACGTTGTCAGGAACCAGACGCACGCAATTGGTGAAACACTCAACCGCATACCCCCAGTTCTTGTGCTGCATCGCTTCGGTGCCCTTGCGATACCAGTCGGCGCCGCCCTTTTCGCGTTCGTTCATGTCGGACAAGACCTCAGAGTGCTGTAAAGAGGTGAACCATCAAACGGAAATCTATCACACAGGCAAGGCCTTCACCAGGGGTTTCGCGGTGCGAATTTCGAATGTCAAGGGGACGCGATGCCCCCCCTTAAACGACAGCAGCTGCAGGGAACAGCAACGTCCAGCGTCAGACAGATCGTCAACACCACGCTTGCGGAAAGTATCGCTCAGGGATAAAACCGTCAGGGCAGGCGCCACATGGAACCGCCAGTATCCTCACCCACCCTATCACATCGCGCAGGAAATCCTGAAGATGACTGACTCACCACTGCTTTGCCGGATCTTGTCGATCGCTCTTGCCCTCTGCACCCTTTCTTCAGCCACGGCCCAGGAATGGAAAAGCGGTATCGAATGGCAGGAACCCCCACTGGTGACTCCCGGAACAACCAATGACGCTCCGCCGTCCGATGCAGTCGTCCTCTTCGATGGTTCCAGCCTCGAAGCCTGGGAAAACGGTGAGAAATGGCTCGTGCAGGACGGAGTTGCAATTCCCAGGGAAACGGCGATCTCCACCAAACAGCACTTCGGTGACCTCCAGCTGCACCTCGAATGGTCCGCACCCACCGAAATTCGCGGCGAAGGACAGGGACGCGGAAACAGCGGCTGCTATCTCATGGGACGATACGAAGTTCAGATCCTCGACTCGTTCGAAAACAAAACCTACTTCGACGGTCAGGCCGGATCCATCTACAAACAAACGCCTCCCATGGCCAACGCCATGCGCAAACCAGGCGAATGGAACTCCTACGAGATCCTCTTCACCGCTCCTCGGTTCCGCAGCAACGGAGACGTTGTGCGCCCCGGCTTCGTGACTCTGATCCAGAACGGCATCGTCATGCTGAACCACTTTGAACTGGAAGGATCGACCAGCTACACTGAAGCCGCTCGATATCGCCCCCATGCGGAAACAGGGCCGATTCAGCTTCAGTTTCACGGAGATGCGGTGCGGTTTCGCAATATCTGGGTGCGAGAATTGCGACCACCGGCCGGGCGCCGCGTTTCGCCGCCATTCAATATCCCGGTTAAGCCACAGCCGGCGGCAAATCCGGCTGCAGCAGCAACCTCAGTTGATTAAGCGCGGTGCGAGCCGCCCGCTGGCGGAAAATTGCCAGATTACCTGACATGGACACGTCGAAGGTTTGAAACGTCCCGGGAGTAGCGACGGCCACCAGACCTCGACGAACATGCACTCCCGTCGCATCCACCTCATCTTCACAGGGTGATGTGAGCAGCAGGCAGGCGGCGTCGAGATTGCTGAACATTCCCGCGGCGGCGTCCTGAGCAACCGCGGGCCAGTGTTTCAGTCCGGCCCCGGACCAGCTGCCGGGCAGTACAGTGGCCTGTTCCAGCACCGCATCCGCTGCCGGATGCTCCGTGAACCACTGGGCCAGCAGTCCGCCTGTTGTGCCGCCCTCAACCAATGCCACCTTGAGACTTTGCAGCTGAAGCAGACCAGTCACCACCTCGTGCAGCTCCACATCGCCTTCCCCGTAAACCGCTCGACCCAGTCGTTCGCGAATGGTGTCTTCGGTTTCCTGGCAGAGCTGTTGCGAGGTTTCGAGGGAGGGGCTGCGGGCAGAGATCCAGAGCGAGATGACCGCTTCACTGGCGGTGATGCCGACTTCGGGATTGCGGCCGCGGGCCGTGAGATCCCGCAGCAGTCGCTCCGCTTCTGATTCACCATATCCAAACGTGCGAATGACTTTGCGGCACAGTTGCAGTCCACTTGCAGGGAGCCGCGGGCGGATTGACTGCAGGAACATCGGCTTCATTTCTGCAGGCACGCCAGGCATCGCGCCAATCAGGCAGTCATGGTCAGAACCAGATGACCGGACCTGCATGAGGATACCTGGAGCGGTGCCGCAGTCGTTGGGAATCGCCTCCGCGGATTCCGGACGATCGGCCTGGCAAAGATTTCGTTCGGGCATGGTGCGTCCGCGAGCGGCGAAGAGTGCTTCGATGCGGCGGACAGATTCGGCATCACGGACAAGCGGTTGCTGAAAGGCTTCGGCAAGAGCTTCGCGGGTCAGATCATCGAGCGTAGGGCCAAGACCGCCGGTGATGAGGAGCATGAGAGAACGAGCGGCGGCCATGCGGAGTTCTGCGACGAGATCCGGCAGCGTATCGGCAAGCGTCGTGTGACGAGCAACGGTCCAGCCAAGAGCTTCCAGTTCGCGACTGAGCCACTGGCTGTTGGTGTCGAGGCGAGCGCCGCAGGTGAGCTCCGAACCGATGGCGAGGATTTCTGCGAACATGGTGTTGCCAGTGTTATTCCCACTCAATGGTGGCAGGGGGTTTAGAGCTGACGTCATAGACAACTCGATTGATGCCTCGCACGGAATTGATGATTCGCGTGGAAATGCGGGCCAGCACATCCCAGGGGAATGGGTACCAGTCCGCCGTCATGAAGTCGTCTGTGCGAACGGCGCGGATGGCGGCAACATTTTCATAGGTTCGATCATCCCCCATCACTCCCACCGACTGCACCGGCAGCAGCACCACAAAAGCCTGCTGAATGTCGCGGTAGAGCCCGGCAAGGTGCAGCTCTTCAAGCAGGATCGCATCGGCTTCCCGGAGCACTTTCAGGCGTTCCGGAGAGATGGCGCCGAGGCAGCGAACGGCAAGTCCGGGTCCCGGGAACGGGTGTCGCCAGATCATCTGTTCAGGGAGTCCCAGCTGGAGTCCCATGCGACGAACTTCGTCCTTGAACAGGTCGCGAAGGGGTTCGACAAGTTCGAATCCCAGCTTTTCCGGGAGCCCGCCGACGTTGTGGTGTGATTTGATGGTGGCAGCAGGTCCGTCAGGGTTTGCGCCGCTCTCAATCACGTCGGGGTAGAGCGTTCCCTGAGCGAGGAATCGTGCGTTGGGGATATTGCGGGCAGCGTCCTGGAAAACTTCGATGAACACGCGACCGATGATCTTGCGTTTCTGCTGCGGGTCGGTGACTCCGTCCAGTTCCGAGAGGAACCGCTGCGACGCATCAATCACGTGCAGGTCCGTCTGAAAATGACGCGTGAACTGTTCTTCAACGTCGGCACGTTCGCCTTTGCGGAGCAGGCCGTTATCGACAAAAATGCAGGACAGCTGGCTGCCGATGGCCTGAGAAATCAGAGCTGCGGTGACGGCTGAATCCACGCCACCAGAGAGTCCGCAGATGACCTGGTCCGAACCCACCTGGCGACGGATAAAGTCCTGTTGCTGTTCGATGAGTGAGCTGATTTTCCAGGTGCCCCGGCAGCCGCAGATTTCGCGGACGAAGTTTGCCAGCAGCTGGCCGCCAGGTTCTGTGTGGGTCACCTCCGGATGAAACTGGATGCCGTAAATTGACCGACTGACATGCTGGACTGCGGCATTCGGGCAGGTGGCTGTGGAGGCGATGCTGCGAAAGTCACTGGCCAGCATTTCCACCTGATCGCCATGGCTCATCCACGCAGTGAATGTTTGCGGAATACCCTGAAAGAGGGGACTGGTGGAGGCGGCTGCCTGTGAGCAGGGGGCGCGGCCGAATTCGCGGGAATGAGCAGGCAGGATGCGGCCACCAAGAGTGTGGCAGGTGATCTGCATCCCGTAGCAGATTCCCAGCACGGGAATTCCAAGATCAAAAATAGCAGGATCGATGGACGGAGCCCCGGGAGCGTAGACGCTGGCGGGACCGCCGGAGAGGATCAGCCCCTTAGGCTGCAGCTGCCGGATGCGTTCGGCCGAAAGGTCATGGCGAACGATCTGACAAAACACGTTCTGGTCCCGCACCCGTCGCGCGATGAGCTGGGCGGTTTGCGAGCCGAAGTCGAGCACGAGAACGCGTTCATCGGTGGAGGATGCGGCGGAGCCTGAGGAGGATTCGGTGCCGGTTTGCGACATGGGGGCGAACGCAACAACAGAGAGGATAGCCAGCCAGGGCTCTGATTCACGGCAGGAGCCACCGGAGAGGCCGGAAAAACGAAGAGAATAGCAGGGGGGCGGTCAGCGGGCCAGGCTGGCGGCAGATGGGCCGCAGAGAAAGTGGGCAATTCCTGGACGGCAGCACGATTTCTCCTTTTCGCACATCCACACCTCTTTCTGCCTACATTCCCCGCGAAAGCACCGCTAAACTTCGAAGGGCTGCACAAAATTCCCGCGACTCAGACTCTGCTCAGATTCCAGACTCGCTCGCAACCCAGCCGCAAACTCACCGCAAACCCGTGGCTCCGAACTGGCTCGCTGCATGTCCGCCATCCCGTCCCCATCCCGCTCACCACTCCCACCCAGCGTCGCCCGGCTCCTGCACCAGGTGCGGCTGCGAATTCGCCGCGATTCCACCACAGACGGCCTCCTCCTGCTCACCTGCGCACTCGCCGCCATCTTCTGGATCACTCTGCTCCTCGACGAAGCCTGGTTCGGCCTGCAAAAACTGGAACTGCCCGTCGGCCTCCGCACTGTGATGCTCGGCATCATCGTCCCCGCAACACTCTGGCTGACTATCCGCCGCATCTGCTTTCCACTCCTGCGAAAAATTCGCGATCTCGATGTCGCCCTGCTGCTCGAACGTCGCTTCCCGCTCTTTCAGGATCGCCTCGTTACCGCCGTCGAAGCGTCCATCGGTCTCCCCGCCGAAAGTCCGCTGGCACAGCAAATGGTCCAGCGCACCATCACAGAAGCTGCACGGCTGGCCAGCGACGTCCAGCCGCAGGCCATCTTCACCACCACCCTGCTCAAACGCCAGTCTCTCGCCGCCGGCGGCCTCTGCTGCAGCATCGCAGTCGCCGCTGCCATCCAGCCCGGACTCGTCCCCCGCTGGATCAATGCCTTCATTCGCTGCGCCCCCGAATACCACCAGCGTTCCACCGCCGTCGAAGCCTTTGTGATCGCTCAGCCCGGAGACCGCAGACTGCCCTTCTCTTCCACAAGCCCCGATACCCCCGCCGTCTGCCGACACCCCATCGGTGCTGACCTGGAAATCGAGTTCCTTGTGCCAGACGGCGGACCGCTCCCAGGCATCAGCTGGATCATTCCCGATCGTCTCCGCGTTGACGTCATTCGAACTGACGGCACCCGCAGCCGCTCATGGCTCACCCCCACCGCCAAGGGCCGCTTTCGCTTCGTCATCACCCAGCTCCGCGAACCCGTCGATATCGAAGTCCTCGGAGGCGACTTTCGATCCCGTTTGCCATGGCACATCGACGTCGTCAATAACCCCAGTCTCGATAACATCGAACTCGATTGCACCTTTCCCGAATACACCGGCTGGAACCAGCAGCGCGAACGGCGACTGCAGATCACCGGAAGCGAAATTCAACTCCCCGAAGGCACTCGCTTTCTGCTCCGTGCGCGTTCCGCCAAACCGCTCCAGAGCGTTCGCATTCTCACTGATCAGTTCGAATTTACCGGCGATGAAAAGTCAGCAACAGTCGCCAATCGCAGCGGTGGCTCCCCCACCAGCCTGCCAAAACCACTCGTAGCCGCCGACGGCCGCACCATCGAACTTCCGCTCACCATCGCGCCCAACCAACCCCAAAACACTCCCGCAGACAACGCAGACAGCTCTCCCACCGACTCTCTCAGCATCTCCTCCAACACTCAACTGCGATTCTTCCTGCACGACCGTGACGATATTATCTCTGCCTCCCCCGAAACACTCCGCGTCACCGGGCTGCCGGACAAGCCCCCCGTCGTCGTTGCTCAAATGTCCGGCATCGGTAATTCCGTTACCCGCCGCGCCCGCATTCCGCTCGCTCTCAGAATCCGCGATGACTACGGCATTCGCTCAGCAGGTTTCGAATTTCAGGTGGACGACGAAACCGGCTGGCGACCCCGGCCATTTCGCCGTTCACCCGATACGGGGGCCCTCGAATTCTCCACTGAACCCGCCGAATACTTCGAACTCCAGCCCCTCGAACTCACCGAAGGCCAGTCCCTGACCCTGTCCGTTGCCGCCTCCGACAGCAATCCGCTTTCCGGAGGAAGCCTCGCCCGCAGCACTCCCCTGCCCTTTCGCATCGTCAGCGACGACGAACTCCTCTCACTGCTCTACACCCGCGAAATTGCCCTTCGCAGCCGCTTTGAAGAACTCATCGCCCGCGTCGAAGAAGTCCGCAGGGACCTCCAGTTCCACACCACAGCCGCCACTCGAATTGACACCGCTGGCACCGCTGCTGCCAAAGAAGATCTCGCCGCCATCGACAGCTGCGGAAGTCGCAGCATCAACAGCCTTCGTCGCCAGGCCAACGAACTCAACGCCCTGATCGAAGCCTTCGAAGAAATCCTGCAGCAGCTCGTCAATAACGCCATCCCGCTCCACAACGCCGAAGCCATGCAGTCCGGTATTGTCGATCCACTCAAACGCATCCGCGACACAGGCATGCCCGCTGCCGACCGCGCCGTCGCCGCAGTTCGCGCCGCCGCACTCGCCTCACAACCCCTGCTCCCTCCACTCCAGCAGGCCGAAGCTGTCCTCGCAGAACTCATCAACACCATGCAGGGTATCCTCGAAAGCGTCCGCGACCTCGCCGAATTCCACGAAGCCGTACGCGACCTGCAGCAGCTCTCCGAAGAACAGAAAAAAGTACTCGAAGAAACCAAACGACTCCAGAAAAACCAATTGTTCGATGACCTGCTCAAATAGGGTTGGCTCTATGAATCGTCAGATCGCGTACTACTGGACCACGGGAATCGCCGGTGCCCTGCTGTGGGCCGCACAACTCAGCCTCCTCGCCACCCCGGGACTCCTCAACGGCACCGTCGCTGCCGATGAAAAAACGCCCGAAAAAGCTTCCAACAAAGCTCCCGAAAAAACGCCCGAAAAAACTCCCCCGAAATCCGCAAAGGAACTCCGCGACGAACAGCTCTCCATCAGCGGTCGCTACGCCCGCTTCGAACGCATGCTCACACAAATGGCAGATATCCTCGCCAAACAGGACCCCGAACGCGCCGATGTAATTCGCCGAGCAATCGGAAAAGGACGCGAAGATCTGCTGAAAGACGACATCGAAACCATCGTCCAGCTGCTCGAACAGGGACAGCTCGGAGATGCCGCAAAGAAACAAAACGAAGTTGTCGACAGCCTCCAGGCACTCCTCGTTCTCCTCCAAAGCGAAGACCGCCGCAGCAGCGTCGAACGCGAACGCGAACGACTCAACGGACTCCTCAAAAACGTCCGCAATATCCTCAACGAACAACGCTCCGCCCGCGCCGCTACCCAAAACTCCAAAGCCCCCTCCGACGCCGCCCCAGGACAACAACGAGCCCTCGACGGCACAGAAAAACTCCTCGATCAAATCCAGCAGCACGATCGACAGAAAGACAACGCCGAACAGCAGCAACAAAGTGAAAAAGGCGAGGCCGAAGACAACGAAACTGACGGCAAAAAAGGAACCAAAGGCGACGGAAAGGGTGAACTGCCGGATGGTCAGAAGTCAGACGGCGAAAAGTCTGAGAGTAACCAGGGCAAAGCCGGCGAAAAATCCAAAAGCGGCAGCGACAGCAAGTCCGGCAACAGCGAAAAACAGGACTCCGAGGAAAATCAGAAATCTGCCGACTCACAGAAATCCGGTCAGTCATCCAAATCAGGAAAATCAGGCAAGTCCGGAAAGTCCGGCCAGAAAAATTCTCCGGAACAGCAGTCCCAGTCCACCCCCTCAACTCCCGGCCGCGAACAGCTCGAACGCGCCAAAGAACAAATGGAAGAAGCCCTCGAAGCTCTCCGGCAGCAACAGCGCGAAGAAGCCCTGAAAAACGAAGACAAAGCCGCTGAAGAACTTCAGGAAGCCGCCGAAAAACTTGAAGAAGAACTCAAGCAGCTCCGCGAAGAAGAAAAGGAAATGGTCCTCGCATCGCTCGAAGCCCGCTTCCAGCGAATGCTCCTTCTGCAAACCGAAATTCACGACGGCACCAAAGTACTCGCCGCTACACCCAAAACCGACTGGCTTGATCTCAACTACAGCCGCTGTCGCGAACTCGCACAGCAACAACTCGAACTCTCCCGCGAATGCAGCCGCACCGTTGTACTCCTCCAGGAAGACGGCTCCGCAGCCGCCATCCTGCTCGCAGTCGAAGACATCGAAACAGATATGCAGTCCGTCAGCGGCTGGCTCCAGAACTCCGACGTCTCAGAACTGACTCTCTCCGTACAGCAGGACATCATCGACTCACTCAGACAGCTCATTGAAACCACCCAGAAAGAACTGCAGAACATGCAGAACTCCAACCAGCAGTCTCAGCCGTCTCAGCCTGGTGCACAACAGCAGCGACTCGTGGAACTCATGGCAGAAATCAAAGTGCTCCGCAACCTGCAGCTGCAGGTCAACCGGCGGACAAAACAGGTCGATACACTGGTCCCCGCTGCCGACGCCACCGCTCTGCCACGGCTCGAAGCCCAGATCCGCGAACTTGCAGAACGCCAGCAAAGACTTCTCGAAACCGCAAAGGATCTTGCAAAAGAGGCGAAAAAGAACGGGCAGTAAGCTGACGCCGCCGAAAACAGCTCGCCTGCGGCAGCTCAAAGAACATCCAAATGGTCACTGACAAACAGCCACCAAATCCGTATGCCGCCCCCGTCTTTCCAGAGACGACTGCTGAGACGTTTGAATTTCATCAAAGCTACGACATCGTCGACTCAAAGCTGCTCAGCCGCAACGGACTGTGGCTGCCCCAATACTGCCTCGTCACCGGAAGCTCAGACGATGTGATGCCAATCCAGCTGTCCATCATCGCGGCCAGCCATGCCACCAAACGCTGTCGCAGCGCCGGTGTCGGCTGCTTTCTTTTTGCAGCCCTCGCCGGTGGCATGGCTTTCTCGCTCGTCAATTCAGGTGCCATGCCAGGTGCTCCACTTGTTGTGGGGCTGACCTTGTCGGTACCCCTGCTGCTGATCACAGGACTCGTCCTGTTTCTGCTCGGTGGCAGCAATCGGAAGTCCTTCACACTTCAGGGGGCTCTCCAAAAACGACGTCAGACACTGCGAACCCGACTGGGACTCGCTCCCTTAATCGGGATGCTGGTTTCCTCGTTCCTGCGTTTTTCTGGTTTGGTCAAAGGGGATCTGACCTCGATTGTCCTTTTGATAAGCCCCTGGATCGCCACAGCGCTGCTGGGCCGTTTTTTCCTTCTGCAAGGACTGCAGCTACAGGCTGCATACCTCGACGATCAGCTCTTCGAAGTCCGTGGCTTTTCCAGAGCCTTCCTGAAGCAACTGAAGCGGCATTCTGATGAACACTGACAACGAATCCCCAAACCCCTACGCGGTCTCCACGACCGGGGACCTCGCCTCAAGCTCGGTCGCCTGGCATCGCAACTTCCAGCTGGTCGGCAGGAAACTCCGCTGTCACAGCGGACTGCAGCTGCCCGACTACTGCCTCGTCACCGGACACTCAAACGACGTGGTTCCGTTGTCGCTGTCGATTCTCGCATCCGGAAAATCTGTGCGGCATTATCGATTTTGGGGAATCGGTTTGATGCTGTCGGTTCCACTGGTAGTTTTTTTTGCGATCGCGGTCGGTGGTTCAGCACCGGCTGAATCCAGCGTCGCCGTACCGGCTGAATCCAGCGTCGCCGTAATTGTGACGATCGTCTCGGCACTGTTGATTTTGGGGCTGGTACTTTTTCTGCTGGGTGGCCGCCGCGGCCAGCATTTGGTGCTGCAGGCGGTCGTCGACAGAAACCGCCTGATGTGGGGACGGCGTCTGGGAGTCATTCCCAGTTGGGCTTTGGTCCTGGTGCTGGGGCTCAGAGTTGGTGGATTTGTCAGCAGCGACTCAATCCTCCTGCCGCTCATCATGCTTTCAATCGGCGGCCAGTGGTGTTCCCGCTGGATTTTCAGTCGCGGCACGCAGCTTCGAGCTGTTGTGGATGAACAGGGCGTGTTCGAGATCAGTGGATTCTCAAATGCGTTTTTGAAGCGTCTGAAGGAGCATTCCGATGCCCGTTAAAGAAACACCTGAGAACCCATATGCAGCAGCGATTGATGCGACGCCTGCCAGCATCGCTGTGGCCTGGCATCACGACTTCAAGCTTGTGGGAAAACGAATTCACTGTCGAAACGGTCTTTGGCTGCCCGAAATTTGCCTGTTGACTGGTGAACATCAAAACCTCGTGGCGATGCCGGTAAGTGTGCATGCACTACGAAAGTCGCGCTGGTGGCTGCGGCGGATCGGCATCTTCGTGATGATTCTTCCTCCAGTGGCTTCCGTTCTGAACTCCATGATTCGTTCGCCTGCTCCCTTCACACCTGCGGCGGTGGCCGGCTCCGGCGGTCTGCCCACTGCCGCGATCATGATGCTGCTCACTTTTTTTATCGGACTCCCGTTTGGTCTGATCCTGTTTCTGGCTGGCGGTCGGCGCAGTGAACTCTGCAGCCTGCAGGGTTACTTTCAGCCGCAGTGGCTGACAGTGTTCAGGCGATTTTCAAATGTCTTTCCCGTGCTGATGATGCTGGCAGTCGGCCTGATGCTTTCGATGGCAAGTCTTCGCAGCGTTTTTACGGTGTTTGCGTTTCTGCTGATGAACGCCGCCTCGATTCTGATGCTCTGGTTGCAAAAAGGGCTGCATTTGCGAGCGGTTGTGGACGAAAACGGGGTGTTCGTCATCTCTGGTTTTTCGAGGGTCTTCCTGAAGCGGCTGGGAGAATTGCAGAATTCAGCGAAGCAGAAGTGATTTTCCCGCCAGGAGCCCCCATGGGCTGATCCGGGGAATCCCCTTCAGGAATCGTGAATTTTTGTTGACATTCCTCCATTTCGACTCAAAAATCCGCCACCGAAAGGACTCGGTACACATTCAGCTCAGCCAGCATCAACTGGTCAAATCAGCGAAGTTCTGCGGATTCTCCGGTGCCGCCTGCATCGCGCCCGGCCGCCTTTCGCTGCCTGTTCTGTGTCACACCCTCGTTCCACGGATGGACAACTCTTATTCCTGTCCTTTGTGTTCGTCCCTGGAGCCTTTGAATGTCGTCGCGCTATGCTGATGCCGATGCCGGCCTCGAATCCCTGTCTGATCTGGAAGGCTACGAATTTCTCAGCGATCTGGACGTTGGTTTCGAAGAAGAACTCAAATCGCTCGGCGTTGATCCCTCCGCCCCCACGGCCGCCAAGCCCGGATCTGAAGAAAAAGTCATGATGCTGGCCGCTCGCTATGCTGCCGGCCTCCCCCTCTGGCACGAAGACGACTGCTACGATCACGGTCCCGGCAGCGTCGGTAACCTCGTTGTCGAAGATGATCTCGACGACAACTCCGAAGGTTTTGATCTGGCCTGAGGCCCCGATTTTTGTTCTCATTCAAACGCCGCAGATCCTGCGGCGTTTTTTTTGTTGCCCCCGGAAATGACACATGAACACAACGATCCAGCGTTTCACTGCCGCTGCCGCAATTCTGGCAGTCGGATTCAGCGGCTGTCAGCAGACGGATACACCCCGTAACCAACCTGCCGGGCAATCCTCCGCCACCGTCACCGCCGTCACCGCCGACGATGCCGCCGCAACAGCGGCATTCGAACAGGCTGGCTGCAGTCTCCGAAAAGACGCGGACGGCAATGTCACCGAACTCTCCGTCTCTGTTGCTGACGGCACCGACTTTACCCCGGTGCTCAAAAATCTCGCCGGACTGCACAGCCTCACAATCGCTCGACTTGGCGGCCCCGGACTCAGCGACCAGGCCCTCCAGGCCCTCTCACAGGCCACCACACTCAAACGACTCGACCTCACCGATGCATCCGCCATCGGCGACAGTACCCTCCAGGTCGCCGCCACACTCACCAACCTCGAAGCCCTCATCCTCCGCCGTGCCGGATTTACCGACGAAGGCCTCAAACACATTCAAAAACTCCCCAAACTCCGCGCCCTCGATGTTCGCAATTCCAACGTCACCGACGCCGGGATCGCCCACCTCGCAGGCATGAAGTCGCTCGTCGATCTCCAGCTTGAAAAATCCAAAGTCACCGACGCCTGCGCCGAAACACTCGCCGGTCTCCCGCTCAAGTCACTCAACCTGAATTACACCGCCGTCACCGATGCCGCCATGCCGGCCATCGCCCGCATTCAATCTCTCGAACAACTGCAGCTGGAAGCCGCCAAACTCACCGACGCCGGACTGGCCGACATCAGCAAACTCAAGAAACTCAAACGCTTCGGCTGCCGACTTGCCGACATCACCGGCACCGGCGTCAAACAACTCACCGCCTGTACCGAACTCACACGCCTCGAACTTCGCGAAACATCCATCGACGACGATGGTCTGGCCGCCATCTGCACCCTTCCAAAACTTGCCTTTCTTGACATCAGCGAGTGCAAGCTCGTAACCGGCGATGGCATCGCAAAACTCGCCGCACTCACCAATCTGACCTACCTCGAACTCCGCGAAATCAAAAAGGTCCGTGACGAAAGCTTCGCACCACTGGCTGCTCTCACCAAACTCACAGAACTCAACCTCGAAGCCACCCGCGTCTCCTCTGAATCCCTCCCCACACTGCTCAAACTCACTCAGCTCCAGCGCCTGCATCTTGCCGGCACCCAGCTCGATGATGCCGGCATGCAGCAGCTCGCCCAGCTCACCAGCCTCAAATATCTCGACCTCTCCAACTGCGAACCTGCCCCGGAAACCGTCGAAAAGCTCAAAGCCGCAATTCCAGGGCTCGAATTGAAAGTCAACTAGTCGGCCGCATTTTCAGGAGAAGGCGACGTGGATACTTCAAAACGCACAGAAAGTGAACGACTCTTCAAACGCGCAGCTCAGCGGATCCCCGGAGGTGTCAACAGCCCCGCCCGCGCCTTCGGTGCTGTCGGAGGTACCCCGCCCTTCATGAAACGCGGCGACGGCGCGTACCTCTACGATGTCGATGGCAACCGCTTCATCGACTACATCGGTTCCTGGGGCCCGCATCTCTTCGGACACCGCCACCCCATGATCCTCCAGGCAATTCAGGGAGCCATGGAAGTCGGCACCAGTTTCGGAGCACCCACAGAAGCCGAAGCCGAAATGGCCGAACGCGTCACAGACATGGTTCCCTCCATGGAACGCGTCCGCATGGTCAATTCCGGCACCGAAGCCACCATGTCCGCCATTCGCGTGGCCCGCGGTTTCACCGGTCGCAGCGGTATCGTCAAGTTCGCGGGCTGCTACCACGGCCACGTCGACAGCCTCCTCGTCGCCGCCGGAAGTGGCGCACTCACACTCGGCTGCCCCTCCAGCCCCGGTGTCCCCGCCGGTGCCACCGCTGATACGCTCGTGCTCCCTTACAACGACCCCCAGAAGCTCCGCGAGGCGTTTGCCGCCAGCGGCCATCTCCTCGCCGCCGTGATCCTCGAACCCGTCGTCGGCAATATGGGCTGCGTCGTCCCCACCCCCGATTTCCTCTCAGAACTCAGACGCCTCTGCGATCTTCACGGCACCGTACTCATCTTCGACGAAGTCATGACCGGCTTCCGCCTCTCCGCAGGCGGCGCCCAACAACTCTTCGGCATCCGCCCCGACATGACCACCCTCGGAAAAATCCTCGGCGCAGGTCTCCCCGTGGGCGCCTACGGCGGCCGAGCCGACATCATGCAGCACGTCTCACCCGTCGGACGCGTCTACCAGGCAGGAACCCTTAGCGGCAACCCCATGGCCATGGCCGCCGGCATCGCCATGCTCGACCTCATCCGCCAACACAACCCCTATCCCCGACTCGAACAACTGGGCGCCATGCTTGAAAACGGCTTCCGCCATGCTGCCACCGCCACAAATCAGCCCATCCAGATCAATCGTGTCGGCAGCATGCTCACCGTGTTCTTCACCGCACAGCCCGTCCACGACCTCGCCACAGCCTCCGCTTCCGACACCGGCAAATTCTCTCGCTGGTTCCACGGACTGCTCAACCGCGGCGTCTACCTCCCCTGCAGCCAGTTCGAAGCCATGTTCATCTCCGCCATCCACAGCGACGCCGACATTGCTCACACACTCTCGGCTGCCCAACAGGCATTCGCCGACCTGAAATAGAAAATTCATCAGCCTCTCATAAGCCCTCTGAACCAACGCCGCGAACATGGGCAAATTGAAAGATTTCAGGTCCATCTGCCAGTTGACATCCCGTGGCTGGATCGAGTCACAAAAACGCAGTGGGGCGTGCGGCCGATGTCAATCGGCCGGTAAGACTTTGGTG
>JBJTOP010000003.1:0-990 GCA_046074645.1 Planctomycetaceae bacterium | reverse complement strand
GAAGTTGTCTTCGCAGAACATTGCCGATTGCCTTCGTAAACTTCAGCTGACATTTAATCAATGGGTTACTTTGGTGGGTGACTTTGATCGGTTATTCAGCCACGTCGCAGGTCGGCTGGCTGCGATGGAAGCCTATAAACCAAAACGTGGCGGGCGGAGGGCCTGCATTCGCCCGGCCGCAAGATCGCTCCTGCGTTCCTGACAACTGCGGTGTTGCTGGACATGCTAATTCAAAGCAATCACAGCTCGAAAGATCAACCGAAGCCCTGAGCTGGCCTCCAGACTGTTGCGAACCGTCTTTATCGCATATGAGTTTTCCGCTGACGTGTATCGCGAAGGAAAAGATTGCTGCAGCCCGATCGTGCGAAGACCAGTACCACAGTACAAGAATTTGATGGCGAAGCTTCCCGGGCAGAATCAGGATCTGGGTGACGAGATTGTTCGCGGTTCCAACCTTGCGTTGTCGTGGGCTGCGCGAGAAGTCCAGCAGCGTCGAAAGAGGACTCAGTTGCTGGTGCGACTGATGGACAGTCAGCACAGTTTGTGGTCGGATGCAGATGCGTGTTTGAGCGACTGCAGCGCTGACAATGTGATCGATATTCCTGGTATCGTGCATGTCGCGGGGTACGTTGGGAAAGCTGCGAAGGTCCTGGTTCAGGGTGAGGCATCCAAGGACGAGTTCATTCGAGATCACCTGCTGCGGATTCTGAGGGACGACGGACACGGTGTTGTCCGCGGACTGCGTCGCACAGCGACGGTTCAGAATTGGTCCAAAGAGAAACGCGTCGACGTGGATGCAGCGTGCGGCTATTTCACGGCGCACGCAAATCGCATGAAGTGTCACAAATATTTGGCAGCCGGCCTTCCGATGGCAACGGGTGTGATTGAAGGCGCCTGTCGCTATCTTGTCAAAGACCGCCTTGAGCGAACCAGCGGGCGCTGGTCCGCCAGCGGCGCTCAAGCGATGCTCAGTCTCAGATGTCTGAAAGC
>JBJTOP010000002.1:0-4645 GCA_046074645.1 Planctomycetaceae bacterium | reverse complement strand
CACGCAAAGGCGCCAAGGCGCAAAGCTGGAATGGTTGAAAATTTGAACCTTCTGTCCTTCCTTTGTGCCTTTGTGCCTTTGCGTGAGACCAACAGTTCTGACAACCACCTGCAGCGGAAGAGACGTCAGCAGACGTTCATTGCGATCACAACTACCGAATGGACCTCAGATTTGGGCGTTCCTTCGCAGATTGAGTTCTGCTGATCGCCTCTCGGACTGCCCTCGCCTTCTGCTTACTCAGATTCTTTGGAAAGTTCTCTTCGCCACCGTCAAACATTGCCGCGGTCTGTTCCAGCAGCGGAACAACAACCTGGGCTTCGGCGCCGTATGCGTCCAGCACTTTCAGAATCTCCGGGGTGCGGTGTTCGCTGGCCCACGGATTCTGAGTGCGCAGGTAGTCGGCAGTGGCCTGCAATCCTTCTTCGATCTGATGGGAAGCCAGCACTTTCAGGCCGTTCAGACGCACCCCGTCGGCAAACATTTCGCCGCTGGGGGCGGGAGTCTTCACGGCCTCAAGGATCATGGGAAGCAAAGGGCGGATCTGCCGGTAGCCAAGACGCGCATAGACCTCGCTGATTTCCCCGCGGGCACGGCCGTCCTGATTTTTCAGTCCCTGCGCGATCGCCTTAAGAAGCTGATCCTCATCAACCTCGTCAAGGGACTGGAGTCGTGGCAGCAGGGTGCTGAAGACAGCCATCGCAATGAACCGCTGCTCCATGCCACGAGGATCAGCGGGAGCCGGGCTCCGGGAAATCAACTCCAGAAGTTCCGGCACTGCGGAGACAGCTGGCTTGCCGATCGCTGCCAGCGCGGATGCGGCGCGGATACGAAGCCAGAGATCATCCTGCCGAAGAATGCCGCGCAGCTGTGGAACGGCAGGTGCCGCGTCACCTCGCAGCTTTTCCAGCGCCTGGCAGGCACCGATTCGAGCGTCCATGGTGCCTGAATCCAGCAGCGCGATAACGCTGGTTAACGGAGGATCCTTCCGCCAGGAGATCGCCATCGCAGCGCGTTCACGCACGACGGGGGACCACGATCCGAGACGCTCAACAAGTTCCGCGTCCTGAAGACCATCGTAGAAGCTCCTGCGATCCTTGTTGTTCCAGCCGCGACCGTCGGACACGATCGACTGAGCCGTCTCTGCAGAAAGATGATCGAGGACGCCCGGCACGCTGCCCGTCAGACGGATTTTTCGGAGCGGCAGGGCATAACCGAGCAGATAGGCGCCGGTCGCGTCCCAGTCATGATAGCTGTCATGATCCGGCTCCGGGGGGCCCTGATGTGCGAATGACCCGTCCCACCGTCGTGCCAGGTCATGATACCAGCCACCGAATTCCTGCATCCATGCTCCTGTTGCCTGAGGCCCCGCAAGAGCGATGGCGGGAAGGGACCACAACAGGTTGAAGTAGTTGCCCGTATGTCCGCAATCTCGCTCATTACCGTGGGACGCGAGTGCCATTCGAGTGAAGTAGCTGGCACTTGCTGATTCTTTAAGAGCACTGAACAACACTGCTGCCATGCCACACTTGCCGTTGTCTTCATGCGTCTCGATCCAGGCCTCATGGTCACCATAGGGAACGGCTCCCTTTCCGGTGTAGAATCGCAGAAGCGTAGAGCTAAGTTCGACAGCGCGGGTGATTTCGGGATCCTGAACCCCGGCGTCACGGGCCAGCACCAGCCCGATCGTGAGCGGCAGGCCGGGTGAATTCATCATGCCATAACCCTGAAGTCGACCATCGGGCAACGCGAATGTATGCCCCCACGAGCCAACAGCACTCTGGCCCCTCGCTGCTTCCAGGGCCAGTCGACGAAGTCCAGGCAACACAGAGACGTCTTTCGTCGCAGTCACGTACTCAGCCAGAAAAATCATCACGTAGCCGTAGTACCATGTGCGAAAGTCAGTCGTCGAAAAGTCCGCCGCCCAGAGAGCTTCCTGCCGCACCAGCGGCAGATGTGACGGATCTCCGCCGGCAAGCAGCGCAAGTGCATTGAGACACCGCGGAATCGGATCCGTTTGTGTCGCGTAATCAGCCTGCGACAGACGCTCATAAAGTGTCTGCAGACCCTGCTCAAGGATCCGCTCAGACTTCGCACAGTCATAAGGGGCCGTACCGCTGAACATTCCTCGGATCGGCAATTTCAGTGTCACATCTTCCGTTTTCCCCGCACGCCAGCGAGTCAGGACAAGCCGACCACCGCCGGCGTCTGTTTCAGCCGCTGTCACGGCCTTGCCAAACTCCGTCCGCGGATCGTACGAAAATGACTGACCACCCACGCCAAGGATCACGTCTCCGACGACAATCAGCCCATCCGCCGGCGAACCCGGCGCCACCGCTGTGATCGCGATTTGACGCGCGTCCGTTGTTACCAGCCTGTCACAATACATCCAGCCACGCAGGCCGGTTGGCCCAAGATTCCAGTCGTGCTTTGCCTTCCGAGGAATGACATCCCCTCGGGTGAAGTCGGGGATCCGGGGCGTCTTTTCATCCGCCGCAGCAGCAGGCATTACAGAAATGCTCAGCCACACCGTTGCGGACAGGACGAATACCAGAGCAGCGTTCATGGTGTTCTTTCACGACAGCAGACAGCGCCGGTCGCAGCAGTACCGGGCTGCTCCTGCCGACGAAAAGTGAATGCGTTATCCCAGCGGGCGCTGGGGACGAACCATCCTCAATCGCCCCGTAAAGTGCAAGGCCGTCCTGCAAGGAATGCCTGGCGGACCAGCTTCGCGTGGTTCAGATTGGCATCGGTCAGCGGCTGAGCGATCTCAGAGTGGCTTCAAATGGCACTGTCAAGCGTCTGCTCAATCAGACGAAGGTGGGCCGGCAGCCAGCGAATACTGGTGGCCACGCCGTGCCCCATCACCGCTGATTCGATCGGTATCCCGGGAAATGTTCGGTCACCGGAAGCGGTGTAGTCCACCAGCAGATTCTCTCCGTCGGCGTGACAGCGAGTCCCCTGCATCCAGCGACCGCAGAGGTCTCGAATACGAGCGACCGGAGTCAGCCGAAGTGTCATCGGAAGCGTCGAGGGATCGACCGGCACAAGTCCCGATTCCAGAACCTCCGCAAGCGACGAATTGGCTTTCGCCGCAGGAATCGAAGTTGTATCCGTCCCTGCGATCGCAAATGCCTGCACCCAGTCCCCCGATGCACCCGAGAGGATGTCCGCCACATTCCATGGTGGATACACTGGACGAGCACGCGATGGTTCGTTGCGATCATGCACGCGGTGGAAATTCACATGCAGCAGACGAACATAGCCGGCTGTGTCCCAGCCGTAGCGGACAGGAGTCCCAAAGGTCGCGAAAAGCACCTGGCGAGCCAGCGGATGAGGTGATGCGGAGCGTTTCAGAGCAGCATGGACCGATTGCCAGCGGGCATCCGCTCGTCGACCGGCTGCAGCGAAGAAACGATCCACGGCTCCAGGGTGATTCGCCAGCAGATTGCTGAGGATCGCGAAGGCGTTGCCGGCGTGCGAATGTCCCCAGAAGAGCACTCGCTGGTCCTCGGCCAACGGCCGCGACAACAATTGCTCCAGCAGCATCACCGCCAGCTCCGCTCGCGCCAAATGGTGGTTCTCACTCGACCACGGCGTCTGCGGAAACTCAACTTGCGGATCATCTCCCACAAGCTCCTGAAACAACAATCGAAAGTCCTCCGTGTAGTTGCCAAGATCCCGAGCCAGACGCGTGACCAGAGGCTGCGTACGCTCCCGTAACTGTCCCGCCAGCAATCGCAGTGGGGCACCACCCAGAGACAGATTGTCGGCCAGAGCATTCAGGGTGCTTGAAATCCCAAACGGATCCTCACCCATGAACGTTCCATGCACCAGCACGATGCGGGCAATCCGATGCCGCACATGCAGGCCCGCCAGCGCACCTGCTGACGGATCCACCACCGATAACCGATGAAACTCCACCGCGCCGCTCGGTGCTGTGGGATAAGACTGATGTCGAAAATGATTGTCCTGAGGCATCGCCGAAGGTCACTTGATCAAAAGGTGATAAAACAGATGACCCCGAAACACACCGCAGATTCCTCGATCTCGCCCGGAAGTTCAAGAGCCAGACCACACAATGCCACCCCCCAATCGCTCAGTGCAGAGCCGCATGGCGGCAGCCTGCGGGCAAACGGCCCTGGCACCGCCCCGACAAGGCCCTCGCCAGCGCAGGCACCTTCGGTGCAACACACAGCCGGGGGCTTCCGCCCAACCGCTATTACACCGCAATTCCAGCCGCATGGCGGCAGCCTGCGGGCAAACGGCCCTGGCACCGCCCCGACAAGGCCCTCGCCAGCGCGGGCACCTTCGGTGTAAAACACAGCCGGTGGCTTCCGCCCAACCGCTTACGCAGACAATGCCGGCCTCTGCAAGTCTGCCACCACCGCAGAAATTGCGTGGCATGTTGTTCTTTCAGCAGGGCACTTGAGCGGAGACTGCAATGGCGACGGCAGGCGATGACGGTAACGGTCGGCAGCGACAACCGGGGGCACGCAGTCCCCGTTTTATTCCGGCGCATGGCGGCTATGAAGACTTGCTGACGTTCCGCAAGGCCCGGATTATTTATGATGGGACCGTGCGATTTTGCGGCCGTTTTGTGGACATTCGCAGTCGCACGCACGATCAGATGGTGCAGGCGGCGCGA
>JBJTOP010000001.1:0-5697 GCA_046074645.1 Planctomycetaceae bacterium | reverse complement strand
CGGCGGAGCATTTCCACGACATGGTCAGCCGCGAGCACTCCGGTCAGCTCTGGAGGAGTGTCGACGGAGCCGTGCAGAAGCTCGAGCAACAGCTCAGAAAACACAAGGAGAAGGTTCTGGACCACAAGCACGCCGCCGACGGGCGCAGGTCCGGGGCGCCAGACGCATGAAGTTTGCAGATTTCGTCTCGCCTGACGCGATCCGCTCGCACGTTCAGGCCTGATGGGGCTTTCACGGACGATACGAAAGCCGATACGTTCGATCAGCGCGCGGAAGTCGAACATGGACATGAAATGGACGTTTGGGGTTTCGTACCATTCGTAGGGGAGAGCTTCGGTGACGGGAGTGCGGCCGCGTCGGAGCACTTCCATGCGGACTCGCCAGTGTCCGAAGTTGGGGACGACGACAAGCCCTCGAGTTGCCACGCGGAGCATTTCGGTGAGCAGTTGGCGAGGATTGCGGACCTGTTGGAGTGTTTGGCTGAGCACAGCGAAATCAAAGCTGTCGTTGGGAATGTCGGCCAGGCCCTGGTCGAGGTTTGCCTGAATGGCCGCGAGGCCGCGCTGGATGACACGAAGGAGGTTTTCCTGTTCGACTTCGACACCGAGCACGTCGCAGTGGAGTTCGAGGTGGAGTCGCTGCATGAGTCGCCCGTCACCGCACCCGAGGTCAATCACTCGACTGCCGCGGGTGATGTGCTGCATGATGAGTTCGTCAGTGAGGCTGACGGAGGGATCGGGGATTTGATAGCGAGGACGGGGGCTTTGGGACATGGGTTATCGAGCCTGGTCAGGGCTGTGTCGGAGCAGTTGGGGTGGCGGGTGGCAGTGGTGTCTTTGGGGAAACGGGAGCAGGTGGTGTTGGAGTGACAGTGGTGGCGGCCATGTTTCCTGGCGAGCCGGTGGGGCCGGGAAGATTGATTCCGTTACCGACGGGGAGCACTGAAGTGGGGAGCACGGTTTCGGTGGTGGTAGTTCTGGCAGCGGGACGGTTGAGGGTATCGGAGCCTGGGAGAATCAGCCAGATGAGGGCGGCGACGGCGGCGATTGAGCAGCAGGCGACGGCGAGTTGCTGGGTGGTGCGGATGGTTCGACCGACGACGATCTGCCGCCTGCAAGAGGAGAGGACACGGTTTCGGAGTTCCGGGGAAAGTTGAGGGAGTGAGGCCGCCGATCGCAGCAGTTCAGATTCAGGCCCGGAGGGTTCCGGGATTCGCAGAAAATCAGAGTTCATGGAGGGATCCGGTCAGCGAATGAAGGGTTCGAGACTGCGCTGGAGCTTTTCGATTGCGTAACGATAGCGGCTGGCGACGGTATTCTGGGATAAATTGAGTGAATCCGCAATTTCGGCAAAGGTCAGTTCTTCCCAGTGTTTGAGGAGCACGACTTCTGCCTGTTCGGGGGGGAGTGACTGCAGGATGCGGCGAATCTGCTGGTTGATTTCTTCGTTCAGGAATTGTTGAGGGGGGCTGGGCTGGGAATTGGAGTTTTGGCTGGCGGTATCGGCAGGCAGTGAAGCTGAGCGGGATTTTTTGCGGAGGATGCGGAGTGTTTCGTTGCGGATGGAGCGGATGAGGTAGGGCCAGGGGGATTGAGCGGCAGTGATGTAGCGGGGATCTCTGGCCAGCAGAGAGAAGACGGCCTGGAGGGCGTCTTCGGCGTCGGGTTGGTTACCGGCGATGGTGGCTGCGTATCGCACCAGCCGCGCCGCTGTCAGATCGAACAGTTCGGCCAGGGCCGACTGAGGGTGACTTGTGAGCAGTTGGATGCAGCCACGCAGGGCCTGCTGGAATTGCAATGCGTCCACGATGATTGAATGATTTATTGATGCAGGTTGTGCAGGATGAGTTGTGAGGGAGTTTGCGTTGTTCAGCGAAGTTGCCCGGCGGCGAGATTCGAGCAGCAATTCCTGATCACGGGAATTACTGGGGGTTAATACCGGAGGAACCGCGGGGGGTGTCTGTGGGGTTTCGACATTTTCTGGTATATCACCCCCAAAGAAAAGTCCGGAAGCGGCGGAAAACGTGGATTGGCAGTTCTTCCCGCGCGCCGCCAGTTTCTGACCTTCCCGGAGACACCCCCGGGATCTCTCTTCATTTGCCCGAACTGCCTGAACAGGAACAACTTGTGTTTGAAACAGTGGCCGTGGTGGGAGCGACAGGAGCGGTTGGTCGGATCATTCTGCAATTGCTTGAACAGCGGCAGTTTCCGGCCCGGCATTTTCGTTTTTTTGCGTCAGCTCGGAGTGCCGGACAGCAGGTTGCGTTTTCCGGTGGCCTCGTGACCATCGAAGAACTGACCCATGACTGCTTTTCCGGCATTGACCTCGTCATTGCCAGCACTCCGGACGAAACAGCAGCCGAATTTCTACCCTCCGCCTTGAAGGCCGGTTGCCGAGTGATCGATGAATCGGGCTACTGGCGAATGCATCCCGACGTCGCGCTCGTCATTCCCGAAATCAATCCGGAAGCGGCATTGAACGCTCGCGGAATCATCGCCAGCCCCAACTGCTCCACCACCCAGATGGCGCTTGCCCTCAAGCCGCTCCATGATGCCGCTCGCGTGCGTCGCGTGGTCGTGAGTACCTATCAGGCGGTCAGCGGCGCGGGGTTGCAGGGCACAGCCGACCTCTTCGGCGGCACTCGTGCAACGCTGGCCGAAGAACCCTATGCGTATGCCGCCTTCCGATATCCCATCGCCTTCAACGCGATCCCGCAGATCGGCAGTTTCAAGCAGGACGGCTACACGAGTGAAGAGCTGAAGATGATTTACGAGACTCGAAAGATTCTTGGGGACGAAAGCATTCAGGTCTGCCCAACATGTATCCGCATTCCCGTCGCCAACTGCCACAGCGAAACGATTAATGTGGAAACCGAGCGACCGCTCAGCGTGGACGAAGCCCGCGCCCTGTTCACTGCCACTCCGGGAATCACCGTTCTGGATGATCCCGCCGACTTCCAGTATCCCATGCCGCTGGCCTGCAGTGGATCGGATGCTGTGTTTGTGGGCCGGATTCGACGGGATTTGTCACACCAGAACTGTCTCACGTTCTGGTGCGTTTCAGACAATCTGCGAAAAGGAGCGGCCACCAACGCCGTTCAGATCGCTGAGCTGCTGGCACGACACACCGGTCACTGAATCAGCTCGCCCCCTGTTCCTCGCCCGTTCATCCCACCTTTTTTCCGGCTTTGTCTGGCGGACCGCTCAAGTTGCCGATAACCTTTCCATCCCACCCCCCGCAAGTCATCCCGCCTCCCGGTCACACCAGCTCACATCAAGCCCTCCATCGGAGCCTCAACCATGTCTGCCCCCTGCTCTGCTCACGGCCGTCCCCACGGGGGCCTGCTGTCGCATGGATTCGGACCGGAATCTCAGCCCATTTTCCAGGCGGGGCGTCGTCGATGGTTCCTGCAGGCAGGTTTGTCGGGCCTTGCTGGGCTCAGCCTGCCTGGGCTGCTGCGGCAAACGGCCGCGGCTGCTCAAGGCAAACCGGCGGTTGCCCGCCCGGTGCGATCCGTGATTCAAATCTGGCTTTCCGGTGGTCCCAGTCAGATTGATATGTGGGATATGAAGCCAGAGCAGCCACCTGAAATTCGCGGGCCGTTTCGTCCGATTTCCACCTGTGTTCCGGGCGTGCAGGTCTGTGAACATCTGCCGCTTCAGGCAAAGATGCTTGATCGGTACGCGATCGTGCGATCAATGGACGCCAGTTCAAGTAATCACACTCCGATTACCTTTCAGGCGGGCAATCCGAAAGCTCAGCGAACAGAAATTGGCAGGCAGGGTGGTGGCATACCCTCAATGGGGGCCGTGGCCGCTCGCTTTCGCGGTGCTGATCGATCGGGAATGCCTCCGTACGTCGCGCTCGCGGACAGCATGGTTTCCGATATTTACGGGGCCGGAGATCTGGGACAACCATACGAACCGCTCGACGGCGTCCGTGTCAACGGCCGATTCTCACTGCCGCAGGGAGTCGAAGTTCCGCGGCTGGAAGACCGCGATCACCTCCGTCGGGAGTTGGATCGCTACCGCCGATCGCTCGATCTCAGCGAAGGCTTCCGTCAGCAGGATCGCTACACTCAGGAGGCCTTCGATCTGGTTCTCGGTGGTGCCGCTCAGAAGGCCTTCGACATTAGTCAGGAACCCGACTCTGTCCGGGATCGTTACGGCCGCGATTCGCTCGGCGACAAGACTCTCCTCGCAAGAAGACTCGTAGAGGCCGGCGTCACCTTTGTAACGCTGAGTGACGCCTGGGGACACTGGGACCACCACGGCGATGAAGTCCGCTGGGGCGGCATCGTCCGAGGGCTCACGCCGATGCTGCCGCTGCTTGATCGAAGCCTTGCAGCGCTTGTCAGTGACCTTGAAGACAGAGGGCTTCTTGAAACCACGCTGCTGCTGGTGATTGGCGAATTCGGCCGCAGCCCTGTGATGACCAAAACCGCTGGCCGCGATCACTGGCCTTCGGTAATGTCCTTCCTGATGGCGGGTGGTGGTCTTGAAGGTGGCCAGGTGATCGGTGCCACCGATCGTCGCGGCGGCTCTATTCAGGAGCAACCGCTGGGGCCCGGAGATTTGGCTGCCACCGTATTTTCGCACCTGGGCATCGATCCCGGATCGCACTGGACCAACCCTGCCGGTCGTCCTGTGCCGCTGGTGGAAACTGGTCGCCCTATCGGCCGCCGCCGCAACGTCTGAACGCGTCAGTCGAACGCGTCAGAACGGAAATTCGGCATCGAGTGATGTACTGGATAAACTGACCAGAAATCCAGCCAGTCGCTCGACCATCACATCCATCAGCTTCTGCCCCTTGTCAGCGGTCGCCCCGTGCGGATTGCCTGAACCGGTGTTTGTAGTGAGCAGGTGCCAGGGGCGAGTGATGGAGACCCAGCCGCGATTGACTGCGTCAAAACGTGTCAGTCGAACCGCGCCATCATCCGCAGCCAGAGTACCATCCGGGTTGGTGCGGACAAACTGGGGAAAAAAGGCCAGTCCCAGTGAAGTTTCGACTTCACCGGCATGGTCGTCCGGAGCTGAGAACAGTACCGGACGAACGTCCGCTGTGAGTCCTCGAAACCAGTCGCACAAAAACAGCTGAACAGACGTTTTGCCAAAGAGCTCTCGGAGCAGTGGCTTGAATTCATTACCGCCGTGGCTGTTGAGAATCAGCAGGCGACGTATGCCGTGTCCTTCAAGCGAATCCACGAGATCGCGGATCATCAGCCCCAGCGTGGAAGGATTCACATTGATGGACAAGCGGCAGCGATGCTGATTGGTTTCGGTACCGTAGGGAATGGCCGGAAGCATGATCACTCGGGCACCGGCGTTCCACGCGGCTTCGCAGGCGCGGCTGGAAATGGCTTCTGCCTGAAACGTGTCGGTACCGTATGGCAAGTGCAGATTATGGGGTTCGGTTGCGCCCATTGGGAGCACGGCGACCTGATAATCACAGGAGAGGATTTGGTGGTAGTTAGTTTCGGCAAGGATCCAGGGACGCATGTTGGGCCTTTCTGACACCGGCCGCAAACGTAACAGATGATCCGGAAGGAGTCCGCACGGCTTAAAAAGGAACAGGCCCCGCCGGGACTTGCCGGTGGGGCCTGTTGAGGGCTGTTTGTGTGTTTGATGGAAATGGGCAGAGGGGGAATCGAACCCCCGACACCAGGATTTTCAGTCCTGTGCTCTACCAACTGAGCTA